>CAJBBZ010000209.1 GCA_903951445.1 uncultured beta proteobacterium
CGGCAGGCGCTGAATCAATAACCCAGCGGCCCTATTGGCATCGGCTGCCAGCACCAAGGTGGTATCGAGTTGCTCGCTCTGCAACATATAGTGTTCCAACACCTCGGACAAATTCTCTATCGGCTGGCCGTGGTCGTCAAACAAAGGCACTACGCCCTGGTAAGGCTGCTGGCCAGGAAACTTGGTTTTCGGATCGAGCGTAATCGCGCAGCGGCCCTGGTTACGCGCGTTGACCATATGGCTCAAACTGGCCGCTTCGGGTAGCACGCCGATCAAAGTCGCGGTAGCGCGCAAAGCCAAGTCAGGCTGCACTTCCACCACGGCTAGCTTGACCGGCCCGTCGCCCATGATTTGCATGGTCAGCGAGCCATCAAACTTGATGTTGGACTGCATGAGCGTGGCCGCTGCCGTCATCTGGCCCAACATATTACGCAGCGGTACCGGGTAGGAGCCATGATCGGTGTTGGATGCGCGCCTGCGCAGTATTTCGGTCCAGGTGTCGGTCAACTGCACCAGCATGCCGCGCACTGGCAGTCCATCAAAAATAAATTTATGCAATTGGGACACTAGGGGCTCCGGAAAATATCTGGCCGATCGGATCGGGTATGTGTAAATGCAAAGACTTAGGGAAGGTCTGCAGAAGTCCGCCATCGCGAGGAGCGCAGCGACGCGGCGATTCATAAGTGCAAAATGGGTCAGCCAAAATGGATTACTTCGCTGCGCTCGCAATGACGGGTATGGACTTATGCAGAGCTTCCCTAGGCAATTTTGTTGAATGAAGCTTTGTAACGCAAGGCATTGTCAATGTAGTGCTGCGCCATCAAGCGCAGGCCTTGTATTTGTTCGGGGCTCAAGCTGCGCACTACCTTAGCGGGGCTGCCCATGATCATCGAGCCATCGGGAAACTCCTTGCCTTCCGTGACCAACGAGCCGGCGCCCACCAGGCAGTTTTTGCCGATCTTGGCATTATTGAGAATGACTGCGCCAATACCAACCAGGGTCTCGTCGCCAATCGTGCAGCCGTGCAGCATCACTTTATGCCCCACGGTGACATGCTTGCCGATGGTCAGGGGCACGCCAAAGTCGGCATGTAGCACGCTGCCGTCTTGAATATTGCTGCCTTCACCGATATGGATGTGCTCGGTATCGCCGCGTATCACGACCCCAAACCAAATACTGCTGTGCTCGCCCAGTTGCACATTGCCCATGACCTGAGCGCTATCGGCCACATAGGCGGAGTCGGGAATGGTGGGGCTAATTTGGTCAAGTTCGTAAACGGCCACGGGAATTCCTAAAAAGGGTTGCAAGGTACCTAGAATTGTAGGGATGGAACTCCGCGCACTCGCCCTGGCTGCATTCACGCTGGCCGACCCTAGCCAAAAGGTGGCGGCAGTGCGGGCTTTGGCAGCGCAGGCTGGGGCACTGGCCTGCGATGCAGCGGCGGCTTTTAATGCACCTGCGGAGCCAGGCCGACCGGACCGCCCGCTGCTGATTCACCCGCGCGCCGTGCCTAAGCGCTCGCCCCATACCGTGGCCGGGCATGCGGCTTTGATGCACTCCATCGCGCATATTGAATTTAATGCCATCAACCTGGCACTCGATGCCGCTTGGCGTTTTGCCGGACAGCCCGATGCCTATTACCGCGATTGGGTACAGGTCGCCGGTGAGGAGGCCCTGCATTTTTCGCTGCTGCAAGACCATTTGCGCAGCTTAGGGTTTGGCTATGGCGACTTCGATGCCCACGATGGCCTGTGGACCATGTGCGTCGCCACCGAGGACGATGTGCTGGCCCGCATGGCGCTGGTGCCGCGCACCCTGGAGGCCCGCGGTCTGGACGCCACGCCGCTGATTCAAGCCAAGCTGCGCAACTTGCCCTATGCCTATGCCCAAGAGGCCGTGCTGATTTTGGACCGCATCCTTGCCGATGAGGTGGGTCACGTGGCAATCGGTAACCACTGGTTCCATACCCTGTGTCGCCAGCGTGGCGTGCAAGCTGAGGTGTATTACCACGAAGCTGCGCTACTGCACAAAGCGCCGACCCTCAAGCCGCCGTTCAACATCTCCGCGCGCCGCGCTGCCGGGTTTAGTGAAGCCGAGTTGGCGGCATTGCCAGTATGAGCGCGGCCTTACGGATGGAAAACTTTCCTGGTAACAACAGGCGCAAGCAAGTCTTGGCGCTAATGGCGCTAATGCCCATGCCGACCAAGCTAAAGCAGCCATTCAGGGGCGCAACAGCGCGCCTGATGGTCGGTGTACTTTGGCTGGTTTGCATGCAATTAATCACTAGCACGCAGGCCTTGGCTTGGAAACCTTTTGAAACCAAGCCACTGTACGAGGAAGTCGAGCTTTCGGCCTCCGAGGCCAAAAAAGTGCAATATGCCGCCGGCTGGTCCGCACAGTCTGATACAGAACTATTGGTAGAGATAAAAAACAATTTGCCCGGTCCACTGGCTTGTCACGGTGCGACGGTGCATTTACTCAGCGGTACTACGGTGAGTAAAAGCTTTCTGCCCCGTCTCTATGTCCCCAACGCCGCGAGCCGCCAGGGCGCCGTAAGCGGCGTGAAAAAAGGCCAGATGAAGGATTTTTCCGTGCTCTGCCATTGCTGGAAAAAGCCGGGCGATACGGCCTGCGGCAACCCGCGCAGCAAGTAACAGCACGCTTCCTCATGGCGATGTGACACATTGCTATGGCACGTCGTCCCACTTGGGTCGTAACGCTCGACAGCTTAGGCGCTCAGACCGCCGCGTCGACATGTGTGGTGCTTGGCGGGCAAGGCCATAAG
Source organism: uncultured beta proteobacterium (assembly GCA_903951445.1). Taxonomy (GTDB): domain Bacteria; phylum Pseudomonadota; class Gammaproteobacteria; order Burkholderiales; family Burkholderiaceae_C; genus Allorhodoferax. The sequence goes on from CAJBBZ010000209.1 coordinate 2,786, forward strand.
CGCCCAGACTTGCCCTAGGCGCGCCGACAACCCTGATGCTTAGACAGCCAGCTTGGCCAGTGGCAGAAGGCGCTCTTCCAGGTGGCGCACAAAGCGGGAGGTGTCGAACAACACGCCTTCGCTGCGCACCGTTTGCAAATGGGCGCGCAAGCGGGCCATTTCCGCCGGGTCATTGGCCAGGGCCACGGCTTTTTCCTCGTAGTCCTTTAGGTTGTAGGTAATCAATGATTCCATTTTTGCCGCCGTCAGCAAAGCGCCAGCCATGCGCGAGGCAAAGCTGCGCCCGGTCAGGGTCAGCAGGGGCAAGCCCATCCATAGCGCGTCGTTGGCGGTAGTGCCAGCATTAAAGGGGAAGCTGTCCAGAAACAGGTCTGCCACCTGGTAGCGCGCCAGGTAATTTTCCGGAGACAGGCGCGGGCCGAAAACCAAGCGTTTGGGGTCGATTTTGCGGGCCTTTGCTTCCTTCTTTAAGTTGGCCTCGGACCATTGGTTATCAGCCAGCAGCAAGAGCACGCTGCCCGGCACGCGACGCAAAATATTCATCCAGGCATCAAACAAGTCTGGGGTGTATTTGTAGTTGTTGTTAAAGGTGCAAAACACGAAACCTTCGGGCGGCAAATTGCAATCGGCACGGCCGGGCTTGGGGCCGACATTGCGCTTGCGGTCGCTGACCTGATAGACATCGGGCATGTATATCGGGCGCTCGGAATAGTTGAGCGCCTCGTTTTCGGGTATCAAAAATTTATCTGCGATGACGTAGTCGATTGACGGTAAGCCTGTAGTGGCGGGCAACCCTAAATAAGTAATTTGCACCGGCGCAGGCCGATACGCCAGCATATTGGCGCGCGCGCCCGCTGTCTGGCCTTGTAAGTCCACCAAAATATCTATCTCGTCGCGGCGAATTAGTTGCGCCGCATCCACATCCGACATGGTGTGGATTTTGGTGAAATGATCCATGGCGCTGATAACACGCTGGCGCATGGGTGAACCATCCTCCGGGCTCCAGCAATAGCCATAGACCTCAAACTTTTCGCGGTCGTGCAGCTCAAACAATTCCACCGTGAGCAGGGACACGGGGTGCAAGCAGAAGTCGCCCGAAGCGTAGCCGATGCGGATTTTGCGGTGGCCATATCCATTGGGATTGGATAAATTGGGCACGTCCGAGTTCAGCTTGTTCTTGACGTAACGGCGGGCTGCAGCGAGCTGTGACTGCGGATCGTCTGAAATGCTGAGCATGGACAAGGCCGAGGTCGCGTCCTGCATGAATTTGCGGCTAACCTTGGGCAGCGGGATGTAGGTCGGCCAGACGCATTGCTTTTGGCGCAGCGATACCCAATGGTGCAGCACATCGACCTGCTCGGGCTCAATCGCCAGGCTTTTGGTCAGCACCACCGAGGCCTCGTCCAAACGCTTATGGATTTCTAGCACCCGGCCCATCTGGTTCAGGGCCATCACCACCAGAGGCTTGTTATTGGGGTCTTGCGGCGACACATGGTCAATCACCCAGCGCCACTCAGTCAGCGCCTCTTCAATCTTACCCTGGCCTTCAAGCAAGGTACCTAAGTTGACCCGCGGTTGTACGAAGCCAGGCGCCAGGCGGATGGCTTCGCGGTAAGCCGCTTCCGAACCGGCAATGTCTTTTTCCAAGCTGAGGGTAGCGCCCAGATTGAACTGGATGACATGGTTGAACTGCGAGCTGTTGCGCGACAACCAGGTGCGGTATAGAACCGCTGCCAAGGGGCGCTTGCCAGCGGCATCCAGGCGCGAGGCGGCGTCGATCAGTACGGAAAATTCCAGGCTGCCCTGCCAGGCTTGATGGACCCAGTCGGCGAAGTTTTCAAGAGCGTTCAATGCGTTTTTCTCCTGGAGGCAGTCTAATCAGGGATTGACCTCAAAGTTTGGTTAATTTCTCCGCCCATTGCGGAAATTTGCGGTAATAGGCGTGAAACGAGGTGCCCATACTGGCGAAATTGAGATTGTGCATCTGACCTAAGACTTTCAGACTCCTGCTAGTGTGTATGCCAATGTGACCGTTGCGCGGCGCGACATACCACCAGTTCAAACGCTCGTTATCCTTTATCAATCCATCCGATATTCCGGTAGAAAAGAAAACCATGGCTTCCTGACCCTCCAGCAATTTGCCAATATTTTCCATCATCCCGTGCGGATCGGGTACATGCTCAAATACTTCAAATGCGGTAATTAAGTTGAAGGTGCCTAAATCCGACAAGCGCGTATTATTCTTGGGGAATGGATCGTAAGAAACTGATTGCCACTGAGCGCCTCTAAGCAATTGTGCCAATCTGCCGTTGCCGCCGCCATAATCTAAGTGCCTTATGTGCATCCGGTAGGCGCCGAAAAAATTATTCAGCATTACCGCGTTTTCTTGCTGCCGCTTATCCAGATAATCCGGATCTACTTTAATATAATCTTCGTTATAGATATTTTCCAGAAAGTCTTGATCCGTCCAAGACCCAAACTCTGGCGCAAAGGTGTAATTACAGCTACTGCAGCGTGCATAATGAATCGCACGGCCGGACAGTGGCAGAAAACGCCCGCGATATTCTTCGCAGCTCTTATTGAAATCAACCACATCATAGAGCGGCGCGGTCTGGCCGCAAACAAGGCATTTAAAAGTATTCATTTGTTCAGTTTCTAAGCACACTTTGCCAGAATATTTTTCCATGCGCTGGCAAACACTTCGACGTCAAGAGTATGCCGCAATTTGGTTTCAACGCCGCACTCAGCGCCAACTTGCAAATCTTGGACGGGTAGCCGCGCAGCACGGCAACTTTGCCCAAGCGAGGCCGGTCGGTCAAGCGCAAAGGTGAATAAATGCAACAAAATCGATAAATCTGTCCTAGCATGCGCGGGCACTGGGGAAAAAATGCACACGGGCGGTTAAGATAAATTTCATACAATTAGCGCTGCAGCCACCGAGCAGCATCCATGCATTTAATTTCCATAATTTAAATAGACATATAAATGAGTTTAGTTCCCAGTTTTATGGTGGTGCGGCAGCTTGCGCTGGGGGACGTCTTACTTGCGACACCGATTATCCGGCAACTGCATCAAGATTACGCTGGTCAATGCGATATCGACGTGCTAACCATGAAGCCCGAGATATTTGAAAACAATCCCTACGTCCGCCGCGTTTTTACCCCGCAAACTTTCAGCGAGGCCAAAGGCCCTTATGCGCGGGTTATCAATTTAGACCTGGCCTATGAAAATATGCCCCATGTCCATGTGGTGGACGCTTATGCGATGACTTCCCACGGCGGGGCCGACAAAATTCAAAATAAACGCCTGGAATTATTCCCTTCAGACGCGGACAGGGAGCGGGCGAAACTGGTGCAAACCAGGGATATTGCGGATGACTATATAGTCATCCATATGCGCAAGGACACCTGGCCGAGTCGCAATTTGCCGGACGCGACTTGGAAGCAAATTTTGGACATATTGCTGGAGTGCACCGATTGCAAAATCGTACAGGTGGGCTCCACCCACGAAATTGCATTTGATTACCACCCCCGCTTACTCAATATGCTGGGCGGCTTCAATATCCATGAATTGCGCGAAATCATCGCAGGCGCCAAGTGTTACGTGGGCGTGGATTCCGGCACCTTGCATGTAGCCGCTTGCACCGATACGCCGGTAATTGCCATGTTTAGCAGCGCCCATCACCGCCTGCGCGAGCCGTTAGAACGTCCGCCTAAGGCGCGTTTTATTGCCATTCAGCCGCAAGTGGACTGCTACGGTTGCCAGGAGCACTATCCGCCGCCCATCACCGGGGTAATTTGCCACCGGGGCGACCCCTACTCGCCACCCTGCAAAGACGCGTTTGACGTGGAAAATATCCGCCAATCTTTAATAGATCTAGGCCTGGCCAAACTTGCAATGCAATAAACCCCGCTCACTTTTTTCAATCACACCATGAACTACGCTGCTTTTTGGGAATATTTCAACGGCTTTGCCGCACCTCTCCTGCAACACCGTGCCGGCTCGTTCCGTATGGCCTTTGAACATCTGGAGAAGTTGGGCCGCCCGGCCTGCATCGTAGAAACCGGATGCGTGCGCAACCAGGGCACCTTCACCGGCGAAGGCCAAAGCACCGTGCTGTTCGACAAATTCAGTGAATGCGTGCCCGGCACCATCGTCCATTCGGTGGACATCAGCCCCGATAGCACTGCTATGTGCAAAAGCATTGTCTCCAGCCGCATCCAGGTGCACACCTCCGATAGCGTGACGTTTTTGCGCCACCAGTGCGCCGGTCTCATCAAACCCTACGCCCATATTGACCTGCTGTACCTGGACTCCTTTGACGTGGACGTCGAAAAGCCCCATGACAGTGCCATGCACCACATGAAAGAGCTACTGGCGGTAGCACCTTTGGTCAACACCAATACCTTTATGCTGGTAGATGACTCCCCCACCAGCGCCACCTTTTATATCGATGCCGGGCAGCTCAAGCTGGTCTCGCCCCAGCGCATCGGCGGCAAAGGCAAATACATTGCGACCTATATGGAAGACATAGGCGCAAGGCCGATCTACCAAGGCTACCAAGCCGCATGGATGGGGATGTGAAGCCACAGCCATGACGTCGCCGACACCAACACAGCGCCGGATTTATGTCTTTTGTGACGGCGGCATAGGCAACCGCATCAACGCTTTGGTATCGGGTATCGCCATTGCCGAACATTTCCAACTAGACATGACCGTGTACTGGCCGGCCAACAGCTGGTGCGGCGCGGCCTTTGCGGACATTTTTGAAAACGCCTTTGACGTACGCACCGATGCGCTGGACACTTTGGCAGGCAAGTTTACCGACGCAAAAATGATGCTGCACGACGCCATGGGTGCGCAGTTTTTGCAAGTGCCGTTTGAGTCGGCGTATGACTACCAATCTATGGAGGACTTTGCGCAACGGGGTCTTCCCGCGGACAAAGATATATTTTTCTACCCAGCCATTATTGCGCCCTGGATTCCTGAGCCGCTGGTACACGCGGCATTGCGCAGTTTGCGTTTCAGTGAAGAAATTCGCCGTGCGGTGCAAACCTTTATTTCCACGACCCTGGTCCAACCCTTTCATGGACTGCACCTGCGCCGCACCGATTTACGCGTAGGACTGAGCGACGCCGAGGTGTTGGCCCTAGTACAGCGCCACCCGAATGAAGTATTTTTTGTGTGTTCCGACGACCCGCAGGCCGAAGCGCTGGCCTGCGCCCATCCCCATGTACATGCCCGCGCCAAGGCACACCATGTAGAGAAAAAGGAAGACAACGCCGACTGGATCAGCCCGTCCAAAGACCAGGAAGGCCGGGTGTCTTACGGCAATATAGAGCGCAGCCGCGACGCCATGATCGAAGGGACGATTGACCTCCTGATATTGGCCCATAGCCAGATCGTAGGATTTTCCGGCTCCACCTTCCAACGCATGGCCCGACTGCTGGGCGAGGCCGCGCCAGTGGTGCACATTGAGCGACCCACAGCACTGCCCTACTTCAGCTTTACCGAAATGACGCAGCAAATTGAGCGCCAACTCATCGAGCCTGGCATGCTGCTGCAGGTCTGCCAGACCATGATGCAAAACGGCGAGGCGGGCCAGGCCCTGGACTTGATGCGCATGGGCTTTGAGCGCATGAGCGACGCCCAGCGCCCGGACATCGCCCACAGCCTGGGCGTGATGTTGCTGAACCAAAACCAGCCGCGCCAAGCGAGCCTGTATTTCATCGCGGTATTGCAACTACAAAGCCTGCGCCACAGTAGTTGGCTGCATCTGGCCTACGCAAAAACTTTGCTCGGCGAGCATGACCAAGCCAAGCAAGCACTGCAACAAGCCATGACTTGCCGACCACCGGCCCTGACTCCCTCCGACGAAATGTTAGAAAAAGCCTTAGCCGATCGCTATCAAATGCCCGTGCCTACGACCGGCACACCTTAAGGACATCCTATGCATCCCGACCTTATTAACGCCTACCGCGCCTTGCGGCAGCTATCGTTTGGCGAATCGCTGTCGGTACAGGAAGTGAGCTATTTGGTCGGTAATGGAACCGGGTCACCCTTGGTGTTAGAAGTGGGCGCCAACAGCGGACAGACCACAGCGGAATTTATCCAGCATATGTCCACCACCCGCATCATTTGTTTCGAGCCGGATCCGCGGGCTATCCAAAAATTCAAATCCCATATACACAGCCCGCTGGTGAGTTTGGAAGAGATTGCGATTGGCGCTGACAACGGCACCGTGATGTTTCACCAAAGCTCGGGGGCTGAACATATAGACCCGCAAGGCTGGGACCATTCAGGCTCCATCCGTAAACCGAAGTCGCATTTGGAGGTCTGGCCTTGGGTGAAGTTCGAGCGTCAAATTCCGGTGCCCATGATGCGCCTGGACGATTGGGCAGCGGCAAAGCAAATTGGCACGGTGGATTTCATTTGGGCCGACGTGCAAGGCGCAGAAAGCGATCTACTGGTAGGCGCGCAGCAGGTCTTAAGTCGGACGCGGTTTTTTTATACCGAGTTCAGTGACGACGAATGGTACGAAGGGCAAATCAATTTCGCCACCTTAAGCGCCTGCCTGCCCGGATTTTCTTTGCTTCACAAATTTGCCAACGATGCTTTGTTTGTGTCTAACAACGAGATCGTGCACACCATCAAAAGCAGCCTACCCACCTGATTGAAAGCGCCCCATGCAAGCACCCGGCCATTTTCGCTACGACATGTTTTCGCAAGGCATATTTGTCGATCCCATGCCGCCGACCAGCCGTTTAGATGCGCTGGCGCAAAAACTGCACCCCCAGCAGTCGCAATTTCCCTTGGTACGCATGGGTTCAGCGGCCGACGGCGGTTACTTGGTGCCGGACGATTTACAAGACATCAAAGCCTGCTTTTCTCCTGGCGTCGATACCTTTGCGACCTTTGAAACCGACTTGCTCAAGCGCGGCATTGGTTCGCACCTGGCCGATTACAGCGTGGACACAGTGCCCGATGGTTTGCAGGCTCTGTCTTTTGTCAAAAAATTTGTGGGCGGCAATACGGCGGGCCACCATGTGGCCTTAGAAGACTGGGTTACTCAGTTTGAACCGCATGCCAAAAATGACGAATTGATTTTGCAAATGGACGTGGAAGGCGCTGAATACGAAACCTTGCTGGCCTGCCCTGCTAGCGTACTTGCGAAATTCCGCATCATGGTCATCGAGTTCCATTCGGTAGAGAGCTGGGGTCACGGTGACTTCCTCAACATCGTGGAAGCCACTTTCACCAAACTCCTGCGCTCGCACTTTATTGTGCACAGCCACCCCAATAACGCCATGGGCCTGGTGGATATGAACGGTTTTGTAGCACCGCGTATTTTCGAGCTCACATGGCTGAGCCGCAGTCGCGCCGCGCCTGGCGCCATCGCTGCCACCCCGCATCCGCTGGACTTTCCCAACGTCAACAATATGCCGCCCCTGGACTGGGGCCAATGCTGGGTGCCACGCGTGCGCAGCTAAACCGATTTAGATCAAGTTCCGCATGTTTCCACGTATCCGATTTTTTGGCGTTGACAGCCCCACCGGCGTGGGGACCCATTGCTCCCAAACGGTGAAAGCCTTGCAGGCCTTCCAGTTTGAAGCGATCCAGGTGCAGCTGATCAAGCACAACTACATTGACGAAGTGCAGGCAGCGGTGTCTGACAGCATGGACAGCGACATCAATATCTTCTTTTTCCCAGAGGTGTACGCCAACAACCTGAAGGGAACCAAGATTTACTGGTGCGTGTTCGACGCTAGCCGCCCCAACCCCGGTTATGAACAATGGCTGGAAAGTTTTCACTACGTATTTGCCACCAGCCATTGGGGTCGCGACATCCTGCTCGAACGCGGCATGGACGGCAGCAAAATTTTTGTGGTACCCGAAGGCGTGGACCCCAAGTTTTACAACCCCTACGGCAAGCCGTCCGCGGCGCCAGTTGGAAAAACCAAGTTTCTGATGGTGGGTAAATATGAGCAGAAAAAAGGCTACCGCGAAGCCTTTGAGGCACTGCGTATCGCTGTGGCGCAAGGCGCACAACTAGAGTTGCTCACCAAGTCCGACTGGATCAACGGCACCAACGCCGTGCTCCACCCCGAGTTCATTCAACTAGTGCAGCAATACCAAAGCCAATTCAATATCGTGGTGTACAACGGCAATTTTTCGCGTGAACAAATGCGCACGCTGTATTACTCGGCGGACTATTTTTTGCATCCCTCGCGCTGCGAAGGCTGGAGCCTGCCGCTGATTGAAGCCATTGCCTGCGGTGTGCCCTGTATCAGCACCCGCTTTGGCGGTCACTCCGAATACCTGGGCTTTCTGGCGGAGGAGGACATCATCCAAACCACACTCGCCCCAGTGGACTGCCAGGCGTTCAAAGATGCCGTCGGGCATAGCGATGGCGACTATGGGCAATGGGCCTACCCAAATGTTGAAGATATGGCGCAACGCATCTTGGCGGCGGCTGCCCTGCCTGGCTCCTCCGGCTTGGTTGGCTCCGACTATGTGCGCCAGCACTATTGCTGGGACCGCACGGCGGACAAAATACTGCATTTTCTGCAAGCGCTGGGGCCAGCTGCAAGTCGCACCTTGGCGACTCGCGCAAGCTGACTGCGCATTAGCAATTTGCCTGTTCACCTGAACACCACCACCACGATCGCACGCTTAGCGGAGTAGCCCTTGGAACCGATTAAATCCCTGGCCTTGTACCAAAACGGCGTTTACGTCGAAAACGCCACACCTGCCCAGCGCTTAGAGCAATTAGCCCAAGCCCTGCGTCCTGTCCAGACCCGTTATCCTTTGATTCGCATCGGTAGCACGCATGACGGCGGCTATTTGGTACCCGATGATTTAGGCGGTATTTCCGCCTGCTTTTCGCCCGGCGTGGAAGTGAACTCGAGCTTCGAGCTGGACTTACTGCAAAAAACCGGCATCGGCTCGCACCTTGCCGACTATTCGGTCGATGGGCCACCCGCTAATTTCCAGCCCAAGTCCTTTATCAAAAAATTCCTGGGGCCCAATAACAACCCAATACACATTACCTTGGAAGCATGGGTAAAAAGCCAGGCTGAATACCAGCTAGAGCATGATTTTTTATTGCAAATGGATATTGAAGGTGGCGAGTACCTGACCCTCTTGGCCACGCCACAAGAATTGCTAAGGCGCTTCCGCATCATCGTGCTGGAAATCCACTATGTCGAGTGCTGGGCGCATCCGCTGTTTTTCAATACCGTGGAGGCGATGTTTGAAAAAGTCCTGGCTGACTTTTATGTGGTGCACAACCATCCCAATAACCACGGCGCTTTGCTCAATCTCAATGGATTTTCGGCACCACAATTTTTTGAAATCACCTTGTTGCGCAGGGACCGCTCGCCCGCTTTGGACTTCTGCCGAGAATTCCCCCACCCGCTGGACAATGCCTGTTACCGCAGCCGCGAGGAATTGGTGCTTCCGCCGCAGTGGTATGGAGCCCCACCGCCAGTCTGAGCCACTTACGCCAGTACCAAACAAGGCAGGCGCGTAGCGCACTAGCCCCGCTGCTTGGCTCTTCGGTTGGCAGCGTTATAGGCTAGCTGGTCGCCTCCGCCGATCCCTTTTCTCACCGGGGCTAGCGCTTCAAGTCAATACCCGAGAGATTGGCAAAGTCGTTGGTCGCTGTCGGTTTCAAGGGGTCCAACATACCTATAGGCGGTGCTTGCATAGACCTCAAGGCAGACGGCGGCGCGGTCCCCATGCCAGCCTGTACTGCGCCGGCGCTTGTGGCTTGGGTTTCAAAGCTGCGCATTTGATCGACCAAATTGCCAACCGCCAAGCTGGCCGAGCGCATGGTGGCACTGTAAGAATCCACTGGCGCATTCAGGCTTGGTGTGGCCACGCTGCGCGGGCCACCTGCCACGTCAAAGGTGCCGATAGCTTGCGCCAAGGCGCTGGTACGTTGCGCCAAACCAGCCGCTAGCGCCACCGCCACGTCCTGCGCCGGCTCGTTCGTGGTCTGGTCGCTGGCGACAGCCACCGGTACAACATAGGTACTGGCGGACCTCTCCGATTCTGCGGCCATAGGTGCCAAGCCATCCGTAGCATCCAAGGCGCATACCGACTGGGTTTGCAATGCCGCCAAGTCTCCCGTGGTCAGCGCTTGTACTTGCACGGTGCTCAAGGCACTGAGCTGATCGGTACGCAAAGCTGCCACAGCTGCCGTGTTCAGTGCGCTCAATGCCGCATAGCTGGCTGCATCCTGCGCGGCAAACCACACGTCACCGGCCAGATGGCTCACGCCGTCCGCAGTTTGGTAGCTGGATGTCAAACCGATGGTATTGCCGTTGTCCAAGGTCGTAGTGACGCTCGCGACGGCAGAAATCTCGGTAATGCCCAAGGACGCGAGGCTTTGCACTTCACCGGCATCGGTTAAACCGTCGGTATCCGCGTCCACCCAAACGCCTAACTGGCTAAACACAGCATCACCATTGCTGATCACACCATCTTGGTTGCTATCGAGTTCGGCCAGAGCTTGGTAACCGTCGGATGCCGTGGTGCCATCGGCCAGCACGGTGGCGTTGCCAAACAGCTCGGTACCGTTATTGATGAGGCCGTCGGCATTGATGTCTCGAACCAACAGGCCGTCGCTCGAGGCGACCCATCCGGTCTGCACCGGTTGGCCGCTGGCCAGCAGGTCAAATTGCACACCGTCGGCCATCGCCAAGGTACTGATGCCGTTGCCGTTCAGGTCTAGCACGATTGGCGTGTAAGCCAACTTCGCGTTAGCACTCAAAGCCTGCGTTTGCAGAGCGGTAAAGCCACAGGTACTTAGCGCAGCCACCTGGCTGGTGGACAAAGCCGCGATATCGGCCGTCTCCATACCCAGCATTTGGGTTGTGGTCAAGGCGCGCATCTGAGCCGTGGTCAGCGCAGCAGCTTGCGAGGTTGTCAAAGCGGCAATTTGTGCCGTCGTCAAGGCCGCAAAGCTGCTTGTGTGCATCGCTGCGAGATCAGCCGTCGCCAAGGCCACAATCTGTTTGGTCATCAAAGCCACGGCTTGTTCTGTGGCCAATGCCGCCAAGTCCGCTGTCGTGAGGGCTACGATCTGCGCGGTTTGCAGGTTCATTACGCTATCGGCACTCAAGGCGGCAAAGTCTGTTGCTTCCATTGCAGCTATCTGCGATGTACTCATAGCAAACACTTGCTGCGTGATCAGCGCAGCAGTCTGGGCACTGCCCAAGGCCATGATCTCGGCGGTAGTCAATGCGGCGATTTGCAATGTCCGCAGCGCGGCAATGCTGGCGGTGCTGATCGCTGCAAAGTCTGCCGTCTGCAAAGCCACCAGTTGCGCCGTCGTCATGGCAAACGCCTGCTGCGTCGTCAAGGCATAGGCCTGGTCGGTGCGCAAAGCAATGATGTCAGCACTTGTCAAAGCCACTACTTGCGCTGTCTGCAAGGCCGCAATCGCATCGGTGCTCAAAGCCGCAAAATCAGCCGTCTCCATCGCCACCAGTTGTGTGCCCGTCAACGCAAAGACTTGCTGCGTTGTCAGAGCCTGCGCCTGGTAAGTGCGTAAAGCAATGATGTCCGCGCTGGTCAAGGCCACCACTTGCAGGGTACGCAAGGCAGCAATACTGCTGGTGTTGATCGCCGCAAAGTCGCGCGTCTCCATGCCCACCAACTGCGCCGTGGTCATGGCAAAGACCTGGTCGCTGCTCAAGGCCGCGGCCTGTGTCGTCGTCAGCGCCGCCACCTGGGCTATCAACAAGGCCGCAATGCTGCTGGTGGACAGGGCTACCGCGTCTTGCGGAGTCTCCAGTGCCGCAATTTGCGAGACACCCAAAGCGACCACTTGCCGCGTAGTCAAGCTCTGGGCCTGCGCCGTGGTGATCGCAAATATCTGCGCCGTGGCCAAGGCCGCCATGCTGCGCGTGCTAATAGCCGAGATGTCCGCCGTCTCCAAAGCCGCTATCTGCGCGGTGCCTAAGGCCACCACCTGCTGCGTTGTGAACGCAAAGGCCTGGTCGGTCCGCAAGGCCACGAGCTCGTCGCTGGTCAAGGCCGCTACCTGCGCCGTCAGCAAGGCAGCAATGCTGTTGGTCGATAAAGCGGCAAAGTCTTGTGTCTCCAGCGACACCACTTGGGCTGTGCCCAAGGCCACCGCTTGTTGTGTCGTCAAAGCCTGCGCCTGGTCGGTACGCAAAGCAATGATGTCGGCGCTGGTCAAAGCGCTCACTTGCGCAGCCTGTAATGCAGCAATAGCGCTGGTATTGATCGAAGCAAAGTCAGCCGTCTCCATCGCTACCAACTGCGCTGCAGTCAGTGCAAAGGCCTGCTGCGTTACCAAAGCCTGCGCCTGGTCGGTGCGCAAAGCGATGATGTTCGCGCTAGTCAGTGCCACTACCTGTAGTGTCCGCAATGCTGCAATTGCGCTGGTACTGAGCGAAGCAAAGTCCTGCGTCTCCATGCCCACCAGCTGTGCCGTAGTCAAGGCAAAGGCCTGGGCACTGGTTAGCGATGCTGCTTGCGAAGTGGTCAAGGCCACTACCTGGCTGGTCAGCAAGGCGGCAATATTGTTGGTGGACAGAGACACAAAGTCTTGTGTCTCCAGGGCTGCCAGTTGTAGTGTCGTCAAGGCCACCACTTGCTTGGTCGTCAAGGCCAGTGCCTGGTCGGTGCGCAAGGCTACGATCTGGTCGCTGGTCAAGGCCGCCACGCTATTGGTGCTCAAGGCTGCCGCATCGCGTGTCTCCAGCGCCGCCACTTGCTCTGTCGTCAATGCATAGGCCTGCTGGGTCGTGATCGCCTGCGCCTGCGCACTGCTTAGCGCAATGATGTCCGCGCTGCTCAGCAC
>CAJBBZ010000210.1 GCA_903951445.1 uncultured beta proteobacterium
GCTTGGGATCCGACCCGCTAAACCCATCTGGGACAGTGCAAAAGCACATCAAAGTCCGAATGTACGGTTGCAACCTCTCCGATTTAGCCCAATGTCAATAAAACAGTTTGCTTAACAGGGAGCGTCCATGTACGCGATGACGGACCTTTGCAGACTTTTCCTAACAGTCTGCAGCTATATTCCTCCCCAACTTAGGAGACGACTATGAAATCACGCGCCGCAGTGGCCTTTGGGGCGAATCAGCCTTTGCAAGTGGTAGAGATCGATGTCGCTCCGCCGCGCGCGGGCGAGGTGCTGGTGCGCATCACCCACACCGGCGTGTGCCATACCGACGCCTACACCTTGTCTGGCGACGACCCCGAGGGCTTGTTCCCGGCAGTGCTGGGCCACGAAGGCGCGGGCATCGTGGTGCAAGTGGGCGAGGGCGTCACCAGCGTCGCAGCGGGTGACCATGTGATTCCGCTCTACACCGCCGAATGCCGCCTGTGCAAATTTTGCTTATCGGGCAAAACCAATTTGTGCCAAGCGGTGCGCGCCACGCAGGGCAAGGGCCTCATGCCCGACGGCACCTCGCGCCTGAGCTACCAGGGCCAGCCGCTTTTTCATTACATGGGCACCAGCACCTTTAGCGAATACACCGTGGTGGCCGAAGTGTCCCTCGCCAAAATCAACCCCGCTGCCGATCCGCAAAAAGTTTGCCTGCTGGGCTGCGGCGTCACCACCGGCCTGGGCGCGGTCAGCAACACGGCCAAAGTCAAGGCAGGCGATACGGTGGCGGTGTTTGGGTTGGGCGGCATCGGTCTGGCAGTAGTGCAAGGCGCGCGCATGGCGGGGGCGGGGCGCATCATCGGCATCGACACCAACCCCGGCAAGTTTGATCTGGCCCGCACCATGGGCGCGACCGACTGCATCAACCCGGGCGACTTTGACAAGCCCATACAAGAAGTCATTGTCGGCCTGACCGATGGCGGTGTCGATTTCAGCTTTGAGTGCATCGGCAATGTGCAAGTCATGCGCGCGGCGCTGGAGTGCTGCCACAAAGGCTGGGGCGAGAGCATCATCATCGGCGTGGCCGGTGCGGGCCAAGAAATCAGTACCCGCCCGTTTCAGCTGGTTACGGGCCGCGTATGGCGCGGCAGTGCTTTTGGTGGCGTCAAGGGCCGCACCCAATTGCCCGGCATGGTCGAGCAAGCCATGCGCGGCGAGATCGCGCTAGACCCTTTCGTTACCCACACCATGCCGCTGGAGCGGATTAATGAGGCTTTTGATTTGATGCACGAAGGCAAGTCCATTCGCACGGTGATTCATTTTTAATCGCCGTACTGCGCGGCATACCCATCCAGTGAAGCAAGTTCAGTAGAGGGTTCAATCCGTCATCCTATGCTTGAGTTGTTTGTATGAAGTAGACGTACTTCATACTAGCAGGAGAAGGGGCTGAGGCCGCGTGTGTCATGTGCCATCAAGGCTGATCGCAATGAGGGTTGCCCTTCTCCACCTTGACCAAGAAGCC
>CAJBBZ010000211.1 GCA_903951445.1 uncultured beta proteobacterium
CTTGGGATCCGACCCGCTAAACCCATCTGGGACAGTGCAAAAGCACATCAAAGTCCGAATGTACGGTTGCAACCTCTCCGATTTAGCCCAAAGTCAATAAAACAGTTTGCTTAACAGGGAGCGTCCATGTACGCGATGACAAACTTATGCAGAGCCTACCAAGCTTATTCGGTTTGCACGCCCATCGTCTTGTTAAACCCGCCATCGACAAACGTGATTTCGGCAGTCACGCCCGACGCTAAATCGCTGAGCAAAAACGCAGCCACATTGCCCACGTCTTCCAGCGTGACATTGCGGCGGATGGGGGAGGCGTCGGCGACGACTTTGAGTAGTTTGCCGAAGTCTTTGATACCACTAGCCGCCAGTGTTTTGATCGGGCCGGCGCTGATGCCGTTGACGCGGATGCCACGCGGGCCCACCGCTTCGGCCAGGTAGCGCACCGAGGCTTCGAGCGAGGCTTTGGCCAGGCCCATGGTGTTGTAGTTGGGGATGATGCGGTCCGCGCCCAGGTAGCTCAGCGTAAGCAGGGCCGAGCCAGTACGCAAGCGAGGCAGGGCGGCTTTGGCCATGGCGGGGAAGCTGTAGGCGCTGATGTCATGCGCGATCTTGAAAGCCTCGCGGCTGATACCGTCCAGAAAATTACCGGCAATCGCCTCGCGCGGCGCAAAGCCGATGGCATGGACGAAGCCATCAAATTCGGGCCAGTGCGCGCCCAGATCCGCAAACAGTTTGTCGATTTGCGCGTCGTCGCCTACGTCGCAGTCAAACACCAGCGTGGAATCAAAATCAGCGGCGAATTCGGTTATGCGCTCTTTGAAGCGTTCACCCACATAGCTAAAGGCCAGTTCCGCGCCCTGCGCCCGGCAAGCCTTGGCGATGCCATAGGCAATCGAGCGGTTGGACAGCACGCCGGTGATCAGTAATTTTTTGCCTGTTAAAAAGCCCATGTTCGTCGGTGCCCTGAGTTGATGTCAGCGGGGATTGTCGCACGCAGCTTTAGCGGATAAACACGTAAGCCGCCAGCGCCAGCACGACGATAGCGCCGAAAACCAGTACCCCCATGCCGGGGCCTTCATTGCCTTGTTGGGCCGATGCCGGTGCGGCGGCAACGTCTTGCGCAGGCTCGGCATAGGCCTCGGGGTAACGGGCTTGCATCGCCAAGTCAAAGCGCTTGAAGAAATCTTCGGCCATGGACTTAGCGACACCGTCAATAAGTCGCTGGCCCATTTGCGCTACTTTGCCGCCGACAGAGGCTTTCACTTCGTAACTCAGGGTGTTGCCACGGCCATGCGGCGTGAGCAGCACTTTGGCATTGCCTTTGCCAAAACCGGCGGGGCCACCTTGGCCTTCAAAACTGATGGTGTAGCTGTTGGGTGGATTGATATCCGACAGCGTGATTTTGCCGGTGAACTTGGCGGACACTGGGCCGATTTTCAGGGCCATGCCGATGGCAAAAGTATCAGGGCCGCTGGCCTCGACTTTGTCGCAGCCAGGAATACATTGCTTGAGCACTTCGGGGTCGTTGAGTGCGTCCCAGGCTTGTTGTTGCGTGATCGCCAGATCGCGGCTTCCTTGCATTTCCATGGTTTTTCCTTTCGTCGGTATTCGAATCGTGGCCGCTGTGGCCTTATTGCTTCATCAGTTTGGCCAGGCTGCTGGCCAGGTCTTCCAGTTTGGTCAGGTTGTGGATCGCCACCATGCCATGCGCCACCTGGTTCAGCGCCTGTGCTCCCTGGGCCAGCGGCGCGTAGCCGTCAAAGCGCAGCAAGGGGTTGAGCCACAAAATCCGCCGCGTGTGCAATTTCAGCCAGGCCAGTTCCTCGGCCAATTCTTGCGGCTCGCCGGTATCCAAACCATCGGTCACGATCAGCACCATGGTACGCCGCCCTACCAGCTTGCGCGCATGGTGCTCCCGCAAGCTTGCAAGCGACTTACCCAACTGCGTACCGCCCGCAAAGTCTTCAATCAAGGCATTGGTATGGTCCAGCATCGCATCGGTGTCGCCTAATTTGAAGGCGCCGGTCAATTCGGTGAGTATGGTGCCAAAGGCAAACACCGCCCGGCGCGGGTGCTTGCGTGTGGCGGCATGCAAAAAAGCCAGCAGCAAGCGCGCATAGCGTTCCATCGAGCCCGATACATCCACCAGCACCAGCAAAGGCAAAGGCTGCTGGCGGCGCTCGCGCTTGGGCAGGTGCAGGGTTTCGCCGCCCAAGCGCACGGCGCTGCGCAATACGCCAGACCAGTGCAACTGGCTGCCGTGCACGCCCGGGCGCATGCGGCGGCTGGCGTGCTGGGGCAGGGGCAGGGCGATATCGCGCGCCAGGCGCTCGACCAAGCGGTATTCGCTGGCGGACAAGGCGTTGAAGTCGGCGTGGCGCAGGCGGTGGATGTCGCTGGCCGTCATGGCGGCGTCAAAGTCCACTTTTTGGTCTTCGGTTTTGGGCTTGGCTTGCTGGGCGCGTATTTTGGGCGGTGACAGTGCTTCACGCACTCGGGGCCTGCGTTTGCTGGGCTCAGCCTTACCTTCGGCGCTGGGCAGCATTTGCGACAAGAGCTTGTGCGCCATATTCGGGTCGCGGAAAAAGGCCTCGAACAGTTCGCGAAAGACCGCGCGGTCTTGTTCGCGGCTGATCAGTACTGACTCCATGGCGGCGCTCAGGTCGTGGCGGTCGCCCAAGCCGACTTCCAGCGCCGCTTGTGCGCACAGGCCAATACGCGCGCTGTCCACCTGCACACCAGCGCGGCGCAGCGTGCGCCCAAAAGCGGCCAGGTTGCCCGCCAGCTTGCCGGTACGTGAATCGCCCAGGGTCATGCGGCGGCGGCGGCTTCAGGGGGTGGAGCGAGTACGTCTTGCGCCAGCGCCAGCGTAAGCGCGGCGACGTCTTCGCGTTGCTTGAACATGATGCCCGCGGTATCGCTCATGGTTTCCGGATCCAGCTCCAAAGTGTCCAGCGCCACCAAAGCCTTGGCCCATTCCACGCTTTCGGCAATGCCAGGCGCACGCTGAAACGCATTGGAAAACGGTTGATTGCGCAAGCGCGTGACCACGTCGGCCACTTGTTGCGCTAATTTTTCGGACGCGCCGGGCACTTGGGCGCTGATGATGGCCAACTCGCGGTCGCGGTCCGGGTAGTCCAGCCAGTGGTAAAGGCAGCGACGCTTGACGGCGTCATTGAGTTCGCGCGTCCGGTTGCTGGTGAGGATGGTGACCGGTTTGACCACGGCGCGGATCGTGCCGATTTCCGGGATGCTGACCTGGTATTCACCCAAGTATTCGAGCAAAAAGGCTTCGAAGGGCTCGTCGGCGCGGTCTACTTCGTCGATCAGCAGCACGGCGCCAGGGGCAGGTGCTTGCAAGGCTTGCAGCAAGGGGCGGCGTATCAGGTAGCGGTCTTGATAGACCTCGCGCTCCATAGCGTCTACGGCAGGCGCAGCGCCTTGTGCGCTTTCGCTGTGGCTTTGCGCAGCGCGCATATGCAGCAATTGCGCGGCGTAATTCCATTCATACAGGGCATCGCGCTGTTCCAGGCCATCGTAGCACTGTAGGCGCAGCATTTGGCGGTGCAGTGCAGTGGCCAGGGCCTTGGCGAGCTCGGTTTTGCCAACGCCGGGCTCACCCTCAAGCAGCAAAGGACGTTCAAGCTTGAGCGCCAAAAAAACGGCAGTGGCCAAGCGCCTATCTGCAAAATAGCCCGCTTGGCGCAAGGCTTCGATCAGGGCGTCAATGGAAGGAAACAAGTTCATAGCTTGGCTCAAAAAAATGGCCCCGCGTTGTGCACACGG
Source organism: uncultured beta proteobacterium (assembly GCA_903951445.1). Lineage (GTDB taxonomy): Bacteria > Pseudomonadota > Gammaproteobacteria > Burkholderiales > Burkholderiaceae_C > Allorhodoferax. The sequence goes on from CAJBBZ010000211.1 coordinate 3,784, forward strand.
GGCCTTGTTGCACCGGCCCTTAAGCCGGGGACGGTATCAGGCCAGGCAGTGTGCCACAGCCCGCTGCGTCAGCACGCTGATCAGGTTGGCCCGGTAGGCCGCGCTGGCATGGATGTCAGCGTTCAGGCCATCGGCATCCACATGCACTGAGGCTGCGGAGGCCACGGTAAAGCTCTTGTTGAGTGCGTCTTCCAGGCCTTTGTGGCGGAACACGCCCTGGCTTGCGCCCGTAATGGCCACGCGCACGCCGCCTGCGGTCTGGGCCAGGAACACGCCCACCAATGCGAAACGCGAAGCCGCTTGCACGAACTTCATGTAGGCCGCCGATTTGGGTTGGGGAAAGCTGATCGCGGTGATCAACTCGCCCGGCTCCAGCGCGGTGGTGAACATGCCTTGGAAGAAGTCGTCCGCTTCGATGCGGCGCTTATTGGTATGGACGGTGGCACCCAAACCCAATACCGCGCTGGGGTAGCAGGCGGAAGGGTCGTTATTGGCGACCGAACCACCCATGGTGCCCATGGCGCGGACCTGGCGGTCCCCGATGTGCGAGGCCAGATCGGCCAGCGCCGGAATCATGGATTTGACAGTGCTGCTGTTGGCCACATCCATGTGGCGCGTCATCGCGCCAATGACGACGGCATTGCCGTTGGGCTCGATGCCCGACAGTTCTTTGACGCCGCCCAAATCGACCAAACGGCCGGGTTGGGACAAGCGCATCTTCATGGAAGGCAGCAGGGTTTGGCCGCCGGCCAAAACCTGGCCGCCGGAAGTCGCTGCGCTTACCGCATCCGCCAGGGAAGCAGGACGGTTTAGTGTGAATGCATACATATGAGAGTTCCTTTGCTGCTTTAGGCTTTGGCTGCCTGGATGGCTTCCCAGACGCGGTGGGGCGTGGCGGGCATGTCAAATTCTTTGACGCCCAGACCATGCAGCGCGTCGAGCACGGCATTGATAACGGCCGGTGGCGAACCGATGGCTCCGGCTTCGCCGCAGCCCTTGGTGCCCAGCGGGTTGTGGGTGCAAGGGGTGCAAATATTGCCGATTTTGAACTCGGGGAAATCGTCGGCGCGGGGCATGGCGTAGTCCATGAAAGAGCCGGTGAGCAACTGGCCGGTTTCACGGTCGTACACACAGTTTTCCATCAGGGCTTGGCCGATACCTTGCACCAGTCCGCCGTGTACCTGGCCTTCGACGATCATCGGGTTGATGATGGTGCCAAAGTCGTCCACTGCGGTGAATTTCTCCACGCGTGTCACGCCAGTTGCCGGGTCGATTTCCACTTCGCAGATATAGGTGCCTGCGGGGAAAGTGAAGTTGGTCGGGTCGTAGAACGCGGTCTCGTTCAGGCCCGGCTCCAGCTTGTCCAGCGGGTAGTTGTGCGGCACATAGGCCGTCAGCGCCACTTGGCCAAAAGTAACCTTTTTGTCGGTGCCCTTCACGGTGAATTCGCCGTTGGCAAATTCGACGTCAGCATCGCTGGATTCCATCAAGTGGGCCGCGATCTTCTTGGCCTTGGTCTCGATTTTGTCCAGCGCCTTCATGATGGCAGCGCCGCCTACTGAGATGGAGCGTGAACCATAAGTTCCCATACCAAAAGGCACGCGACCGGTGTCTCCGTGCACCACATCCACCGCGTCGACCGCCACACCCAAACGGGCGGCAACGACTTGCGCAAACGTTGTTTCATGGCCTTGACCGTGGCTGTGTGAGCCGGTAAACACCGTGACGCTGCCCGTGGGATGCACGCGGATTTCGCCGCACTCAAACAGGCCGGCGCGGGCGCCCAGGGCTCCGGCGATATTGCTAGGCGCAATGCCGCAGGCTTCGATATAGCTGGAGTAGCCGATGCCGCGCAACAGGCCTTTAGCCGCGCTAGCTGCTTTGCGTCCGGGGAAGCCGGCCACGTCCGCCATATCTTGCGCTTTGACCATGCAGCCGAGGTAGTCGCCGGTGTCGTACTGCAAAGCCACTGGCGTTTGGTAGGGCCAGCTGTTGATGAAATTGCGCTTGCGGATTTCGTCTTGCGACAAACCCATCTCCCAGCCGCAGCGGCTGACCAGGCGTTCCAGCAGGTAAGTGGCTTCGGGGCGGCCTGCGCCACGGTAGGCATCGACCGGAGCGGTATTGGTAAACCACGAATCGACTTCCACATAAATTTGCGGGCAGGTGTATTGGCCGGCCAGCAGCGTGGCGTACAAAATCGTCGGCACGGCGGTGGAGAAGGTGGACAGGTAAGCGCCCAGGTTGGCATGGGTGTGGACCCGCATACCCAGGAACTTGCCGTCTTTGTCCATGGCCATTTCGGCGTGGCTGACGTGGTCACGGCCGTGCGCGTCGGTCAGGAAGGACTCGGAGCGCTCGCAGGTCCATTTGATGGAGCGGTTGACTTCTTTGGCTGCCCAGGTGAGCGCCACGTCTTCGGCGTACAAATAGATCTTGGAGCCAAAACCGCCACCGACGTCCGGGGCGATCACACGCACCTTGTGCTCGGGCAAGCCCAGTACAAAAGCCGTCATCAGCAGGCGCTCTACGTGCGGGTTTTGGTTGGATACGTAGAGCACGTATTCTTCGGTGGCGCGGCTGTAGTTGCCGATCGCAACCCGTGGCTCCA
>CAJBBZ010000212.1 GCA_903951445.1 uncultured beta proteobacterium
AATAACTCGGTGGTCGAGATGGGCTCCAAGATAGAGATTTAGCCCGCCGTGCAATTTATCAAAGACCTGAGCTGGTCCACCTTTACCGCCGGTTTTGTGGCGGTACTGGTGGGCTTTACCAGCTCGATTGCCATTGTGTTTCAGGCCGCGCAAGCCTTCGGCGCAACGCAAGAGATGCTGGCCTCCTGGGTTTGGGCGATCAGCATCGGCATGGGCCTGACCACCGCCATACCATCATTGATGATTCGTAAACCGGTAATGGTGGCCTGGAGCACGCCCGGGGCTGCGGTCTTGGCCAGCGCCGGACTCGCTGGCGGTTTCAGCATGGGCCAGGCGGTAGGTGCGTTTATGGCGAGTGCGGCTTTGATCGTGGTGATCGGTGCCAGCGGCTGGTTTGAGGCCCTGACCAAGCGCATTCCCCTGAGCATCGCCAGCGCCTTGTTGGCTGGGGTATTGGCGCGCTTTGGTATTGCTGGCTTTGCCGCTGCCCAAACCGCTTTGCCTTTGGTCTTGCTGATGCTTTTGACCTATTTGCTGGGCAAGCGTTTTATGCCTCTGTATGCAGTGCCGCTGACGCTTTTGTTTGCAATTTTGTTTGTCGCAGGGCAGGGCGGTTTTTCCAATGTAGTCATTCCTACGGGTCTCACCTGGCCCGTTTATGTGGCGCCTGAATTTACGTGGTCGGCCATGGTCAGTTTGGCGCTGCCCTTGTTTGTGGTGACCATGGCCTCGCAGAACATGCCAGGTGTGGCTGCCATCAAGGCTTGTGGTTTTGGCGACGAACGGGCTAACGGCGGCGACGCTGGTTTGCCGATCTCGCGCATCCTCACCATGACGGGCGTTGCCACGCTGGTGTTTGCTCCCTTTGGCGCGTTTTCGCTGAACCTAAGCGCCATCACCGCCGCCATGTGCATGGGTCCGCAATCGCACCCGGACAAAGCGCGGCGCTATACGGCTGCGGTGTGTTGCGGCCTGATCTACATCGCCCTGGGCTTGTTCGGCGCCACCATCATGGCCATGCTCAGCGCCTTTCCGCAGGCTCTGGTGGTCGCCATCGCCGGCCTGGCTTTGATGGCGACGATTGGCAACGGCCTGGCCAGCGCATTGCATAAAGAGTCTGACCGCGAAGCCGCCATGGTGACTTTTTTGATCACCCTAAGCGGCGTAGTCATCGGCGGCGTAGGCTCGGCCTTTTGGGGCTTGCTTGCGGGCAGCTTGGCCCTGGCTGTGCAACACTACCGGCCACGCAAGGCTTGAAGTGGCGCGGCCTAATTTCGCCATCGCAAATAGCGCAGCGACGCCGCGATCCATGCCAATTCGTCATCGCGAGGAGCATAGCGACGTGGCGATCTATGCGCCTATGATTTACCATGACAATGGATTGCTCCGCTGCGCTCGCAATGACGGATTGGGGCTTATGAAAACCTGGTCGAAATCACCTGTGACAAGTTTGCAGCAAACTTTTTAAGCTGGCGGCGCGCCTGTATTCCCGGAGATTTTTTTGATGCACATTTTGTTTGTCGCCGACCCGCTGGAGTCTTTTCAAACCTACAAGGACACCACGTTTTCCATGATGCGCGAGGCACAGCGGCGTGGACACCAAATCGCCGTGTGCGAGCCACGCCAATTACTTTGGCAGCAAGGTGGCGTGGTGCAGGCTCAAACACGGCGCATCACCCTGACCGGACTGGCTGATCCTTGGTTTGAAGAGCAGCCGAGCGCAGTGTTGGCGCTGCACAGTTTTGACGCGGTCATCATGCGCAAAGACCCGCCTTTTGACAGCGAATATTTTTACGCCACGCACTTGCTGGAGCAAGCCGAGCGCGAAGGCGCCAAGGTGTTTAACAAGCCGCGCGCCCTGCGCGACCACCCCGAGAAGCTGGCCATCATGGAGTTCCCGCAGCACATCGGGCCCACGCTGGTGACCCGCGACGCGCAAGCGGTGCGCGCCTTTCATGCCGAGCACCAGGACATCATTTTGAAGCCGCTCGATGGCATGGGCGGCATGGGCATTTTCCGCGTCAAGGCCGACGGGCTGAACCTGGGCAGCATCATCGAAACACTTAACCGCGAGGGCGCGCAAAGCCTGATGGTGCAAAAGTTTTTACCCGCGATTACGCAAGGCGACAAACGCGTGTTGGTCATCGGTGGAGTGCCGGTGCCTTTTTGCCTGGCGCGCATTCCGCAGGGCGGCGAGGTGCGTGGCAACTTGGCGGCCGGCGGCCTGGGCGTGGCCCAGCCCTTGAACGACGCCGACCGTGCCATGGCCCAAGCCATGGGCCCGACGCTGGCGGCGCGCGGCCTCTTGCTGGTGGGATTGGACATCATCGGCACGCACCTGACTGAAATCAATGTCACCAGCCCCACCTGTTTTCAGGAGATCAGCGACCAGACCGGCTTTGACGTGCCGGCTATGTTCGTCGATGCGCTGGAGGCCGCCGTAGCAGCCTCAGTCCACCCTGCGCTTTAGTCGCGCGGCTCGCTCCAGAGCTTGCCGCCGGTGGCCCAGTTGTCGGCCTTGATGTCGGTGATGATCACGTCCACCGAACCGGGCGATCCGCCCAGCACTTCAACGCTGATGCGGGTAATTTCTTGCACCAGTTTTTTCTTTTGCTCCAAGGTGCGGCCTTCAATCATTTCTACGTGGTAGGTGGGCATGGTTTTCCTTTGTAATCGCGTACGGTTCGGGTCTTGGGACTTTGGCCCCGGATGCGAGGCGGCAGTTTAGACTGCGGCATGGTTTCTCTTCAGAAATTTTGCTTGTGCCGGCATTGATTCGCCAAGGCTTGCGCGCGCTGGGACAGCACCCGCGCCACAGCGCGCTGTTGGCGGCTTTGGTGCTGCTGCATGCGGTGGTGGGCGGCTATGTAGGCCTGTCGGTCGACGAGGCGCATTACCTTTTGTATGCCTACCACCCGGCGCTCAGTTATTTTGACCATCCGCCGCTGGTGGGCTGGGTGCAAATACCTTGGGTGGCCCTGGATGCGCCGGTGGTCTTCTTACGCTTAGTGCCCGGGCTCTTCTGGCTGGGGACGGTGCTGGCCGTGTACCGGCTAGCCGAGTACCTGCAAGGCAATAGCAATTTTGGCCATGCGGGTGATGCTGGTTTGTGGGCGCTGGGCGCGCTGGCCTTAGCGCCCTTGCTGCATGTGCTGGGCATCGGCCTGGTGCCCGATACCTTGCTGATGTTTTTCACCGTGCTGTTGATGGGCCAAACCCTGCGCCTGATGCAGCCTGATGGCCTGGCCTACCGGGGCGACTGGTTGCTATGGGGTTGCCTGCTGGGGCTAGCGGGCCTTAGCAAATACACCGCAATTTTCATGGCCTTAGCCTCCGGCCTATGTCTTTTGTCCGCCCACGGTTTGCGCGTCTTGCGTTCTCCTTGGGCTTGGCTGGCGGTGGTGCTGGCCTTGCTGATGGTCTCGCCGGTGCTGGTGTGGAATGCGCAACATGATTGGGTATCTTTTCGCTACCAAGGCCAGCATGGTGCGGGCAGCGGCTGGCATGTGGCCGAGGTGGCGCGCTTTGCGCTTTTGCAATTGCTGGCCTTTGGGCCTTTGCTGCTCTGGGGTTTGTGGGGATATAGCAAGCAGGGCGCGCTGCGCTTGTTTTTTGCGCTGCCTTGGCTGGTGCTGGCCTATTTGGCTGGCGGGGGCAGCAGCTTGCCGCATTGGACGGCACCGGCCTGGGTGGCGCTGGCGCCTTTTGCTGGTGTGGCTTTGGCCCGCTTTCGATATGGACACGGCGACCGGGGCCGCCAACGTTTGCGCGCGCGCATCTTGGCTGCGCTGGTTTTCGCACAAGGGCTGGGCTGCGCCGCCTTGCTGTGGCTGATGTTGTCCGCCGGTGCGCCTTTTTTACCCCGTACTTGGGACAACACCGCAGTGGGGGCCAATCCTTTTGCCGAGTTGTATGGCTGGGACCAGGCTGGTGCGCGCGCCGTCAGCCTGACGCAGGCGCAGGGCCTGCGCAGCGTGTCGGTGCAAAACTGGACGCTGGCTAGTCGGCTGGGCTGGTTTGTGCGGCCACTGCCGGTGCATGTGCTGGACGCGGGATACAGCCAGTTTTCCATCTGGGCTGGCGATTTGCCGGTAGGCGCGAGTACCTTGCTGGTGGACAACTCTTTGCTCGCTTTCGAAACTCCACTGGGGCCGCATGGCTTTGCTGATTGTCAGTTGCTCGATACCTTGGATGCCCGCCATGGCGGCGCACCGGTGGCGCGATTCCGGTTTTACGCCTGCCACGGCTGGGCCGGTGATCCGCGGCCCCGCAACCGGGAGCCCGGCCCATGAACGCGCGTTGGTGGCTGCCGCTGCTGGTGTTGGTGATCGCTGCACCCTTGTGGTTGCATTGGTGGGAGCCGGGCTTGTTTCTGGCCATCAACCAGGCCTGCGCCAGCGTACCCGCCGTGGCCTGGGCCGCGCTTTCTTTAGGTGGCAATGCCTGGGGCGTGCTGGCTTTGACATCGCCCTTGCTGGTGTTTGCGCCGCGTTTGATGTGGGCCTGGTTGTGTGCCGTGCCGGTGGGCGTGGTGTTTGCACGCATCGGCAAGGAATGGCTGTTCAGCCCGCGCCCGGCGGGGTTGATCGAGCATGCGCAAATCCGCATCGTGGGCGAGCCGATGGAGTTTGCCTCTATGCCCTCGGGCCATACGCTGACGGCTTTTGCCGTGGCGGGCAGTATTTATTTTGCGATAGACGCCGCGCGGCGACGCCGCTTTGCGTGGCTGTGGCTGCTGGCGGGCTTGGTGGGCTTATCGCGCATGGCGCTGGGCGCGCATTGGCCCGGCGATGTAGTCGTGGGCGCTTGCTTGGGCGTGTGGGCTGCGGCCTTGGGGAACCTGGTTTGGGCTCGCTTAGGCCGGGACTTTTTCAACCCCCGTGGCTGGCGCATGCGTGCATTGGCCGCGCTGCTGGCACTCACGCTCTACCAAATGCTGGAGTCGCCCCTCGATTACGAGGAAAGTCGCCAGCCTCAATATGTGCTGGCACTGGTTTTGGTGCTGGCCTTGCTGCGCTTTGCGCGCCAGCAGCGCAGCGGGACGGCACCATAGCTAAAACTTCGAACACCTCGCAGCTGCGCGCAGGGCCAGGGCTGTAGCACGCCGCCTATACCGGCCACTGCAGCCCGGTTTTCAGCCCTGCAACACCTATTTCCTTTGTTTTGCCGCCCTCGGCCACCTTGAAAACCGCGGAAAAGCCGCTATCATTAGCACTCGCTGGGGTTGAGTGCTAACAAAACCGCCCCACCTATCTGTTGCAGCCCCCTTTGGCACCAAAGGCGGGCCGCCTGATTTTTTCAATAGTCGTTTCTAAACCTAGGAGATTCTTTATGAAACTGCGCCCATTGGCAGACCGCGTGATTGTTAAGCGCGTCGAAAGCGAAACCAAAACCGCCTCCGGCATCGTCATCCCCGACAACGCCGCTGAAAAGCCCGATCAAGGCGAAGTCCTGGCCGTAGGCCCTGGCAAGCGCAATGACAAAGGCGAGTTGGCCGCCCTGACCGTCAAGGTCGGCGACCGCGTGCTGTTTGGCAAGTACAGCGGCCAGACCGTCAAAGTCGATGGTGACGAGCTGCTCGTTATGAAAGAAGACGATTTGTTCGCAGTGGTTGAGAAGTAATTGCTACTGCGCGAACGCCATGCGTCGTTGCTCCGTGCTCGCCATCCTCACGTACAAAAAGTACGTTCCGGTGGCTGCGCGCGGTGCGCCTAGCCTGACGTCCGCTCGCGATGCAATTTGTCCCCAACAAAGTTTTTTTAATTGATATTTTTGGAGTCCTAACATGGCAGCAAAAGACGTAATTTTCGGCGGCGAAGCCCGCGCACGCATGGTTGAAGGCGTGAACATTTTGGCCAACGCGGTCAAAGTAACCCTGGGCCCTAAAGGCCGTAATGTGGTGCTGGAGCGCTCCTTCGGCGCCCCCACCGTGACCAAGGACGGCGTGTCCGTGGCCAAGGAAATCGAACTCAAAG
>CAJBBZ010000213.1 GCA_903951445.1 uncultured beta proteobacterium
CTGAGCCTTCAGATCATGGCGGCCATCAACGCCACCCTGACCAAGCGAGGTCTGTTGCTCAAGACCGGCACGGTTGTTGACGCCACATTGATTGCTGCGCCGAGCTCTACCAAGAACAGTTCTGGGGAGCGTGATCCCGAGATGCATCAAACCAAGAAGGGCAATCAATGGCACTTTGGGATGAAAGCCCACATCGGGGTGGATGCCGACTCTGGGCTGGTGCACACCGTCATCGGCACAGCGGCAAACGTCAACGACGTGACTCAAGGCCACGGTCTGCTGCACGGGCAAGAGGCTGTTGTTTTCGCTGATGCGGGATACCAGGGTGCAGCCAAGCGCGCGGAAGCGACCGGTGTGGACTGGCATGTGGCGATGCGCCCTGGAAAGCGCCGGGCATTGGATAAGAACTCGCCTTGGGGCAACTTGCTTGACCAGGCCGAACAACTCAAGGCCAGTGTCAGAGCCAAGGTGGAGCATCCCTTCAGGGTTCTGAAGTGCCAGTTTGGTTTCACCAAGGTTCGCTACAAAGGGCTGGCCAAGAACACCGCCCAACTGATAACACTGTTTGCCCTGAGCAACTTGTGGATGGCCAGAAAGCGAATTATTCAGGGAGCATGGGGATAAGTGCGTCTGCAAGGCGGGCAAACGCCCTGCAGCGGCCTGTAACGGCTGCAAATGGGGGGCCTTACGGCCGAAAAATCGCTGGAAAAGCACTTTTGGTTTCACTTTGTGGATTCTTGACTGTCGACTCACGCTGCGGCGGGGGTTGTGCAGACCTTCCTTAAAGGAAAAGACCTCATGAGAAAAGTTCATTCTTTCGTAGCCCTGGGCCTGGCACTGCTGTCAGCCGGCGCATTTGCTGGTTGCATCGGTTATTCAGGGCCAGGTGGACCTTGCTACACAGGTCCTGGAGGCGGTCTCTACACAGGGCCTGGCGGCGGCGCGTATACCGGACCAGGTGGTGGGGCATCTACAGCTCCCGGTGGTGGAGCCTATACAGGACCTGGCGGCGGCGCCTCTACCGCGCCAGGCGGTGGACTGTATACCGGGCCCGGTGGTGGGGCTTACACTGGTCCGGGCGGCGGTGCCTATACCGGCCCAGGCGGTGGGGCATATACAGGACCAGGTGGCGGGTGTTACACCGGGCCTAGCGGGGTTGCCACAGATAAGTGGAACCGCCCGTCACCCTATTGCAAATAGATCAATAGCATGTGCTCCCCAGTGGAACGCTGTGTTGTAAATCTTGTAGAAAGTAGGCTATGAGGACTGTCAGCGAATTTGCTTTTGCAGCTTGTCTGTCGGCGACTTTGCTTGCGTGCGGTGGCGGCAGTAGTCCAATGGGTGGCGGTGAGGCTGCAAGTAAGCTCACACTGGCCGGGACTGCGGCTACCGGACTGGCGATCGTCAGTGCACCTGTTAGTGCCAAATGTCAAACGGGATCGGGAACTGCCACAACTGGGTCTGACGGCAACTATCAGCTAACAATCACTAACGGTACTTTGCCCTGTGTCTTGGAAGTGCCCAAGCCCGATGGCAGTGGGACGCTGCATAGCGTGGCCGCAGGCACCGGATTGACTGCAACAGCCAACATCACACCATTAACTGAGATGGTCACCGCAAAGCTTGTGGGGGCTGATCCCGCCGCCTTCTTTACAAGCTTTGTCCCTAGCCGCGCTGCCGACCTGATTACCAGCGACGCAGCTCAAACGGCCCAAACAGCCGTAGTCGCTGCCTTAAACGGGACCGTAGACGCGAGCAAAGTACCTAATTTGATAACTACGCCGCTGCGCGCAGCCACTGCCACAAACCTAAGCGGTGGCGATGCCCAAGACCAGCTTCTCGACTCCCTTAAGACCAAACTGACCAGCGCCCAACAAGTCCAGGTAGTAGCTGCGCTAGCCAACAACTTGCGCTCTGATGTTGTGCAAACGCTAGTGCGAAACAGCGCAACGGCCAACCTGTCGCAATTGACTTCTACCCTGAACCTGGAGACCAACACCTTGGTGCTCTCCTGGAGTGACAGTTTTCCCTCGGGGACTACGTACCGGGTCGAACTGCAAAACGCTGACGGCAGCTTTGGATTGGTGGAAACACTGGCGGGTGTCGGTGGTGGCGGAACCTCTATGCAATGGCAACGCGCTGTTACTGTGTCAGCCAGTTATCGCGTTGTGGCAGTGGTAGCGGGCAGCAATGTCCTAATCACCACGCCACAAGGACAAGATCGCGTGAGCGTGGTGGTACCCAGCGCCCCAACGACTATTGTCTCCAGCGTTGCCGAGCCTGTTTCCGGCACCACTACGCTCTCCCTGAGCGGAACCAATGCCTACAGCAGCGTCAGTTGGTACGTGGATTTGAGACTTATCGGCACCACAAAGAGCACGGGTGTCAATGACAAAGTGGGTAATCCCATTGCCTGGAACACATCTGCCGAGACCAATGCGACCCACCTGATCTTGGCACGGGTGCAAACGGCCACCGACTCCTACACGGAAGTTCGCCGAACCTTGAGCATCGCCAATTCAAACCTTGCGCTCAGTGCGTCGGTATCAAGCAGCACAGGAACGATCAATATTGATGCCAGCGCCAGTTCTCAATACGGCATTGCCCGGGTGGAAGGATCCTTTGACGGAGCCATTGCTACATCCTTAACCGATCCAAATGCGTGCACGCGCTTTTGTTCGACCAACAACATTTATCGCTTTAGCGTCAGTGCCGCTTCCGTTGGTTCGGGCAGCCACAGCATGGTCATTACAGCCATTGACCGTCAAGGGGCGCGAAAAACCATCACAGTAGCCGTTCCGGTGTCAAACCTACCCGTGCTTTCCCTCACCAGTCCGATTGACGGTGCATTTGTCAGCGGCACGCTCTCCATCAGCGGCAGCAGTACAAGTGATAAGGCTGGATCCGTTACCACCACCGCTAGTCTGGGTGACTATGAATTTATGCGCACCACGACGGGTAATTTCACGGGGAGCATGGACTTACGCAGCCTTCCGGCAGGGCCCTACACGTTGACACTAAGGTCAACTGATAGCAGCGGCGCTATCACCGTATTGCAGCGGACGGTCTCGGTCACTTCCAATAGCGACCTCTCTTTCAGCCCCAATTTCAGCATTGGCGTGGGCGGCCAGTTGATCCGCATTGACGACTCCAACCCGGCCTTGGTGCTCTACCGCGCAAGCGATGGCAGCTACCGGGTGCGCAACACCACAACGAATGCCGAGACCGCCTTGCAAGGTGCAAGCACCCTGCCCTACTTGTACAACTGGGCCATGGATGGGGGCTACGTGTACGTGGAAGGTGGCTACCTGGGTTCAACGAGCGCCGGATATGCCGACTGCCCAGTGGAATGCATCTTCCAGTGGAGCCCCAGCGGCGCGCGGACCAACCTGACAACTGCAAATCCAAACGCCGGGATCTACGAGCAGTTTCCCCGAGCTCACGGTGGAAATGTAATTTGGATCAATGCCGCCGGGAGTAACCCAGGCACATTTACCCGCTACAACTTAGCCAGCGCAAGCTATAGCCGCATTGCTCAGCCAAGCGGGGCTAACTACCTGATCAACACCGAGTACGACTTTTTCGTCGATAGCAGCGGTAACCTTGTGTTTTTCTATGGCGCGCAAACTGGTGGTGAGGGTATGACATCTACCTTTGATGTGTACCGCTGGAACTCCGCAAGCAACACCTCCACCAAGCTTAGCAGCGGCGGCGCCCGCAGCATCTACCCTAAAACCGATGGCCAGCGGGTGGTTTGGCAGCAAACGGCTATCGACAACACCGGCAACACCACGCTGCTGGCTCAATCCGTAAGCGGAGGCGCAATCACGACATTGACCTCTAGTGCTAGTAATTTCATGCTGCGTGATGGCGTAGCGGCTTGGCTGGAGACCGCCACCACAGCAAGCTCAGGCAAGCTAGGAGGCACCACCACCACGGTCACTGCACTTAAGGCCAGCACCAACAGCAGCACAGCAGCGTCTTCCGTTTCAACTTTGGCAGCCGTCAATCTATACGCCGTCAGTGGTGGCAAGGTGATATTTGGTGAATTAGGCAAGGTATACAGCTGGAACGCTGCTACAAAAACCTCCACTCTCGTCATAGAAACTGCGCCTACGCAGGTAATGATGAGTGGCAGCACGCTTTACTTTGTCATGGGGTCCGGACAGGCGGTTTATAAATTGGTGCTTAACTAGTTCAGGCAGCCCGCAATTGTTTGGCGGATCTGATCAGTCGGACTGAGCTAGTGCGGCGTCGGTCGCGACAGAACTTGATGCGGCATCGAACGAGCAGCGGGCCAAGCAGTCAATCCGACCCAAGTGAAATCACCCTCGCCCACTTGATTTTTCAATCCGACCCGAGTGAAAATGGGGCAAAAAACCAGTTTGTTACATAATGCAACAAAATTAGGTATTACACGATTTATTACACGGTCCATTTTTACCCATCTAAGTCGTTGATTTATATAGGTATTTCAGCAACCTAGTTTTCTGTTAATCCGTAGGTCCCTGGTTCGAGCCCAGGTTGAGGAGCCAACTCTAAAAGCATTGAATTTTTCAATGTTTTTTCTGTTTTGGAGTCGATATTGTCATCTCGTGAGTCTTTTGCTGACTCTTTGCCCCCCTAAAAATCGATTCTATTACACGTTTATTGCACGGTCGAGGCGATCAAGAGGTCGAATATTTCGAGTTAGGGCGTTGGCGTCTTTAAGGGCAGTTTGGCCCGCTAAGAACGCGGGGCTAATAGTTGCCTAAAGCGAGCTCACAAACAACCCGGATTCGGGTCGCAACCGGGGCATCTTGCGCTTGGATACGGTTCCCAGATTGATGAAGCAAACCGCTTCTTCCCCATCACGCAAGCTCAGCAATTCGCTCATGCGCGGTGACTGCATTGCCTGCCCGCTGGTCAGACCACCGCCAAAACCCATGCCGTGGGCGCTAAGCAGCATGTTCTGCACGGCCGCCCCGAAGGACACCATGCGCTCCAAAACGGGGATGGGCGGTTCGGCAGGCCCCAAGCGCGCAATGGCTGCCAGCAGGCATGGTGCGCGATAGGCTTTTTCACGCGCCGCTTCGATCTGCTCCAAACTAGCGACGGGGTCGCGATCTAGCAGGGCCAGGGCGAAAACCTCAGCCAAATCCTCGCGTCGGTGCGCGGGGACCAGCACTAATCGCCAGGGACAGAGCAAACCATGGTCCGGCGCGGCAGCGGCAGCTTCAAAAACCGTATCAAGCTGCGAAGCGTCCGGACCGGGCTCAACTAAGCGTTTAGGCGAAATATTCTGACGTGATGTGATTAAGGCCTGTGCGAAACCCGGCTCCGCTGGCAGCCTAAGACTCTCCCGCGTGCCATGAGACCGTTCAGCGTCAATGCGAAATATGTGTTGCATAGCGACGACTCAAAAAGACAGTTCCACAGACTTTTGCGCAAGGGCGACGCTTAACGCCGCCCCCCGCAAAACGCTTTAAGCGAAGCGCCGGTCTTTGAGCGAGATAGTGGACTTGTAATCGTCCACACTGCCCACCCGCCGAATACTGCCCCAGGTACCTTTGTAATAAGGCACCACGTTACGGTCGACCCAGTTGGTCACCACGTCACCGTGCACGCCCTTGATGTAGCCAAAAAGCATGAAGGTCTGGCCCGCCTTAATGGATTTGAGCGGATAGGCCATCGCGTAGGTGCTGCCAAAGTCGTTAAAGACCTCAACCACGTCACCCCCGCTAACGCCGAGATGGCTGGCGTCGCCCGGGTTCATCTCGATAAATGCCATGGGCACCCGGTCACGCACAAAGCTGTTGTACTGGTCGTGGTAAGCGGTTTGCCAAACCTCGTTGGCACGACCGCCATTGATCCAGTACTTGTGCTTGGCTTTCTGGTCAGCCACTGTTTGCGGCAGGCCGTTCCAGGGCGCTGGCTTGAATGTGGCACGGCCATCCTTGGTATCGAACTTGCCATCGTCGTAGTGGATTTCGGTGCCGATCAGCTTGTCGCCTTCCACCCGCTTGATCGGCAGCTGCACGCCGTTGTTGCCAGCCTTGCGCAGCAGCGCGTAGGTGGCCATGTAGCCCGTATCGCCACCCTGGCTGTCGATCGGACCGACCCCGGGACGCCCGGCGCGGCGGAAGCCATCATTAAAGGCGTCCTCCTCCGTTTTCCATTCAAAGCCCTCAAAACGCTTGGCCATCGCCGCATTCCCTTCGGCCTGGTACAGAGCCTTGAGTGCGTTGGCGATGTCGGCGGCAATTAGGCAGTCGGCTTTGGCGGTGCCCGGTGCATCCATGAACTTCTCGGACAAACGCAAGCGGCGCTCGCCGTTCATCGACGTCAGGTTGATCTCGCCGGGCTGGGCTGCTGGGAACATCAGGTGGCAGTCCTCTGCAATCGTCGTGGCATACAGGTTCATGGAAGCCACGAACATGCCGCCTTTGTTTTTGCAGGCGTCATAAATGACGTTGATCAATTCTGCCGTGCTGGCGCCTTTTGCTGCTGCGATAGCGTCGTTCACGATACGCACCCGACGCCGCAAAGCCACGCGGTGTTGCTCCGCGTTCAGCGTGGTCTGGAAGGGGTTGGTGCCCCACAAGGTGTACATCAAGCCCTTGCCATTCATCACTTCCTGGTCGATGTAAATCTTTTTGTCGCCAGGATACGGTGGACGGGTGTAGCCCTCCTGGTGTCCGCCCAAGCGGCACACGCCGGTACCACGCCGACCCACGTTCTGGGTAGCCAGCACCAAGCCCACCAGCGCACTTTGGATGACATAGTTGTCATTGCCCCAAATGATGCCTTTTTCATAGGCGTGGAAAGTCCGGGGGCGATGACCCGAAGCCTTTGGTTTGTAAGCCCATTCGGCCGTCTGCTTGAGCTTGTCAATTGAGATCCCTGTGGCTTTTGAACCTTCTTCCAGGGACATCTGGTTGGTCTTCACAGCATCGCCAAAGCCGGAGGTGTGCTTGGCAATAAAGTCTTTGTCATGCCAGCCCTGCGACACCACATAGGTGAACAGGGTATTGAACAGAGCGGTATCCGAGCCGGGCTCGATATCCAGATGCAAGACATTGGCTTTTCCGGCCACCTGCTCGCAAATCGCCACAGTCGCGGTGCGACGCGGATCCACGATGATGACTCTGGCCGCCGCTGCCGCTTCACCCGGAAAGCGCTTCTTCTTTTTGTCCACGCTGCTGCCATTGAGATTGGGAACCCAGTGGTTCAGAAAGTAATTGGACTGGGTTTCATAGGGATTGGCACCAGTACAAATAATGGTGTCTGCCAGTTGCGCGTCTTCATAGCTATTGTTCAACTCGCCCACACCCATGTCGCGGGTGGCGTGGCATTCGGAGTTATATGCTGGCCGGTTATGGATACGCACCATGGGCGTCTTCAGCGCGCTGAACATCAGCTTGCCGGTGCCCCAGGTATTTTCAAAGCCACCACCTGCGCCGCCATGGTCAAAGCAGTCGTAGACCAAGCCATCTGGACCGTCCGTGTCAAGTATTTTTTTGGTCAACCCGGCGTAAAGGGCCATCGCATGATCCCAGCCCGTATCAAACCACTGGTCGCCCCGATAGATACGGGGGGTTTTAAGGCGGTCTTTTGTCATGCCGTCGTGGGAATACATGTAGGAGGCCATCTTGCCGCCACGGGTGGATGACAGACCGCTGTTGACCACACATTCCTTGTCGGGAACGATCATGATGTTCCAGCGCTTGCCCGCTTTATCGGTAATGGTGTTGGTCATCGCCTTTGTCATGGTGATGGCCATGGGCGGAACCTGGCGGGTGAAGTCCACCCCCAACGCGTTTTGACTGGCAGCACGGCCGCCTTCGGTATTGGCATCCCACTTGTACACGTGATAGCCGCAGCCCACGATGCAGAAGTGGCAGGTCATATTGCTCTTAAGCGCCTTAGCCGGAGGCAAGGCAATGCGGTCGTTTATTGTGGTGGACATGGTGCGCTCCTTAGAGAATGTTGGACTGGCGGCCGTAGATCAGACCGTCGACACCGGCGGCATGCACCGAATCCGTTTTCGGGTCGTATTCCAGCTTGATCTGGGGCAGGTTCTCAGTCGCCTGACCACAAATCATCTGGCCGTTGTGCTCGGGGTCGAACATGGAGAAATGGCAGTTGCATTTGAAAGTGCGGCTGTCTCCGTCGTAAGCCACGGGGCAACCCATGTGGGTGCACAAGGAGCTGTAGGCCACGATGTCGCCGTTGGGCCCAACCCCACCTGGAACCGTATTTCCCATGCGGATGGCGTAGCACGGGGAGCTGGCATCGGGATAGTTGAATGCAACCGCCTGGTTCAAGGGCATCTTGTTGACGATGCCGACCGCCTTTTTGGGGTATGGCAAGGCCATGCTGCCTGCCGCCGCCGCTGGCGCCGCATTGGCGTTGTGGATCGGGATGACCGCTGCCCCCATGGCTGCTGCTGCGGTACCACCCGATTTCAAAAAGAACCGGCGGCCTACTTTGATGTCGTCCATAGCGTCTCCTCGTTATTGGTCAATGACGAGGAAGCTCAGCAAGACATGTGCCATTGAAAATATTCATTAAATTCAATGACTTACAAAATATTCGAGGTATTTGTGAGAATATTTGGTAACATCTTGCGAAAAAGTAGGTTACGTTTTCGTAACACATGGAGACAATCCAATGAAACGACGCATTTGTTTACAAGCGCTCGCATCTACGGGCATTGAGGCCATGGATAGCGCCCACGGCGCAAACGAAACTAGTTTGCGCATTGGCTTAACACCCGTGATCCTGGCAGACCAGGTTGCATTCCTCTCCCGTTGGGGGAGCTACCTATCTGAGCGCACTGCCTCCCGCGTCACCTTCGTAGCACGCGAGTCCTATCAGCCTATCTTGGACATGCTGTTTTCTGATCAATTAGACGCTGCGTGGATTTGTGGTTACCCGTTTGTGAGATATGAGTCACAACTCTCCTTACTGTGCGTACCCCTTTATTTGGGCGAACCGAGCTACCAAGCGTACTTAATACGACCGAAG
This sequence comes from uncultured beta proteobacterium, assembly GCA_903951445.1. GTDB lineage: Bacteria > Pseudomonadota > Gammaproteobacteria > Burkholderiales > Burkholderiaceae_C > Allorhodoferax. The sequence continues at coordinate 9,010 of CAJBBZ010000213.1, forward strand.
GGAACAGCCAACGGCATTGGAGGATGGGATGACCTAAGGGACAAAGTCCTCGCTTATTCTGACCCGCTATCTAACTCAGGCTGGCTGGTTGCGCAAGCTCAATTAGCCAAAGTTGGGATATCTCCAGGAGAGCTCAAGCGCACTTTTTTTGCACACGGCCATCGAAACGTAGCGCAAGCCGTCGCATCACGTTTGGCAAATGCGGGATCAATTGATGGATACGTTTGGGAGACTATGCGCAAACAGGGAATGGCAGCAATAAGTCAAACAGAGATAGTCTGGAAATCAGAGGAATTTGGTTTCCCTCCGCTTGTAACAAGGCGGGGCGCGGACCAACCAGCGTTAGCAAGAGTCCAACAAGCGATGATTTCAATGGCAAGCGATAAAGCTGGACAAGAATTGCTCCGGACACTGAACCTTACAGGTTTCACCAACGGTAAATCCGCCATGTTTGACTCCATCCGCGCACAGGCAAAAATGGTCTCTGGTAGTGGAGTACCAGCCTAATGCTTAGGCGACTCCCGTATCGCATACAAATTCCGGTGGGGCTATCGCTTGCGGTACTGGTAACTACTTTTTTAGTAACGGCTGTCTCCGCAAAATTTTATGCAGATAGAACTCGCCAGGAAAACCTTGCGACATTAGATCGTGGCGTAGTGCTAATCGTCGCCCAGGCACGTCCGCTTCTAGCTGCCGATGACACTTGGCGGATGTTTGCATTGCTGCGGGATACCGCAGCGCTAATTCCAGGTGCCGTTGAGGGCAAAGGTCGCTTGGCCGTGTTAAATGATGAGGGAATTGTTTTTGCAGCCTCAGACCCTACGGTTTTGGAAACTGGTATGGAATTTCTCGGAACCGTTTGGCATGGACAAAAGATAGCTTGGATCGATAACTCGCCTGACGCACAACGATGGAATCGTCCCGATGGTGCGGTCATGTTACTCAATCCTATATTTAGTGAAGATGGCCAATTGATGGGCCATGTTTTTATGGAGATTGACGGATCGGTTTTTGCGCCCGATTGGTTCGCACTGAGCAAAACTGCCTTTGTCAGTGCATTGCTCGCAACGGCATTACTTTTGCCAATTGGTTGGATAGTTGGTGTAAGGATGACACAGCCGGTTGCAAGATTGATAGGATTTATTGGCAGAATAGGAAACGAGCCTCCCGGCAAACTGCGCCAGGAGGTTCCAATCACCAGAGATCCGGAGCTAGGGCGTATTGCCCAGGCAATTCAACAGCTAACCATTGAACTAGCAGCTCGTGAAAAGTCTGAAGAGAGAGCACTTTCGGCTGAACGATTGGCTGCAGTAGGCCGCATAACAGCAGCAGTTGCACACGAAATAAATAACCCATTAATGGGCTTACTGACTGCAACACAAACATTGCGAATTCACGGGGATGCTCAACCGGTTCGCGAGCAGACGCTCGACTTATTAGATCGTGGTCTCCAACAAATACGAACCACAGTTGCAGCACTGCTGCCGCAAGCCCGAGTAGAAGATCGACCATTGAATCCCGGCGATCTGGAGGATGTAGTGACTTTGATCAAAGCGGCAGTAACCCAAAACAACTGCCAATTGCATTCGCATATTAAAGTGGAATCAGCACTACGAGTGCCTTCTGCACCTATGCGGCAGGTGATGTTGAACCTGCTCCTAAACGCCATCAAAGCGGCAGGGCAACATGGAGAAGTAAGTGCCCTTCTTGAGGCGGACGCGCAAAGAGTGTTTTTCAAAGTCACCAATTCCGGGCCCTCGCTTACTGCAGAGAAATTTTCTGAAACCTTGGATTCAGAAAGCGGACATGATCCTAGAGGTTTTGGACTCTGGGTATGCAGAGAATTGGCAAACCAATACCTCGGGGGGTTTGGGCTTGATCTGAACACGACTGCAGGTACAAGTCTGGTTTTTTGGATACCTAATCATGAATCGATTGAAAGTAGTACATGAAGCGTATTTTGTTAATTGAAGATGATGCCATTATGGGAGAGTCATTGGCACAACGCCTTGAGCTTGAAGGGTTCAACGTGGATTGGAGTAGAGCCCTAGCGGATGCAAATTTACGAATTAAAAATGCGTACGTATGTATCGTTAGCGATGTACGTCTACCCGATGGGTTGGCAACGCAATGGTTCGCTGAATTGCCAGAGAGTATCCGCAACATTCCATGGTTTTTCCTTACAGGGTACGGCAGCGTAAATGACGCAATTGCGGCTATGAAGGCCGGTGCAAGAGAGTACCTTACTAAACCGTTCGACATTGAAAAATTAGTAGAACTAATTCGTGTATCAACTAGTACCCAACCAAAGTTGACTGAGGAAGTGGTTCTAGGAATATCTCCGGCAATGCGGCAAGTGGAGGGACTAGTTAAAAAGGTAGCTGGACAACGTGTTTCTGTTTTATTGAGCGGAGAATCTGGTGTTGGCAAGGAAGTAGTAGCAAATTTGATTCACAAGCTGGATCAGCGCCCTGATAAAAAGGAATTTATTGCTGTCAATTGCGCAGCAATTCCGGAAACGATGTTGGAGGCAGAGTTTTTTGGATTTGAAAAAGGAGCTTTTACAGGCTCCGTAAGGCAACATAAAGGTTTTCTTGAACGTGCCAACCAAGGTACGCTGTTTCTAGATGAGGTGGGTGATCTCCCTGCCAATTTACAGGCAAAGTTGTTGCGCGCATTGCAAGAAAAATGCTTCTTCAGATTGGGGTCTGAAAAGACCACGCATAGCGACTTTAGGATCATCGCAGCCACCAATCGCGACCTTTATGCGGATATGACGGCGGGTCGATTCAGGGAAGACCTGTTTTATCGGTTAGCTGTCATTCGCATAAATTTGCCACCGTTGCGCGAACGGCCAGAAGATATTCGATGGCTAACGCAATCTCTGCTAGCGCGCATGGTCGAGGAGCAAGGCCGGCCTTTGGCAATGTCAGAAACATTTTTGCGGGACATTATGGCGCGAGAGTGGCGCGGAAATGTAAGGGAACTGCGCTCCTATCTAGAGCAAGCAGTTGCCATGAGTGACGCGGGGATTTTGGATGAACCAATTCACATTGAGTTTAAGAATTCCGCTAACCATGTCGCAATACCAGAAGTTATTGTCCCACTGCACGCCAAGGTAGAAGAGGCCGAACGTTCACACATCATAAAGGCACTTGATAGATGTGAGGGAAGTGTTTCTAAAACGGCTGAATTGCTAAGTATTTCAAGAAAAACACTTTGGGAAAAAATGAAAAGACTTGAGATAAGCGCTTAAACCGCGATTGAATGCAAAGGAGTAAGCCCATGCGAGTATTTGGAGTTGCCGGTCATTCTGGTATGGGTAAAACAACGCTATTGGAAAAATTGATTCCAGAAATATCATCGAGAGGATTGATTGTTTCACTCATAAAACACAGTCACAAGAACATTGACATTGACCGCCCAGGTAAAGATTCTTATCGATTGAGAGAGTCGGGTTGTAAAGAAGTTTTACTACTAGGCAATGATCGCTGGGCCCTGATGCACGAATTACGCGGCTCAGAGGAGCCCTCCCTCCAAGAATTGCTTAGCCGGATGCAGAATTGCGACCTAGTCCTTATAGAAGGATTTAAACAGGGAGGATTTCCAAAGCTTGAGGTTTGGCGTGCTAGTCTAGAAAAGAAACCGCTTTGGCCGCAATTGATCGGAACAATAGCAATAGCCAGCGATAAGAAAATTTCAGGGGTTGGTATCGCAGAGCTAGACCTAGGGGATGTGCCAACCATCGCCAACTTTGTGCTTAAAAATGCCTTACCGATCATGGAAGTCTAAGCATCCTAGTCGGCCGTTGATTAAATTGACTTTTGATTAACTCGCTTGCTCAATTCCGCACCCGATTCCCGTCGCTCACTATACCGATCTACCAGATAGGACGCTACATCCCGCGTGAGAAGGGTGAACTTCATAAGCTCTTCCATTACATCTACGACTCGGTCATAGTAGGCAGAGGGCTTCATTCGCCCTTCCTCGTCAAATTCCAGAAATGCCTTAGCTACCGAGCTTTGATTGGGAATGGTGATCATCCGCATCCAACGGCCCAATATACGCATTTGATTGACGGCGTTAAATGATTGCGATCCACCGCTGACCTCCATCACTGCCAATGTTTTACCTTGCGTAGGACGGACTGCGCCCAAAGATAGTGGGATCCAATCTATCTGACTTTTCATAATCCCAGTCATGGCACCGTGACGCTCGGGCGAGCACCACACCATGCTTTCAGACCAAGCGGCGAGTGCGCGCAATTCCTGGACTTTGGGGTGAGTGTCGGGCGCACCATCTGGCTGCGGCAAGTCTTTTGGATCAAATATTTTGACCTCGGCACCCATCGCTTCGAGCAATCGAGCCGCTTCGAGCGTTAACAATTTGCTATACGAACGCTCACGCAAGGAGCCATACAGCATTAGAATTTTCGGCCGATGGATTGATGCATTAGAAGGTCTAATTAATCGCTGCTCAGGAATATGAAAGCAACTCTGGTCGACATTAGCTAGTGTTACTTCAATCTCAGACACGCAAGCCCTTTTCATTGATTACCGGCTCTCCGTCTTCTTTGTTAAATGCCGCCCGCTGTGGATTAGGAAGAATTTCTAAGACGACTTCCGACGGACGGCAGAGCTTAGTGCCTAGACCGGTGGCGACAATCGGTCTATTCATCAAAATGGGATGGGCGACCATAAAATCAAGTAGATCCTCATCTGTCCATTTTGGATTTGCCAAATCCAATTCCGCATAGGGTGTACCTTTCTCGCGTAGGACGGCTCGCACGGGTATATCCATATCTTTGATTAGCTTCATCAATAGATTTTTGGACGGCGGCACTTCTAAATATAGCACCACCTCCGGCTCAACGCCAGAATTCCGAATCAATGCCAATGTGTTACGGGAGGTCCCGCAACCGGGGTTATGAAATATAGTAACCATTTAAACGTCGGGATTGCTTTGGTTGGGATCAGCACTTAGCAAATGGTAGAGCGCCAATCCGATAAAGGCACCAATTAGCTCGGCAACTGCAAATTGAATCGCATTGCCTGGATTAATCCCTGCAAACGTATTGCTCATCATGCGGCCAAAAACCGCTGCTGGATTGGCAAATGAGGTGCTTGCAGTAAACCAATAGGCGGCACCGATATAGCTGGCAACCATAATAGATGCTTTACCAGTTCCAGAACGCAGAATCACAAAAACGAGTCCAGCCGTGGCCACTGCCTCCGCTAAGTATTGGCTGTTTCCGCTACGAACCTTGGTAGACCATTGCAAGATCTCCAGATCAAACATGGCATGCGCAAGCCAGGCGCCTAAGGCGGCACCCAGCAGTTGGGCCACGGTATAGCCAAGCAGCAAAGCACGGGGCAGGTCATTGCGAAAGGCCATCACCATGGAGACCACAGGATTGAAGTGGGCACCGCTTAAAGGGCCGAATGCTTCAATCAGCACATAAAGCGCAAAAACTGTGGCCAATGTGTTGGCGATCAGTGCCACCCCATTGTTACCTCCTGAGAGATTTTCAGCCATGATGCCCGATCCGATCACAGCGCACAAAAGCGCTGCGGTACCTACAAGCTCAGCAAGATATTTACGTAAGTTAGTCACTTTTTAGCTAATTCACGCGCCGTGTTTTCCAGAGCCATTTTGCTAAGGCTTGCCAGCGGTATGCTGGTAAACAGGTCTAGGCGCCTCTTAATTTGAATTAATGTTTGCATAAAGGCCTCTAATTTCACGGCCTCGGTGCCCGCAACTTCGGACGGGTCTGCATAGCCCCAATGAGCTGTAGCGGGCTGTCCTGGCCAAAAGGGGCAAACCTCGCCTGCTGCGTTATCACAAACGGTAATTACTAAATCCATGTGGGGGGCATCGGGCAAAGCAAAAATGTCCCAGCTCTTGCTGCTTAAACCATCTATGGAGATGCCAGCCTTCTCCAAGGTATGCAATGCCATAGGGTTTGGCGTTTGATTTTCTCGGGGACTGCTTCCTGCCGAATAGGCTTTGAATTTACCCTTGCTTATGTGATTGAGTGTGGCCTCTGCAAGGATACTTCTGGCAGAGTTGTGGGTGCAAAGAAAAAGCACATTCAAGGGTTTCGAATCGGTCATGGTGAGTTCCTTATCGTTTAGCAAGATTGACAAACAGTCTCTGGGATAACTTCGCAGGCCTGACCTTGGCAACAGTTTTCGGATAAGTAGGCTAGGACTGCGTTCATGCGGTCGTATTGCGCCCTGTAGATCAGGTTGCGTCCGCTGCGTTCCTGGGAAATCAGGTCTGCATGCATGAGTTCTTTAAGGTGAAAGGAAAGCGTATTGGCGGGCATGCCCATCATCTCGGCAAGTAGCGCTGGGGTAAGCCCCTCGTTGCCTTTGACAACCAGGGCTCTAAAAATCCGAAGGCGGCTTGTCTGGGCTAAGGCGGCCAATGCGTTGATTACATATTTGTCTTCCATGGTTCCATGCTAATGGAAATATATGACTGAATTGTGTCAAGATGTAAGTTGCCGGCAGCCAGTCAAGCACCGTTCCAACCTAGACATCTGATTTTCACCACTGATAACGAATCCAATTGGCAATCTCGTCCATCAGACGCCTATCATTCACCGCGTCTAGATTAGGATAAAACGCGTTGGATCCGAAGTTAAAATATGCTCAAGCGAATCCTTCGACCTTAAATGTTGTGCCCTCTCGGTCCAGATGCTTAAACTAAGTGCGGTAATGGCCTAAATTAAGACCTCGTTGGTTTTAGATCTCCGTGAAGCCTTTTAAAGGCGTTGGAGCCATGCGCGCAATCCGACCAAAGTGAAATCACTCCGGTCCACTTGATTTTTCACTTTGGGCTGAATGAAAATGGGACAAAAAATCAGTTTGTTGCATAATGCAACAAAATTAGGTATTACACGATTTATTACACGGTC
>CAJBBZ010000214.1 GCA_903951445.1 uncultured beta proteobacterium
CAGCCCCAGTGCCACCGGCATCATGCCTGCGATCAGCGCAAACGTGGTCATCAAAATAGGGCGCAGGCGTACCCGGCCAGCATGCATTAAAGCTTGCGCACGGTCGATGCCGCCAGCCTCTTCTTTGCGCGCCGCGTCCAGCAACAAAATCGCATTTTTAGCTACCAAGCCCATGAGCATGATGATGCCAATAAAGCTCATGAGATTGAGGGTTCCGCCCGTCAGCAATAAAGCTATCACGACGCCAATGAGTGACAAGGGCAAGGACAGCATCACCCCCAAAGGCGCGGTGAACGAACTAAATTGGATGACCAAAATCAGGTACATCAGACCAATTCCACTCACCAGGGCGATCAACATTTCGGTGAACAGCTCTTTTTGGTCTTGACCCGCACCAGCCAGCTGCAAACCGTAGCCGGGTGGGTAGTCCATGGCCTGGGCCAGTTTCAGCGCATCGGCGGTCACTTCACCATTGGAGCGGCCCTGGACATTGGCCGCTACCGTCACCACACGCTTGCCTTCACTGTGCGAAATCGTAGAAGGTGCTTTACCCATCGTGATACTGGCGATTTGTTCCAATGGCACCAGCTCTCCGGTGCCGGCGACCGCAATGGGCAAACGCTCGATGTTTTCACGAGTCAGGCGGTCGCTGGGATGCAGGCGCACCGCCACATCGCGCGTCTCACCGGTTGGATCCACCCAGTCGCCCACCTCCACCCCCGCAAACGCGACGCGCAGGGCTTGGGCCGCATCGTTGGCAGAAATCCCCATGGAGTTGGCCAGCCCGCGATTGAGTTCAATGCGAAGCTCTTTGCTGGGGTCTTGCTCAGACAGGCCCACATCCACCGCGCCGGGAACTTGGCGCAGTTTTTCCATAAAGCGGTTGGTGATCTCCAGTAATCGGCGAGAGTCAGGTCCCGTGAACTCGATTTGTACTGGCTTACGCGCTCCATTGCCCAGGTCGTCAAACACGGTAAATTCAGCGCCAATGAGCGGTCGGATTTTCTCGCGCAGTTCTGCGGCCACTTCTTTGGCGCTACGGCGGCGGTCTTTGCGCGGACCGAGGTCCACATAAATGCGCCCGCCGTTGGGTCCAATATTGCTATTGGTCTCGCGCGTCTCGGGCAGCGTGCGGGCAATTTCGGCAGCCCGTTCCATCTTGAGGCGCGCGTACTCGAGTGAGGAGGAAGCGGGCGTGCGCACATCAATCATCAGATTGCCCGAATCGGCAGCAGGCAAAAAGGCGGAGCCACCAAAGCGCATATGCAGCGCAATGGCGGCAATCAATGAACTCAGGGCAATCAGGCCCATGGCGCGCCGGTGGTGCAAAGCCCAGGCAATCACGCCGGCATAGCGATCCGACTGGCGGTCAAACCAATCATTGAAAACTTGCAGTTTGCGCCCCACCAGGCCTTTGGGTGCAATATGGTGGTCTGGCGGATCGCCCCAATAAGCAGAAAGCATGGGGTCCAAGGTGAAAGAAATCACCAGACTGACCATGACCGAACAGGCCACCGTCAAGGCGAAGGGGCGAAACCATTCACCAGCCCCACCGGGCATGAAAGCCACCGGTAAAAAAACCGCCATGATGGACATCGTTGTCGCCGTCACCGCCAGCCCAATTTCGGCCGTACCTTCCAAAGCGGCAGTGCGCCTGTCGGAGCCGCGCTGCATGTGGCGCACGATGTTCTCGCGCACCACGATGGCATCGTCAATAAGTACACCGATAGCCAGCGACAAGCCCAGGAGAGACATGAAATTGAGCGTAAAACCGCACAACCAAACGCCAATAAACGCGGCGATGACCGAGGTAGGAAGGCTCAGCCCGGTAATCAGGGTGGAGCGCCAGGAGTTCAGAAACGCGTAAACCACCACGATGGTCAAGCCCGCGCCCAGCACCAAGGAGTCCACCACGTTATTGAGACTGTTTTGCGCATCTTTACCGCCGTCGCGGGTGATTTCAAGTACCGTGCCGGGGGTGTCCTTGGCCAGTTGGGCGTTGAATTCTTTGGTCGCCTCGCGCACGGCCTTGGCGACCGACACGGTACTGGCGTCACGCGAACGGGTCACGAAAATGCCCACATTGGGTTTGCCACTGCGGGTACTGATGCCGTCCAGATCGGCAAACCCGTCTTCCACCGTGCCCAATTGGCCCAGACGTACCAGTTGGGCACCCATGCGCTTGACAACAATTTGCGTAAAGTCTTGCGGCTCAGCGATACGGCCTACCAGGCGAATACTCTCGTTTTCATAGGGGCCGCGCAGCTTGCCCACAGGTGCATTCGCATTTTGGGCGCGAATGGCATTGACCACCTCAGCCACTGAGACGTTGTATTCGCGCAGCTTCGCAGAACGCAGCAACACCGACAGCTCGCGCTTAAGAGAGCCAGAAACATTGACCGTGGCCACACCGGGTAATGCGCGCAATTTGTCGGCAAGCACGTCCTCGGCCAAGCGCGATATTTGTGCGTGGCTTTGGCTGCTGCTCGACAAGGCCAGATTGATGATGGGCTGGGCAGAGGGGTCGTAGCGGCGGATCACCGGCTCGCGCATCTCGATGGGCAGCTTGTAGCGCACCGAGGCAATCACGCCGCGCACCTCGTCGCCCGCTTCGATCATGTTTTTGCCAAATGCAAACTGCATATCAAAACGCGCATTGCCTTCGGCGCTTGTGGACCAGACTTTTTGGGCACCCGCGACGCTTTGCAGTGACTTTTCCAAACGGTTGACGATTTCACGCTCCACGGTATCGGGCGAGGCACCGGGATAGGCGATAGCGATAAAAAGGCCGGGGTTTTCGATATCGGGGAACTGGTTGACCCTCAATTTGTTGAGCGCCATCAGGCCCAAGGCCATCACCCCCACGATGAGCACCACCGTGGCAATCGGGCGGCGGATGCTGAAATCCGATAGAAACATACTTATGGCCCGGATGCGGCAGCGCTGGGTTTGGCCTGCGCAGGTGCCATCACCAGGCTAATGGCTTGGCCGTCTTTTAAGCCGCTTGCCGGGTTGCGCAGCAGGCGGTCACCGGTTTGGACACCGGCCAATACCGCATACCGACCGCTACGGACATCACGGGCACCCAGAGTGAGCGCGACTTTGTGCACTGCGTTGGCATCCACCCGCCAGACAAAGCTGACATCACCCGCACGCTGAACCGCTGATTCGTCAACTACCGGCACGCTTTGTGTTTTTGTACCGCTGCTAATTTGACCTTCGGCATACAGTCCGGCCACGCGCGGCCGCGCAGGCCCCGTAAAGGCAACCAGCACCTCTATTTGCCGTGTGGCCTCATTGGCACTTGGATCGATGCGGGTGACCTTGCCCTCAAAACTCTCGTCACCATACCCATTGACGCGAAAACTTACGCTTTGGCCCAAATGCACCTGCCCCGCCTTATCGGCCGAAACGCGTCCGACAAAGCGCAGGCTGCTGGGATCGATCACCTTGAGTAGCTCTTTACCAATCGATGCAGTGTCGCCGGGAGATGCCTTGCGCTCGCCGATCACGCCATCAAACGGGGCTCGTACCTGGGTGCGCTGCAGCTGTTGGCGGGCCAGCGCCACCCTGGAACTGGCCGCTGAAACTTCATTCTGCGCGGAATTGGCACGGATTTCGGCATCGTCAATAGACTGCAAGGTAGCCATGCCACTGGCGCGCAGGGTCTTCAGGCGCTCTAGGTTGCGCTTAGCCTGCTCCAACTGAAAACCTGCATTACGCGCACTATCCTCGGCTGCATTGAGGTTGTCGCGGATGGCCGTTTCATCGAGCCGAACCAGCAAATCACCACGGCGCACCACATCGCCGGTGTCTTTCAGCACCTCCAGCACCACCGCCGAGGCCTCGGCGCGTAGATCGGCCTTGCGCTCTGCCGCGATCGTGCCCGAGATCACGGGACCACCCCCAGCGGCGCCGTCGGTGACCGTCAACAAATCCTCAGGAGCAACCAGTAGCGGCGCCGCAGGAACAGTGGTGGCTGCATTGGTATCGGGAGGCTTCTTACAGGATGCCAAGGCAAGAGTGAGGCACAAAATTTGGATGATTCTTTGCATAAACGGGGGGCTAGCTCAAAGCGCAAAGCGCAAGCTTTCGATGATTGGGGGTACCGGACCGGCGCTAGGCGTGGCACGGCGGATACAGAGTGCGGCGGATTCTAGGGTAGTAGCCTGCGCCGCTAGCCAGCCATTGTGGATAGCACCTTGATGCGCATTACCCATTCCTATGTGCCAAAATCCCGCCGATTCGGCCCGAGCACCCCAGCTCAAAATGGAATCTCTATGCGTCTTCCCGGCAATGCCTTTACCCTGGCCCTGGTCCTGATCCTTACGACCATTGGGTGTCTGCCACACGTGCAGGCCCAGGTCAGCACGCCGAGCGCTGTGTATACACAGGTCGAGGGCGTCACTGAGTACCGACTAAGCAATGGGTTGCGTGTGCTACTGGCGCCTGACGCAAGCAAGCCAACGACCACAGTGAACATCACCTACCTGGTGGGCAGCCGGCACGAAAGCTACGGCGAGACGGGCATGGCGCATTTGTTAGAGCACCTGGTGTTTAAAGGCACGCCTTCGCGCGGCAACATCATGCAAGAGTTGGGCAAACGCGGCATGCGCTTTAACGGCACAACCTCGTACGACCGCACCAATTACTTCGAGACCTTTGCCGCCAACGACGATAACTTGCAATGGGCGCTAGAAATGGAAGCGGACCGCATGGTCAATAGCTTTATCGCGCGCAAAGACTTGGAAACCGAGTTTTCAGTAGTGCGCAATGAAATGGAAATGGGCGAAAACAACCCCCGGCGCACGCTATGGAAATACATGGCGGCCACGGCTTACGATTGGCATAACTACGGCAAGTCCACCATCGGCGCGCGCAGCGATGTGGAGAACGTACGTATTGAAAACCTGCAAGCCTTTTACCGCCAGTATTACCAGCCGGACAACGCGGTCTTGATCATTACCGGCAAGCTGGACACAGCCAAAACACTGGCCTTGGTGGAGCGCTACTTCGGCACTATCCCCAAACCATCGCGTAGCCTAACGATGACTTATACCCGCGACCCGGTGCAACAGGGCGCGCGTGAAGTCAGCGTCAAGCGCGTAGGCGATACGCAATTGGCTGCGGTGCTCTACCACACCGCAGCAGCCAGCCACCCGGACGCGGTAGCCATGGAAGCGCTGGCCGAGATATTGGCCGACACACCCAATGGACGCTTGCACAAGGAATTGGTGGAGAAGAACAAAGCTGTGTCGATAGCGCCCTGGAATTTTTCGCTGACGGAGCCAGGCTACATCGTGTTCATTGCCGAGCTGGGTAAAGAGCAATCCATTTCTGACTTGCGCACCGGTCTGCAAACTCATTTAGAAAACATCAAGACCCAGCCGGTGACTGAACAGGAGTTGCAGCGCGCCAAAACCAGCATGATGGTGGGCTTTGACGACACCATGAACGACCCGCAGCGCCTGGCGATGCAGTTGTCCGAAAGCGTTGCCAACGGTGACTGGCGTTTGTTTTTTTGGGAGCGCGACCGCGTGGAGTCTCTGACCGTGGCACAAGTGCAAGCGGCGGCGGAAAACTACTTCAAAGAAAGCAACCGCACCTTCGGCCAGTTCATCCCGACTGCCGCGCCCGAGCGCAGCGTGATTCCTGAGTCGGTAGACGTGGCGGCCTTGCTAGCGAACTACCAGGGCCGCAAAGCGGTAGATGCCGGTGAAAACTTTGACGCCAGCCCGGCCAACATCGGTAAACGCACACTGCGCAGCACATTGCCCGGCGGCATGCAAATGGCCTTGCTGTCCAAGACCACACGTGGCCAAACGGTCAGCGGGCAATTGCAGCTGGACTTTGGCGATGCGCAGTCGCTGCAAGGCCAGGCCACGGTTTCGGGGCTGACGGCGCGCATGCTGATGCGCGGGGCCGGCACGCTCAGCCGCGCGGCATTGAGCAGCCGCTTAGATGAACTCAAGGCCAAAATCAGTGTTGATGGGGGTGGCTCCAGCCTGATCGTCAGCTTTGAAACCGTGCGCCAGCACCTGCCGCAGGTGCTGGACATCGTGCGTGACATTGTGCGGGCGCCTATGTTGCTGCCCGCTGAGTTTGAGCTGTTGCGCAAAGAGCGCATCACGCAAATAGAGTCGCAACGCAGCGACCCGCAGGCCATGGCCTCGCAAGCACTGCGCAGGGCGCTGGACAACTACCCGGCAGGCGATGTGCGTAAGGTTTTGAGTTTTGATGAAATACTGGCCAATTTGCGCGCGGCCAGCGTGCAGGATGTGCAACGCTTTTACCAAGATTTTTTCGGCGCTAGCCACGCCATGCTAACCATGGTGGGCGACTTCGATGCCGCTGCCGTGCAGGCCCAAAGCCAAGCCCTGTGGGGCGACTGGCGCAATGCCAAGCCCTATACGCGCCTAGGCAAAAACGCCTACAGCGCGAGCCCCGCGCGCCTGATGCTGGCCGCGCCGGACAAGCCCAATGCCATGTACCTGGCTGCCCTGCCGCTGAGCCTGCGTGATGACGCGCCGGACTACATCGCTTTGGCAATCGGCAACCGCGTGCTGGGCGGCGGCTCCAACAACCGCCTAGAAGAACGCCTGCGCCAGAAAGAAGGGATTAGCTATTCCACCGGGAGTCAGTTGTCGGCCAGTAGTTTTGAGCCGGTGGCCGATTTGATTTTGTATGCAATTCATGCGCCACAAAACCTGGCGCGTTTGCAGAGCGCCCTGCGCGAAGAAACCGAGCGTTTGGTGCGTGATGGCATCAGCGCACAGGAATTGACTGACGCAAAGAAATCGATGCTTGAAGAAGCCAAAATTTCGCTAGCGCAAGATGGTGCGTTGAGCGGCACCTTATTAGGCCAAATGAGCACCGGACGCACCATGGACTACACCGCGCAGCGCCTAGCAAAGATAGAAGCCACCAGCCTAGACGAGGTAAATGCTGCCATTCGGAAATACATGGACTGGAACCGCTTGGTGCATGTACACGCCGGGGATTTTGCTGGCGCGGGTAAAGCGGCTGCGCAGTAAATTCTTTAGAGCGCTGCGAGGCGCATTTAGGACACAGGTCCGTCACTGCGAGGCGCGCCAGCGACGCGGCAGTCCAGAACTACTAGCGCTCTAGGGGCGGTTCATTGCGCGCCTCGATTGGCGCCTCGATTGGCGCTTTGACAAACACCCCCTGCGCGATCAACACGCCTACACCCACGACCAGCGCGGCGGCGGCTTGGGTCCAGTTCCAGGCGCCGCCCAGCGCAAACAAAATCAGCATGACGTAAAAAGGCGTGGCATTGATGTGCAGTGACGACAAAGCAATACCCAAATGCCCTACCGAGCGGATCCACAGCACCTGGCTAATGGCCAGCCCGCCAATCGCAAAAATTGCCAAGGCACCTAATTCCCGCCAACCCAGCGCGGCCCATTGCGGTGGCGCTGCCCCAGCCAATGCAGCTGCGCAAGCGGCCACCGTGGTGACTACCGCCGCGCCAGTCAAGGTCACCGTAGTGCGGCCCAGGGGGCTCAGGTCGGGGAAAGAAGTGACGGTCATGCGCGAACCCAGGGTATAGACCAGCACCGAGGCAAAGCACATCAGGGCGCCCAGCCCCAGGGCTAATTGCTGCTTGCCGCCATCGAGCGCCATCACACCGCCCAACAGGCTAAGCGCCACGCCGACCACCAAACCCCGGCTGAGCTTTCGGCCATCGAGCAGCACTTCAATCGCAATAGCTACTACCGGCATAGAGGCAGAAATGATGGCGACCGTAACGGCATCGGTCATGCCCTGGCCGACCACCAACAGAAAAGCACCCAGGCCGATGGTAAAGCCGCCCACACGTATCCCCTGCCACCAGGGCGCGTGGCGCAGCGCATCGCGGCCTTCGAGCAGCCACCAAAGAGGCAATAAGCAAGCCGCAGCAAGCACCATGCGCGCGGCGGTCAGGGGCAGCGGTGGTACGGTATCGAGCAACAAGCTGGCGGCCGGCAAGCCCATGGCCCAGACCAACATGGACAACATGCACACGATATTGGCGGCCCATGCGGAAGGCGGAACAGGGCTGGGCGTCATGCTGGCGAGTGCGCTGGGCGCGTTTTAGGTTGGAGCGAGGATTTGATGGCATGGTGCGCACCAAGGCATCCGTGCACCCGGCGATTGTGCTTGAACGGCCTGCCCGCCAGCAGGCCGCACTTTTTCTAGTCCCAGGCCACAGCAAAAGCCATCAGTAGCAGGCCGCAGGCCCAGATGAAAGGATTGCGGGCCAGGCCTTGGCGCGCTTGGGTGCGCGCGTGGGAGAGGCGGCGTGCTCTGCGCAATGCGCCACGTTGGGCTAGAGCGGAACGTGCGATAGACATTATGGACATGGCGGCTTCTCCTCTTTTGGTAGACGCAGACTTACCATTGTTTCTATACGAGGAGAGCCACCACACCCAGTCAGGGTAATGTGGGGGCTCAGCGCAAGGCACAATCACTGTATGAACTACCAGAATATGTGGAATCGCTGGCCTATCGTCGTGCCCATTGCAAGCGCACTGGCTTTGTACGGCGTGATGGGGGCGTCGCTGCCGGGCCTGCAAGCCCTGTGGTTGGTACTGGCCTTGTTGCTGGCAGTGATTGCCTCGGTACACCATGCCGAAGTCATTGCCCACCGGCTGGGCGAGCCCTATGGCACATTGGTGTTGGCGCTGGCCGTCACCATTATTGAAACCGCACTGGTGCTGTCCATGATGCTGGCCAGTAACAAGGCCAGCGCCACGCTACCGCGCGACACGATTTATTCGGCAGTGATGATTGCCTGCAATGGCGTCGTTGGTATTTGCCTGTTGCTGGGCGGTTTGCACCATAAAGAGCAGTTGTTCCGCATCGAAGGCACAGGTTCGGGTTTTGCCGCGCTGGCGACGCTGTCGGTGATGGTGCTGGTCATGCCCCTATACACCACCAGTTCGCCGGAAGGCACGTATACCGATTCGCAATTGATTTTTGTGGCGCTGTCCTCGCTGGCGCTGTGGTTGGTATTTGTGTTTATCCAAACCATACGCCACCGCGACTATTTTTTGCCCATGGAAAGCGCGGGCGATGAAACCGTACATGCGCAGCCGCCCGGTGTGGCGCAAGCGCGCATCAGTTTTTTTCTATTACTGGTGTCCCTGGCCTGTGTGGTCGGCTTTGCCAAGTTGCTCTCACCGGCGATTGAAGCCGTGGTCAAAGCCTACCGGGCTCCAGCACCCGTGGTAGGTATCGTCATCGCGCTGATTGTGTTGCTGCCCGAGACCTGGGCGGCCATCCGCGCTGCGCGCGCCGACCGGCTGCAAACCAGCATGAACCTGGCCATAGGCTCGGCCCTGGCCAGTATCGGGCTGACCATTCCCCTGGTGGTGCTGGCCTGCGTAGTGCTGCACTTGCCCTTGACGCTGGGCCTGGAGACCAAGGACGTGGCGCTGCTGGCGCTGACCTTTCTGGTGGGCAGCATTACCCTGGGCTCGGGCCGGACCAATGTGATGCAAGGCGCTATCCACCTGGTCTTGTTTGCCAGCTTTCTATTTCTGACATTGGTGCCATGACAATGCAGGCGGCCCGCGACAAAGGTCGCGGGTGCCGCTAGCATCCGGGCCACTGCAAGGAGAATGCCCCATGGAACCGACCCTCGAAAGCTTTACCGCCCAAGCCATGGACGAAGGTTTTGACG
>CAJBBZ010000215.1 GCA_903951445.1 uncultured beta proteobacterium
CCGGTGGACTGTTGCTCGGTATTTTGGGCATGGTGCCGCGCTGGTGGCAGCAGCGGCGCGAAGCCAAGCGCAACGCAAAGCTATCCAAAGCCCCCATCGCCCAGGCTACGCCTGCGGCAGACGACACCCTGACGCATGGACTTTGATCTGAACTGGGTATTGATGGGCCTGCCCATCGCCTTTGTGCTGGGCTGGCTGGCCTCGCGCTTTGACCTGCGCCAGATGCGCCTGGAGAACCGCCAGGCACCTAAAGCCTATTTCAAAGGCCTTAACTTTTTGCTCAACGAGCAGCAAGACCAGGCCATAGACGCCTTCATAGAAGCCGTACAAAACGACCCGGACACGTCAGAGCTGCATTTCGCGCTGGGCAACCTATTTCGCCGCCGTGGCGAATACGAGCGTGCGGTGCGCGTGCACCAACATCTACTCTCGCGCGGCGATATCAGCGCCGACGACCGCCACCGCGCCCAGCACGGCCTGGCGCTGGACTACCTCAAGGCCGGTCTGCTCGACCGCGCCGAAACCGCCTTGCTGGCCTTGGAGGGCACGCGCTTTGAAGCGCAAGCACGACTGGCCTTGCTGGCCAATTACGAGCGCTCGCGTGACTGGTTGGGTGCCGCGCAAGTGGCCGCCAAACTCGAAGCCGCCGGACAAGGCAGTTTTGCCGGTCGCTTGGCGCACTATCTCTGCGAGCAAGCGGCAGCACTGGTCGCCAAGGGCGACATCGTCGCTGCCAAAGCGCTGCTCCAGGAAGCCATTGCCAGCGCGCCGCAGAGCCCGCGCGCCCGCATGGACATGGCGCGCCTGTGCGAAAACGCGGGCGAACCTGGCCAGGCGCTCGATTGGCTGGAACAAGCGGCCCAGGCCACGCCGGCGTCCATGTCCCTAATGGCGCCCATGATGGCGCGCTGCGCCCTGGCTAGTGGGCGCGGCCCGGCCGTTTCGACGATCCTGCAACAAGCCTATGCGCACGCGCCTTCGCTGGATGTGCTCGACGCTATCGTGCAACTGGAAAATGCGGCCCACGGGCCGCAGCACGATGCCCGCAGCTGGTATGTGCAGCACCTAGAAAAACAGGCTTCGCTGGTGGCAGCGGCACAATGGATTGCCGGTGAAAAGCTGGAAAATGAGCAATTCCATCCGCAAGTGCAGCGGGCGCTGGACCAAGCCGTCAAGCCGCTCAAGCGCTACCGTTGCGCCGCTTGCGGCTTTGAAGCCCAACACCATTTTTGGCACTGCCCAGGCTGCCAGGCCTGGGACAGCTACCCGCCGCGCCGCGTAGAAGAACTATGAAAACTGATGCATTAAGCCCCCTGTCCGCCGCCCGTATTCAGGCCGCCCGCGTGTTAGTCGTAGGCGATGTGATGCTGGACCGCTACTGGTATGGCGCGGTGGACCGCATCTCGCCCGAAGCGCCGGTGCCCGTGGTGCGCGTGACCCGCGAAGAAGAGCGCGGTGGCGGCGCGGCCAACGTGGCTTTGAATGTGGCCGCATTGGGTGCACAAGCCACCTTGCTGACGGTGGTGGGCGAGGACGAAGCCAGCCACAAACTGGAAAAGCTGCTGGCGCAAACCGGCGTAAAAACCGAGTTGCGGCGGGACGCCGGGCTCAAGACCACGGTCAAACTGCGCATCATCGGCAGGCAACAACAACTCATCCGCCTGGATTTCGAAAACACCCCCGACCAGGAAATCTTGGCTAGCCAAGCCGCGCGCTTTGATGAGCTGCTGCCCATCCATGATGCGGTGCTTTTTTCAGACTACGGCAAAGGCGGTTTAGCGCATGTCAGCGACATGATCGCCAAGGCCCGCGCCCTGGGCAAACCGGTGCTGATTGACCCTAAGGGCAGCGACTATTCACGCTACCAAGGCGCTACCGTCATCACGCCTAACCGCGCTGAGTTGCAAGAAGTGGTGGGCACCTGGCATACCGAAGAACAACTGCTAGCCAAAGCCCAAAGCCTGCGCCAGCAACTAGGTCTGGCCGCGATCCTACTGACGCGCAGCGAAGAAGGCATGAGCTTGTTTGAGGACAGCGGCGTCAGCCATGTCAGCGCACAGGCGCGCGAAGTGTTTGACGTGACCGGCGCAGGTGATACCGTGATCGCCACCATGGCCGTGCTCTTGGGTGCGGGCATGACGCTGCAACAAGCCCTGCCCTGGGCCAACCGCGCTGGTGGCGTGGTGGTCGGCAAATTCGGCACGGCCACCGTGCGCTTAGAGGAGTTGATCGCATGACACGCCTAGTAGTGACAGGCGCCGCAGGTTTTATCGGCAGCAACATTATTGCGGGCCTCAATGCGCGCGGCATCGACAACATCATCGCCGTAGACGATTTGCGCGACGGCGATAAATTCCGCAACCTAGTAACGCGACGCATTGCCGATTACGTGGATGCCGCCGATTTTTACCGCGACTTTGCGGCAGGCCACTACGGCCAGGTGGAAGCGGTGTTCCACGAAGGCGCATGCAGCGACACCATGGAGAATGACGGGCAATACATGATGCGCAACAACTATGGGTTGACGCTGCAATTGTTTGAAGCTGCGCAAGCGCAAGGTACGCGCCTTTTATACGCATCGTCGGCTGCCACCTATGGCGGCTCCGAACGCTACCGTGAAGAGCCTTCCTGCGAGGCACCGCTCAATGTCTATGGCTATTCCAAGCTGCTGTTTGACCAAGTGATGCGCCAGCGCCTGGGCGCGCAATTGCAAAACGCCAGGGTACAAGTGGCGGGCTTTCGCTACTTCAATGTCTATGGCCCGCATGAGCAACACAAAGGCCGCATGGCCAGCGTGGCCTACCACCAGTTTCACCAGTTCCGAAAAGAAGGCGTCGTCAAATTGTTCGCAGACTACGGCGGCTATGCGGCAGGTGAGCAAATGCGCGACTTTGTGTTTGTCGATGACGTGGTGGCGGTCAATCTCTGGTTTTTTGACCATCCCGAAAAAAACGGAGTTTTTAACCTTGGCTCGGGGCGCGCACAGAGCTTTAATGACGTAGCCTGTGCGGTAGTGAACACTTTGCGCGGGCAAGAGGGACATGTGCCCTTAGCGCTGCACGAGATCGTGGCGCAAGGCTTGTTGCAGTACATCCCCTTCCCGGATGCTTTGCGCGGCAAATACCAATGTTTTACCGAAGCGGACTTAGGCGCATTGCGGGGCGCAGGATGTGCCCACGAGTTTGCCGATGTGCAGACCGGCGTGTCCCGCTACGTACAGTGGCTGGCGCAAACCCAGTAAGCCCATGCGCAGCGCCTTGGCCCTGAGCTTGCGCAGCACCAGTCTGTGGCTGGCATCGGCCTGCCTTAGCTGCTGCCTGGCCACCGAAGTCAACCAGGCCACGGAGGCCGAACTCGACAGCGTCAAAGGGCTGGGCCCGGCCAGCACCGCCCGTATCCTGGAAGCGCGCGCCCAAGGCCTGTTCAAAGACTGGGCTGACCTGATGCGCCGGGTTAAAGGTATCAAACCGGCGCAAGCGACTAAATTGTCTGAGGCGGGTTTGCGCGTTAACGGTAAAAATTTAGCCGGTGAGGATGCGCCTTGAGGACAGGTAACACGCGCCTGCAAGTGGCCTCACTGCATCTCTGAATTTTCGCGACCAGCACCACGCTACAGCCGCTGAGCCACAATGCACCCATGAACCCCGTACTCCCCATTTGCCTTGGCGCCTGCGCCGGAGCGCTTGCGCGTTGGCAACTCGGGCTCTGGCTCAACCCCAGCGTATTGCCGGGAACCGCCTTGCCGCTGGGCACCTTGGCCGCCAACCTGATCGGTGGCTATTTGGTCGGCGTGGCAGTCGCTTTGTTCCAAGCCATGCCCGAGCTGGACCCGGCGTGGCGCCTGGCGCTCATCACTGGCTTTTTGGGTGCATTAACTACCTTTTCCAGCTTTTCTGCCGAAGTGGTCGCCATGCTCGGCCAGGGTCGCTACGTACTGGCCTTGGGCACTGCGGCGCTGCACTTGCTGGGTTCCTTGCTGCTGACCATCGCCGGGATGCGGACGGTGGAATACTTCTTTGCTTCGGCCGCCTGAGGTCAAACGCTTTGGGCCTTATTGCAGTATCGGGTGCCCATTGGGTCTGCTTCGATGTGCTCCAGAAACTGGTGCTTCATCTGTGACATTCAGGATCAGAAGATTCTGCTGTGCGTACTGGGCATGGGCGTGAGGACTAACGATAAGGTTTGAAGCGTAAAAGCCTTTTTACGCTTCACGAAAGAAGCGTGAATCCCTAAAATACGCTTTATGTACCTCTGGCAATCCACCCAATGGCAGCCTCGATGGCACATGACACACGCGGCCTCAGCCCCCTCTCCTGCAAGTATGAATTACGTCAACTTCATAAAAACAACCCAAGCATAGGATGGCGGGTAGGGACTTATACGGAGGCTCTCTAGCAAACCAAAAGCTATAGGGCCAAAACCTGCGCCATATCAGGCCGCTCCAACCAAGCAGCAAATTCATCGGCCATCTGCCGGGCTGCAGACGTTGCGCCATTCCAAGCCTGCATGCGGCCCGCTAAGTCGTTGCCATAGTGGGTGAAGTCCTTGCGGTCAGGCAATTTGCCGTTGGGCAAGGTGCGCACCCATTCGGGGTTGGGCGCTAGTACCACCATCGAGTCTAAAAATGCGCTGCTGGCATGGCGCCATTTCCAGGGTTTATCTAGCCAACCGGGCACCACCGCTTTTTGAAAATGCGGATACAAGACTATGCCCTGCCCTGCGCCCCAGGCGCCATCACTGGCTGCCCCGCTGTAGTTCAGGTGCAAGTGGTAATCGGTAATGCCACCATCCCAATACGCGCCGGGCGGCGCGCCCGCAATGTTGTGGACGGCTTGCAATAAAAACGGAATCGAGCAACTCGCTTGCAGCGCCTGCATAAAGTTGTCTTCCACCAGCGGCACTGCGCGGGTACGAAAGTCGTTCGTAGCAAAAGGCAAAGCGCCTGACTGCGCCGAAAAAACCACGCGCTCCAGCGACAGGCCCAGCAAGCGGCGGTCCAGCGCATTGGCCGCAATCGCCAAGGCATAGCCCAGCGGCGTGAAAAACGGATGCTCGCGCTGCAATAGCCCGCGCCCGCGCGAAGCCAAGACATGCAAGCGGTAACGCGGATGCGTCAAAAGCTCCTGGATGCGCCCGCCGTAAAACAGTTGCAAATTGTCCCGAAACTGTTGGCTTACCAAAGACGCTGGCACGCGCTTTTGGCCCGGCGCTAATTCGTAGTGCTGCGCGATGTAGTCGCGCTCCAGCCGCTCCAGGGCGGGTACCGGGTCGTTCAAGCAGGCGGTGGCCATGCGCCAGGCGCCAATCGATGCGCCGACCAGATGCACGGTTTGCGCACTTTGCGTCAACCATTGGCCAAAAATAAAGCGGTCTAAGGGTCCCAGAATCAAGCCCTTGGGTCCGCCCGCCGCAGCCGGTACCACGCGCACACTGGAGGCTTGCAAACCATCGCGGCCCAGCTGGGCGCGGGCGGCTTTGCCAGCGTAAATATGGAGGGCGCGCATGACCTTATTTCCGTAAGCCTTGCAACTGCGACAAGGCAGCAGCCATGGCGCCTTGGGGCGCAGCGTCGCGCGTTGGCTGCGGTTTGTATGCACCACGCGGCGCGGCACCGCGTCCTTGTCCTTGTCCTTGTCCTTGTCCTTGTCCTTGTCCTTGTCCTTGTCCTTGTCCTTGTCCTTGTCCTTGTCCTTGGGCCTTAGACGCCTGCGCATTGGCACGCGGCGCGTCGCCTAAGCGCATGCTCAGGCTAATACGTTTGCGCGCTACATCGACTTCCAGTACCTGCACTTTCACAATCGCGCCGGTTTTCACCACCTCGCGCGCATCAGACACAAATTTTTGGCTCATTTGGCTGACATGTACCAGGCCGTCTTGGTGCACGCCCAGATCGATAAACGCACCAAAGGCCGCCACATTGCTGACCGTGCCCTCCAGCACCATGCCCTCGCGCAAATCGCCTATGTCTTTCACACCCTCGGCCAAGCGCGCCACCTTGAAATCAGGCCGTGGATCGCGCCCTGGCTTTTCAAGCTCTTTGAAGATGTCTTGCACCGTAATAATGCCCACGCCCTCGTTGGTAAACAACTCGGGCCGCAGGCTTTGCAGCATGTCACTGCGCCCTAGCAGCGCCTGCACCGGTTGCCCGGTTTTTTCCAAAATGCTCTGCACCACGGGATAGCTTTCAGGGTGGATACCGGTGTTGTCCAAGGGGTTGTCACCGCTGCGAATCCGCAAAAAACCAGCGCATTGTTCAAAGGTCTTGGCGCCCAAACCCGTCACTTGCAAGAGTTGCTGGCGGCTGGCGAACGCACCTTGCGATTCGCGCCGCGAAACCACCGCCCGCGCCACCGTGTTGGACAAGCCCGACACACGCGAGAGCAGCGGCACACTGGCGGTATTGAGGTCCACGCCCACCGCATTCACGCAGTCCTCCACCACCGCTTCGAGCGTACGGGCCAAGGCGCTTTGGTTCAGGTCGTGCTGGTACTGGCCGACACCAATCGACTTGGGCTCGATCTTCACCAGTTCGGCCAGCGGATCTTGCAAGCGGCGCGCAATACTGGCGGCGCCGCGCAGGCTGACATCGACATCAGGCATTTCCTGGCTGGCGTATTCGCTTGCGCTGTAGACCGAGGCACCGGCCTCGCTCACCACAATTTTGTCGATCGCTGGGGTGTCGGGGCGGGCCATGGCTTTAATCAAGTCCGCGGCCAGCGCATCGGTTTCGCGGCTGGCGGTGCCGTTGCCAATGGCTATCAGGCTGACTTGGTGCTTGGTACACAGTGCGCGCAAGGTATGCAGCGCGCCGTCCCAGTCGCGGCGCGGCTCGTGGGGAAATACCGTGGCGGTGTCGACCAGTTTGCCGGTGGTATCGACCACGGCCACTTTCACGCCGGTGCGTATGCCGGGGTCCAGCCCCATCACCACGCGCGGGCCTGCGGGCGCGGCCAGCAGCAAGTCGCGCACATTGTCGGCAAATACTTTGATGGCCACTTTTTCTGCGTCTTCCCGCAGACGGGCAAACAAGTCGCGCTCTAGGGTCAGGCTCAGCTTGACACGCCAGGTCCAAGACACGCACTTGCGCAAAAAATCATCGGCTGCGCGCCCTTGGTGCGGCACTTGCAAGCGCAGCGCCAAGCGCGCCTCGGCCATGGACGGGGTGCCGGCTTTGGGCGCTGTATCGGACAATTCCGGGCTGACTAATTTCAGGTCTAGCACTTCCAGCGCCCGGCCCCGAAAGGCGGCAAGCGCCCGGTGCGAAGGCACACGCGCCAGCGGCTCGTCATAGTCAAAATAATCGCGGAACTTGGCGACATCGGCATTGGACTGGTCTTTGCCTGCAATCAAGCGCGCGCGCAGCAGGCCTTGCTCCCACAACCATTCGCGCAAGTCTTGCACCACGGCGGGCACTTGCGCCCAACGTTCGCTCAGCAAATCGCGCACACCATCGAGCACCGCGGCCACCGTCGAAAAATCCGGTAACTTGTCTTCGCCTTCCTTGGGCTCGCGCCAAGGGATGACATACGTGGCGGCTGCGTCTTGCGGCACCAGATCAGGGTTCGCTAGCAAAGCGTCTGCCAAAGGCTCCAGGCCCGCTTCGCAGGCCAACTGCCCTTTGGTGCGGCGCTTGAGTTTGAAGGGCATGTAAATGTCCTCCAATTCCTGCTTGGTGCTTGCAGCTTGGACTAAAGCGGCCAGGGCCGGCGTCCATTTGCCTTGCTCCTCGATGGCGCGCTGCACCACTTCGCGGCGCTGCTGCAATTCGCGCAAATAGGCCAGGCGCGCTTCGAGTTCGCGTAGCTCAATATCGTCCAAGCCATCCGTGGCTTCTTTGCGGTAGCGGGCAATAAAGGGGACGCTGGCACCGCCGTCGAGCAAGGCCACAGCGGCCTCGACCTGCTGGGGCCGGACGCGGATTTCTTGCGCTATTTGCGCAATGATGTTTTGCATGGGGAAAATTGTTTTAAGAATGCGGGCTGGGAGAACAATGCAAGGAGCGGACAAATGCGCCCGATAGGCGGGGCTGCTAGCGTCAGCGCGGGATTATGCCGCCCACCCGATACAATCGAACGTGACGGGCCTCCCCGCATGGTGAAGCGGCCAACCGGGTCAGGTGGGGAACCAAGCAGCCCTAACTGTGGAGCCAGTGCCGGGGTCAGGCTCGTCAACCTTATTTCCTCTAGCGACCCAAAAAGCGCAGCACACCCTGCGCTGCTACGCGGCCCGTGGCCAGGCAGGCGGTCAGCAAATAGCCGCCGGTAGGCGCTTCCCAATCAAGCATCTCGCCCGCGCAAAACACACCAGGCAGGTGCTCCAGCATCAAATCAGGCGTGAGCACTTCAAACAAAACGCCGCCTGCCGAGCTGATGGCCTCGTCTAAGGGCCGCGCTGCCTGCAAGCGGATAGGCAAGGCTTTGATGGCAGCGGCCAAGGTGCTTGCTTGCGCCATGGTGTCAGCGCTGGTGCATTCGCGCAGCAATGCGGCCTTGATGCCGTCCAAATGCAAACGGCTCTTCAAATGGCTAGAAAGCGAGCGCGAACCACGCGGATGCGCCACTTCGGCCAGCACGCGCTCTTCGGACCATGCGGGTAGCAAGTCCAGATAAAAAGTTGCTTGCCCGTGGCGCGCCAGCTCCTGGCGCAAGAGGGCGGAGGCGGCATACACCAGGCTGCCTTCGACGCCGCTGGCAGTTGCGACGAACTCACCCTTGCGGTCAAACACCGGCACGCTACCCGGCGCGCCGGGAATGCGTATCGCTACCGATTTCAAGGGCTGCCCGGCAAAGCGCTCCGCAAAAAAGGGGCTCCAGCCGCCTGCCACATCAAAGCCGCAATTGGAAGGCAGTAAGGGCGCTACGGCCACGCCACGCTCTGCCAGCAAAGCAACCCAGGCACCGTCCGAACCCAAGCGCGCCCAACTACCGCCACCCAGCGCCAGCAATACCGCCTTGGCCCGCACGCGCCGCTCGCCCTGCGCACTGCCAAAGCGCAGACAACCGGTATCGTCCCAACCCAACCAGCGATGCCGCATATGAAACTGCACCGGCACGCCCGGCTGCGGGTGGCGCAAGCGCTGCAACCAGGCGCGCAGCAAGGGCGCGGCTTTCATATCCGAGGGAAACACGCGCCCGGAAGAGCCCACAAAAGTATCTATGCCCAAGTCCTGCGCCCAGCGGCGCACGCCAGCCGCATCCATAGCGCCCAGCGCGGCGCTGATCGCTTCGCGCCTTTGTCCATAACGGCCTGCAAATGCGTCGGCACCCTCGGCATGGGTCAGGTTAAGCCCGCCGCGTCCGGCGAGCAAAAACTTGCGGCCCACCGAGGCCATGGCGTCAAACACATGCACTTGCACACCGGCCTCTGACAAGACTTGCGCGGCCATCAAACCCGCAGGGCCGCCGCCGATGATGGCGACTTCGCATTCCTGCTCTGGCAATGCAACGGCCTGCACACCGGCGGCGGCGCTCATGCCAGAGCCTCGGGCAAAACAGGTTCTATCAATTGCCCCGTGGCGCTTAGAAATGCAGCGCGCACTACCTTGCCGGGATAGGCCAAACGCACCGCAGCGCAATACGCCGCCAACTGCTCGCACAAGGCCGGAACCAGCTGCGGCTGCGCGGCGCTTTTGTAGTCCAGCACCCACCAGTGGCCAGTGTCACTGCGCTGCACCAACCGGTCCATGCGCAGGCTGCGTCCCCGGTGGTAAATACTGATTTCATTGCCCTGCCATTGCAAAACTGCGGCATCCCAGGCCCAGGCGCCCTCGCCTTGCACAATTGCTTGCGCGCTTTGGGCTGCGCGCGCCATCTGCTGCGCATCCAGGACAAACTGGGTTTGCGCAAGTTGCCATGCATGCGGGCTCCACATCCCCTGTTCGCTGCCTTTGCCAGGAACATAGTGCTCCAGTAAACAGTGCATCGCCTGGCCAATCCGCGCTTCCAAATCGGCGTCTGCATCCAGCGCGATAGCCGCAGCCACCGGGGCGGATGCGCGGCGCAAGGCGATAGGCAGTTCAGGTAAATCATGTACCTGGCCATCGGCCCACGCGCCTTCAGGCGCAGGGTCTGAACCTAGGCTGTCTGGCACCGTTTCGGCCTCTTGCGCATGGGCTTGCAAGAGCTTCCACCAACTATGGGCGTTGTCGCGGTGCGGCTGCATGGCGGAGAACACCAAGGCCTCTTTGGCGCGTGTCAGCGCCACATACAAAGCATTGTGCTCTTCGCGCGTGCGTGCAAAAGTTTCCTGCGCCAACAAGTCTTCGCAGCACGGCGGTGGCGTGGACTCGCTGGCCAAAAACACAAAGCGGCGCGGAAAATCATCTTGCCCCGGCCATTGCACCAATACGCCCATGCTGGCGGATTTAGGGCTTTCGCTATCGCAGTCCAGCATCAGCACCACGGGCGCTTCCAAGCCTTTGGCGCCGTGGACGGTGAGCAATTGCACCGCATCGGGCTGGGCCACTTGGGGCACGGTATAGCCACCGGCGCGCAGCGCGCGCACGAAACCATAAGCCGTTAAAAACCGCCCGCCATCAACGGCCAGCGCCGCACCCAAGAGCGCATGCAAATGCGCTTGCACGCTGGCCGCTTGCGCCGGGGGCACGGTGGCGGTGTAGGCGGCCAGCACATCGCCTTCGCGGTAAATGGCGCTTAAGGCATCATGCGGAGGCAATTGCAGCAACAGGCTTTGCCAGCGGCGCAGCTTGTCCGCGATCGGTGTAAAAATCTCCGCCAAGTGGGCGGGTAGCAGCGCATCACCCAGCAAGGCAGGCAACCAGCCAGGCGCGCCGTCCGCGCCCCGCATCTGCAAGTGCTGCACCCATTGCACCAGCAGCGCATCGTCTAATCCAAACAGCGGCGACTTCAGGGCCTGCGCCAGCGACACATCGTGGCGTGGCGACACCAGTGCATCGACCAGGGCGAGCAAGTCCTGCACCACAGGCAGTTCATGCAGCTCGGTTTTTTCGGCAAATTGCGCGGGTAGGCGCAAAGCGTCTAGCTCTTGCTTGAACAGGGCCAGGCGCTCGCGCTTACGCGCCAGCACCATCACATCACACGCTTGGATAGCGCCGGCTTCAAATGCGCCGGTTCCACGCAGTGCATGCGCCAACCAGCGCGCGGCCTGCCGCGCTTCCAGCACTTTGCGCTTGTCCTCCGGGCTGTGGCGCGCCATGGTGAGCGAGTCGCGCCATACGCGCTCTTCGTCCTCTTCATGGGCTACGCCAGCGGACGCAATTTCCTTCAATACCTGGGGCAATTTAACGACGCAGCCGGTCGATTCTGAAGCGGTGGTGTGCGCGCGAAAACCTTCAAATCCGCCAGCTTCTGCCAGCGGCGTAAACACCGTGTTGACCAGTTGCACCACAGCTTGCGCATTGCGGCGCGTATGGTCGCAGCTCAGGCTATCGCCACCGAGTTCCTTGGCAATAAAAAATTTGGCATCCTGAAACACCTGCGGCTCAGCACGGCGAAAGCGGTAAATGCTTTGCTTGGGGTCGCCGACGATAAAAATCGAGGGCGCGCGCGCAGCCCCCGCATAACTGCCGATCCAGGCCTCCAGCGTTTTCCATTGCAGGGGGTTGGTGTCCTGAAATTCATCGACCAGCAAGTGCCGCACTTGCGCATCCAGACGCTCACCAATCCAGGCGCCGCTGCGCGCATCGGAAAGTAAACGGTGGGCGGTCAACTCCAGGTCGTTCATATCCAACCAGGAGCGCTCGCGCTTCAAGGCGGCGTAGTCTTCTAACAAGCCGCGTGTGAGGCGCGCCATGCGCTGCTGGTGCAGCCAGGCCTTGTGTTGCAATTGCGCTCGGCGGATATCTAGTAAGAGCGATTGCGCTGCCTCAATCTCGGATAGGCTGTTGATCCTTTCACCAAAGGAACGCGGGCCATCTGTTTTGGTCAGCAGGGCATCAAAAATGTGGTACGAATCGCCTTCCTGCAAAGCCTGCTGCAATTGCGCGCCTTTGGCCGCATAGGACTTTTGGCTGGCTGCGCCCAAGGTATGGGCCGCCGCCTCTAACAATGACTTTGCGGCCGCGCCGGACAAGGCCTGTAAGGGCTCTTCGTAGCCGGCCATCGATGCAAAGCGTTCCCCCATGGTTTGTACCGAGGCCTCGACCACGCCTTGCGCATCGGCCAAGGCAAATTCCACGCGCTTAGCCAGCGCAGCTTCCAGTGCTTTGAGCGTCTGGTGGCGGCCATAAACAGCCACAGCGTCTTCATAGTCTTGCCGCGCCGCCGCGTCTTGCGCCACACGCCGATGAAACCTCCGCCACAACTGTGCCACGGCGCGGCTGTCGTCCTCCAGCAATTCATACTGCACCGGCAGCCCACAGCGCATCAACTCACCCACCGGCGCGTTGCGCACCAAGGTAGCAAACCAGCCGTGGAAGGTGCGTACTTGCACGGGGCGGTCGGCCTGGAGCAGCATTGCGTGCAGGCCGCGTAATCGCGCCAATTGCTCGGCGCTGATGTCGGGCCCCAGGCCCCGGTCGCGCAGCGCTTGCTGCAATTGCGCGTCACTGGCCTGGCTGAATTCTTCTACCCAGCCGTACAGGCGCTGGCGCATTTCACCAGCGGCTTTTTTGGTGAACGTGATCGCCAGCAATTCATGCGGCTGCGCACCTTCGAGCAAGGCGCGCAGCATCCGCGAGACCAGCATCCAGGTCTTGCCTGCGCCCGCGCAAGCCTCGACCACTACGCTGCGCCGGGGATCACAGGCAATGGCGTAAAACGCCGCTTGCGAGACGCGTCGTCCGTCGTGCGCGTAGGCCGCGCTAGCTTCTAAAGCGTGGTCGGCAGACGATGGCGTGTTTGCGTCGTTCATGCCGCAGCCCAAAAGTCCCTGCGGCACAGGCCGCGCACCTTGCAAAAATCGCAGGTGCTGCCCTCGCCCAGCGCAGGCAAAACAGCCCCGCCCGCGATGCGCTCCATGTCCTCTTGAATGCCTTGCACCAAGGCATCGCGCGCCTTCATTAAATTCGCTTGCGCTATGGTTTTACAGCCCTCGCGCTCATGAAAACTCAGGTAGGCGCCTGTATCTTCGTCTTGGGCATGCAACGCGGCATAAAAAGCCATTTGCGTGTCTTCCAAGGGCTGCTTCACGCGTTTGCGCGTGGTATCGGGCGATTCGGTTTTGTAGTCCAGGATCAGGCTGGCCCCGCTGGCGCTGCGGTCCATGCGGTCGATCCGCCCCACCAAGCTGACGCGGCCCAGGGGTCGCTCTAAGGGGACCTCGGCTTGTTCAAAAACCATGCCTCCAGCCACATGCTGTTGGCGCCAGGCCAAGTAGCCTTCGCCCATGGTGCGCCAGGCGGCGGCAAAAGGCAAAAACTCATAGTCATCCAGGCCCAGCGCCTGGGTAGCCGCATCACCCGCGGATTGCAGCAGCGCACGCTGGTGGTCCAAATCCACCTGGGGCGCCGCCTGCATCGCCCGCTCAAAATGCTCCAGCACCCGGTGCAGCCATTGGCCGAAGTCGCGCTTGTCCACTTCGTTTTCCAACTCTTCAGCACCGTACAAGCCCAATTGGCGTTGCGCGAAAAAACGATAGGGACAATTGCGCAAGTCTTCATACGCGCTTTGGCTGAGCTTGGCGGGAATCAGGCTAGGCGCGCTGGGCTGCGGTGGCAAAAGTGGCCGAGCGGCGAGCGAGCGCAGGCTGCGCTGGTCCTCGCCCATTGGCAGCGGGCCGCGCGTCAGCAGCGCGCGCACCAAAGGGCTGGCAGCAATAGATTCCCCGGCATCGTCACTGGTGCGCCAGAAAATAGCGCAATGCGGATGGTCTAGCGCATGCAAAAACGCGCGCTCGCTGGCCTGGGCTAAAGCGCTGCGTTCGGGCAAGCCCAAGGCCTGGCGCTGCCCCGGCGTCCATAGGCTGTTGGATTCCGGCACGCGCGGTAGGCGTATTTCGTCACAACCGGCCAGCACCACCGCCGCAAAAGGACGGGCCAGGATTTGGCTCATAGGAAGTATCACCACCTGCTCATGCGCCGGGTAGTCCGGGCGGAAGGTATTGCCTTCGAGCAGGGATTGCATCCAGGCATTGAAGTCCAGCGCGTCCAACGCTTGCCCGCCCCACAGGCTTTGCGCTTGCAAGCGTTCGCGCTCTTGCGGGCGGTCTAAAGCGCTTAGTGCCAGTAGTTGCAAGCCTGCGGCGTCGCCGTTCAGGACATCCCACATACCGGCATCGCGCAGGGCTTGTTCCAGAACCGCCAGCCATTGCGCCATGCCGCGGCGCCCGCTAAAGGCCTGGCGCAAGGCATCGCAGGCTGCTACGCAGGTGGCAATTGCGATGGCATCCGGTCCCTTGGGCTGATCTGAACCTGCCAGACGCAGGGGCACTTCGCGCCAATCGCGTAACTGGTGGCGCCGCAAATAGGCCTCCATCGCCTCGCTGGCCGGGGCCAAGGCAGGGGCCAATTTAAGCCAGGCCAGCACCGCGACGCTGCTAGCGATCCAGGCACTGGCCCGCAATAAAGCCATCACCGCCGCACCGGCATGGGGGGTAGAGAGCAACCAGCCGGTCTCGTCCCGCACCATGGCACCTGCACCATCGAGCAAAGCTTGAATGCGCCGGGTTAATGCACGGTCTGAGCAAATCAAAGCCAAGGGGTAACGGTCTGCTGCGATGTGTGCCAGCACGTTAGCCGCTACGCGCTGCGCCTCCTGCGCGGCGTCCGCACAGGCGTGCAATTGCGGCGAAAACGCCAATGCGGCTGAGGCTGAGGCTGAGGCTGAGGCTGAGGCTGAGGCTGAGGCTGAGGCTGAGGCTGAGGCTGAGGCTGAGGCTGAGGC
>CAJBBZ010000216.1 GCA_903951445.1 uncultured beta proteobacterium
CCAAAAGCTTGGGCAATTTTTTCACCATCCAAGAAATTTTGGAGCGCTTTGACGCCGAGACCACCCGCTTTTTTGTAGTGCGCTCGCATTACCGCAGCGCGCTCAATTACAGCGACGCGCATATTGAAGATGCGCGCACCGCGCTCAAGCGTCTGTACACCAGTTTGCAAGCGGTGCCGCCGCAGGCGGAGTCGGTGGCGATTGACTGGAGCGCTCCTTATGCGGATCGCTTTAAGGTGGCCATGGACCAGGACTTTGGCACGCCCGAGGCCGTAGCCGTCTTGTTTGATTTGGCCTCGGAAGTGAACCGCAGCCGCTCGCCGCAACTGGCGGGCTTGCTGCGCGCCTTGGGCGGCGTGCTAGGCCTCTTGCAGTCGCCGCCCGAGGTGTTTTTACGTGCGGGCAGTTCGGTGGATACCGCGCACATCGACGCGTTGATTGCCCAGCGCCAAGCCGCCAAAGCAGGGCGCGACTTTGCCCGCGCCGATGCCATCCGTGCTGAACTCTTAGCCCAAGGCATTGTGCTGAAAGACTCTGCCCAAGGCACCACCTGGGAAGCCGCTACGGTATGAGCACTGCCGCCCAGCCCGCTGTGCAATTGCGACGCCCTGATTTTTGGGACGAGGCCTGCAAGCACCTGATGAAAAAAGACCGGGTCATGAAGCGCCTGATTCCGCAGTTTAAAGACGCGGCGCTGCAAACCCGTGGCAATGCGTTTGTGACGCTGGCGCGCAGCATTGTGGGCCAGCAAATATCCGTTAAGGCAGCGCAAACTGTGTGGGACCGCTTTGCCTTGCTGGCGCCACAAATGACGCCCAAGCGAGTGCTCAAGCTCAAGGTCGACGATATGCGCGCTGCGGGCCTGAGCGCCCGCAAAGTGGAATACCTGGTGGACTTGGCCGTGCATTTTGATACGCACCAATTGCGCGTGAACCAGTGGACCGCCTTGCCTGACGAGGACATCATTACCGAACTGACGGCGGTGCGCGGCATTGGGCGCTGGACGGCGGAAATGTTTTTGATCTTTCATCTCACGCGGCCCAATGTGCTGCCGCTTGACGATGTGGGCCTGATAAATGGCATAAGTCGCAACTATTTTTCAGGCGAAGCGGTGAGCCGCAGCGATGCGCGCGAGGTGGCCGCCGCTTGGGCCCCGTATTGCAGCGTGGCAACTTGGTATATTTGGCGCTCGCTCGATCCAGTGCCGGTGGAATACTAGGCAACGGGGTTTTGGGGGCAGGGCATCAACCTGGAGGAGGGTGAAATTGGCCAAAAAGACATTTCTCGACTTTGAGTCACCGATCGCGGAGCTTGAAGGCAAGATCGAAGAGCTGCGCTATGTGCAAAACGAATCGGCAGTGGATATTTCTGCTGAAATCGAACAGCTCAGCAAAAAAAGCCAGCAGCTGGTCAAGGACATCTACAGCAACCTCACTCCCTGGCAGATCACCAAAATCGCCCGCCACGCCGAGCGGCCTTACACGCTGGACTACATCAGCGAAATTTTTACCCACTTTATCGAGCTGCATGGCGACCGCCACTTTGCGGATGACCTGAGCATCGTCGGCGGCCTGGCCCGGTTTAACGGCACGCCCTGCATGGTGCTGGGTCAGCAAAAAGGGCGCGACACCAAAGAGCGTGGCCTACGCAACTTCGGCATGAGCAAGCCCGAGGGCTATCGCAAAGCGCTGCGTCTGATGAAGCTGGCTGAAAAATTCAAACTGCCGGTGTTTACGTTTGTAGATACGCCCGGCGCTTACCCCGGCATTGATGCCGAAGAGCGCGGCCAGTCCGAAGCCATTGGCCGCAATATTTTTGAGATGGCTCAGCTGGAGGTGCCCATCATTACCACCATCATCGGCGAGGGTGGCTCTGGCGGCGCGCTGGCGATTTCGGTGGCCGACCAAGTGGTGATGCTGCAATATTCGATTTACTCGGTCATCAGCCCCGAAGGTTGTGCCTCTATTTTGTGGAAAACATCGGACAAAGCCGAAGTGGCTGCCGACTCCTTGGGTATTACCGCGTTGCGCCTCAAGGCCCTGGGGCTGGTGGACAAAATTGTCAGCGAACCGGTCGGAGGCGCGCACCGCGACCACAAACAAGCCGCTGTGTTCCTCAAGCGCGCTTTGGGCGATGCCTTCCGCCAAGTGAGCGACTTGCGCGTGAAAGAGCTGCTGGACCGCCGCTACGAGCGCCTGCAAAGCTACGGCCGCTATACCGATACCAAGGCCAGCGGCAAATAGAGCGTGGCACGCCCATGACCCGCCCGCTGGACGCGGCGATTGCGGCCTTTGAACCTCACCTGCCGCTCGCTGTGGCCTACAGCGGCGGCGCCGACTCCACAGCACTTTTGCATGCCTGCGCAGCGCGCTGGCCAGGGCAGGTGCTGGCGGTGCATGTCAACCATGCCTTGCAAGCGGCCGCGGCCGACTTTGAGCAGCATTGCCGTGCCGTTTGTGCGGGACTTCGGGTGCCTCTGCATGTATCGCCCGTAGATGCCCATGCCCGCCCCGGCCAAAGCCCCGAAGATGCCGCCCGCTTGGCGCGCTATGCCGCCTTGCGCGCATTTGCCCTTCCTGAAAACGCCCAGCCGCCTTGCGCCACTGTGGCTTTGGCACAGCACGCAGACGACCAAGTAGAGACTTTGCTGCTGGCCTTAAGCCGTGGCGCGGGGCTGGCGGGCCTAAGCGCCATGCCGGCCCGCTGGCTGCGTGACGGGGTGGATTACGCTCGGCCTTTGCTGGAAGTTAGCGCGGCGGACATTCGCGCCTGGCTGATCGAACGCGGATTGCCTTGGATCGAAGACCCCAGCAACGCCCACACCGGCTTTTTGCGCAACAGACTGCGCGCCGAGTTGCTGCCGGTGCTGCGCGCCATCATTCCGCATTACGCCGATACCTTGCCGCGCAGCGCGGCGCACGCGGCGCAGGCCCAGGCCTTGTTAAGCGAATTGGCGCAGGCCGATTTGCAAGCCCTGTGTGCGCC
Organism: uncultured beta proteobacterium; assembly: GCA_903951445.1. Lineage (GTDB taxonomy): Bacteria > Pseudomonadota > Gammaproteobacteria > Burkholderiales > Burkholderiaceae_C > Allorhodoferax. Next base: position 2,986 of record CAJBBZ010000216.1, read on the forward strand.
TGGTAGCAGCAGCCCGGCGATTGCGCAACTCCAAACTTTGTCTACGGCGCGCCAGGCTAATGTGCTGCGCCACTGGCTTAGCAGCGCGCACCACACCCAGGCCAGCAGCGCGCAATTGCAGGAGTTGCTGGCCCAAATTGCCGCTTGCACCACGCGCGGACACCAGCTGCATATTCGCGTGGGGCACGGTTTTGTGCGGCGCAGCAATGGGGTGCTCGATTGGTACAATCCGGCGGTTTAGCTTCGTACAAATACCATCCATGGCTCTCATAGTTCATAAGTACGGCGGCACCTCCATGGGCTCGACCGAACGCATCCGCAACGTCGCCAAGCGGGTCGCCAAATGGCACCGCGCCGGGCACCAAATGGTGGTCGTCCCCTCTGCCATGAGCGGAGAAACCAACCGCCTGCTGGGCCTGGCCAAAGAGCTGGCTCCCAGCAAAGCATCCCCTTCTTACGAGCGCGAGCTCGACATGCTGGCCTCCACCGGCGAGCAAGCCTCCAGCGCCCTGCTGGCCATCGCCTTGCAGGCCGAGGGACTGCAATCTGTCAGCTACGCCGGCTGGCAAGTGCCCATCCGCACCAACAACGCCTACACCAAAGCGCGCATCGAATCGATTGACGACGCCCGTGTGCGCGCCGACCTAGACGCCGGTAAAGTGGTCATCGTCACCGGCTTTCAGGGCATGGACGACGCAGGCAACATTACCACCCTGGGGCGCGGCGGCTCGGATACCTCGGCTGTGGCGGTGGCTGCGGCCATGAAGGCGCAGGAATGCCTGATCTACACCGACGTCGACGGCGTCTACACCACCGACCCGCGCGTGGTGCCCGAGGCGCGGCGCCTCAAGACCGTCAGCTTCGAAGAAATGCTGGAAATGGCCTCGCTGGGGTCCAAAGTGCTGCAAATCCGCTCGGTGGAATTTGCCGGCAAATACCGCGTGCCCCTGCGGGTGCTCAGCAGTTTTACCCCCTGGGACATTGATATTCACGAAGAAGCCGCATCCGGCACTTTGATCACTTTTGAGGAAGACGAACACATGGAACAAGCCATCGTTTCTGGCATTGCCTTTAACCGCGACGAAGCCAAAATCGCCCTGCGCGGCGTGCCCGACAAGCCTGGTATTGCCTACCAAATTTTGGGCGCGGTGGCCCAGGCGAACGTGGAAGTGGACATGATCATCCAAAACATCAGCAAGGATGGCCGGACCGACTTCAGCTTCACCGTCAACCGCGGTGACTATGCCAAGACCATGGACTTGCTGCGCGCCAGTGTCATCAAGGGCCTGGGCGTGGAAGACCTGGAAGGCGACACCAAAATTTGTAAAGTGTCCATCGTGGGCATCGGCATGCGCAGCCATGTGGGCATCGCCAGCAAAATGTTCCGCGCCTTGAGCGAGGAGGGCATCAACATCCAGATGATCTCCACCTCCGAGATCAAGACCTCGGTAGTCATCGACGAAAAATACATCGAATTGGCTGTGCGTGCCCTGCACAAAGCCTTCGACCTGGACCAGCCCGCCACCGCCTGAGCGCGCGGCAAACCGTGACATAATCGCCCGACTGGAAACGTGACCGAGTGGCCGAAGGTGCTCCCCTGCTAAGGGAGTATGGGGTGTAGAGCCTCATCGAGGGTTCGAATCCCTCCGTTTCCGCCAG
>CAJBBZ010000217.1 GCA_903951445.1 uncultured beta proteobacterium
GACTCCACCATGGCCCGCGTCACCAGCTTAGGCGCCGACGCACCTGGGATGAGTACGCCGCCGATGACCAACTCGGCATCTAGCACCGCGTCCTCCAGGTTTTGCACGCTGCTGTACAGCGTCTGGATGCGATTGCCAAAAACAAGATCGAGTTGGCGCAGGCGGTCTACATTGCGATCGATCACGGTGACGCGCGCGCCCATGCCAACGGCCATTTGCAAAGCATGGGTGCCGACCACGCCCGCCCCCAGAATGACCACATGCGCTGCAGGCACGCCCGGCACGCCGCCGAGCAATACACCCATCCCGCCCTTGGACTTTTCCAAATGCGCAGCGCCCGCTTGAACAGCCATGCGGCCAGCGACCTCGCTCATGGGTGCCAACAGTGGCAAGCCGCCGTTAACGCCGGTAATGGTCTCGTATGCGATACATACCGCGCCCGATTGGATCAAGGCAGCGGTCTGATCCGGGTCCGGGGCAAGGTGCAGGTAGGTGTAAAGAATCTGACCGGGGCGCAGCATGGCGCATTCCTGGGGTTGCGGCTCTTTGACCTTGACGACCATATCGGCCTGGGCAAACACGTTGGCCGCATCAGGCACCAGCGTGGCGCCAGCGGCTTGGTATAGCGCGTCGGAAAGACCAATAGCCTGGCCAGCACCACTTTGCACCAGCACGCTGTGGCCATGGCTGCACAACTCGCGCACGCTTGCTGGGGTCAGACCGACACGATATTCATGGTTTTTGATTTCTGTGGGCAGGCCGATTAGCATCAAGTTTCTCCGGTAAATGGTGGTGTCCGGCAGTGTGAGTCAGACCCGAAATAATGAACAGTTTTATGAAAATTCGGCTATATTCATTAGCGTTTCTAATAATTGAAAGCCGATGCAAATCTTTGATTCCCACGCGCTCGAGTGCCTGGCGGCCATCGTTGAGGAAGGTAGTTTTGACCGGGCTGCGTCGCGCTTGTCCATCACGCAGTCGGCCGTATCGCAGCGCCTGCGCACACTGGAAATGCAGGCTGGTGCGGTGCTCATCGTGCGAACGAGGCCGCTCAAAGCAACCTCAGCAGGTCGCTATTTACTAAAGCACGCCTTGCAACTGCGCCTCTTGCGCGCCGACCTGGACCGAGATTTGCAAGCTCTGGCCCCGCGCGAGTCCCACAGTGCGCAGGGGCAGGAGCGCATGGCCATCGCCGTTAACGCCGACAGCATTGCCACTTGGGTGTTGCCTGCTTTGCAAGCGCTGGGGAAAGCCGGTATGGCGCTGGAGATCATTACCGACGACCAGGACTTCACGCACGAGTGGTTGCGCGAGGGCCAGGTGCAAGGCTGCGTCACCGCGCTGGCCAAACCGTTGCGGGGCTGCCAGGTGGTGCAGCTGGGTGTGATGGACTATGTGGCCGTGGCGAGCCCCGCCTACGCGCAAGCGCACTGCCCAGCTGGCCTGACCGCACACGCCCTGCGAAACATGAGCTTTTTGGCCTTTAACCGCAAAGACGATTTGCAA
>CAJBBZ010000218.1 GCA_903951445.1 uncultured beta proteobacterium
TCTGCTGCCGAGGCAGGATCGTGGGCATGGACCTGGTGGAAGTCGCGCCGGCCTACGATCCCACCGGCATCACCGCCATCCTGGCCGCGCAGTTGTTGCTCAATAGTTTGGGGTTTATTTTTCATCAGCGGCAACTAGCAAAGCAGGGCTAGGACGCGCTTTTGCGGTATCGCCGCGATGGCTGGCATCTTGCAACTGGGCCTCAAAAAAAGCCTTGACGGTTGCCCCCGACCTAGCACTAGAATGGCGCGGTCAGGAGAGAGTCGCAAGACCGCCGAAGGCTGAACGCTCAGGCAAAAGGACTGACTAATCATTCTGTTGGAGAGAGGCAGCCCTTAGCGGCTGTCCACCGAAGGGGCAATGCGTCGGCAGGTGTCGGCGTTGAATCTCTCAGGTAAAGCGGACAACAGGGTTCCCGGCTTGCTTTGCGCCTTGTGCATTGCGCACTGCATTTGGCAGGCCGATTGTTTGGAGCCCCGTTTGTCTGAACCCCAATCCGCCACCCCCGCAGCGCCCTTGCTTCGCACCCCACTTTACGATTTGCACGTCGCGCTTGGCGCGCGCATGGTGCCGTTTGCGCTCTACAGCATGCCGGTGCAATACCCCGCCGGAGTGCTGGCCGAACACCTGCACACCCGCGCCCAGGCGGGGCTGTTTGATGTTTCGCACATGGGCCAGCTTTTGCTCTGTGGCCCGCAGGCGGCGCAGGCTTTTGAGCAACTGGTGCCTGTCGATGTCATCGGCCTGGCGCCAGGGCGCCAGCGCTACGGCATGCTGCTCAATGCACAAGGCGGCATCCTCGATGACTTGATGTTCAGCCGTCGCGAAGACGGTATTTTTGTGGTGGTCAATGGCGCTTGTAAGCAGGCCGACATCGCCCATATTCAGGCGCACATCGGCGCGCAATGCACTGTCACCCCCTTACCCGAACATGCTTTGCTGGCACTACAAGGCCCCTCCGCAGCCACCGCTTTGCAGCGCCTGGTGCCCGGGGTGCAAGCCATGGTGTTTATGGACGGCGCCAGCTTTAGTTGGCAAGGCCATGCGCTCTACATCACGCGCAGCGGTTACACCGGTGAGGATGGTTTTGAAATCTCGCTGCACCAAGACGGAGCCAGGGCGCTGGCCGACGCTTTGCTGGCTCAGCCCGAGGTCATGCCTATCGGCCTGGGCGCACGCAACTCCCTGCGCTTGGAGGCCGGTTTATGCCTATACGGCAATGACATGGACGCAGCCACCACGCCCCTAGAGGCGCAGCTGATGTGGGCGATCCAAAAAGTGCGCCGCGAGGGTGGCGCGCGCGCGGGCGGATTTATGGGCGCAGAAGCATTGTTTGCGCAAATGCAGCAAGGTGCAGGCCGCGTGCGCGTGGGCTTGCGGGCCTTGGAGCGCATTCCCGTGCGCGAGCCCACGGCGTTGGAAGACGCCCACGGCCAGAGCGCGGGCGCGGTGTGCAGCGGCCTCTTAGGCCCCAGCGCGGATGTGCCAATTGCTATGGCCTATGTACCACCGGCATGTGCGGCCATCGGCACGCCGCTGTTTGCGCTGGTGCGCGGCAAGCGCGTGCCCATGCAGGTCTGCGCTATGCCTTTTGTTCCCCACCATTACCGCCGGGCCAGCTAAAGAATGGATGAGCACAATACGTCATCGCGAAAAGCGCTGCCACCCGGCGAGCCATCATTTTCCCGTTCCATTTCCACTTATTTAAAGGATTTTTTATGAGTCTCCTCTATACCGCCGACCATGAATGGATTTCTAACGACAACGGCAGCGCCGTCGTCGGCATCACGCACCATGCGCAAGACGCATTGGGCGATGTGGTGTTTGTCGAACTGCCTGAAGTGGGCAAGACTTTTGCGCAGGGCGATGTGACCGGCGTGGTCGAGTCTGTCAAAGCCGCTGCCGATGTGTATATGCCGGTCTCGGGCGTGATCATCGAAGTGAACGAAGCCCTGCGCGACAACCCCTCGCTGGCCAATACCGACCCGCTAGGCGAAGGCTGGTTTTTCAAAGTGCGCCTGAGCGACCCCGGCCAGCTCACCGCGCTGATGGACGAAGCCGCCTACAAGGCTATGACGGCCTAAGAATGGTCTGTATTTGTCCGCCATCGCGACGAACGCAGCGACGCGGCGATCCATTGCAGTGTTTGATTCACGAGGAAAGTAACTATGACTAGCTATACCGCCACATCTTGGAGCGCGCTGGAAAACCCGCAAGAATTTATCGCCCGGCATATCGGCCTGTCGCAAGAAGACGAGGCGCACATGCTGTCCACCATCGGTGAAGCCTCGCGCGAGCGCTTGATTGCGGGCATCGTGCCGGCCAACATCCGGCGCAGCGCGCCCATGGATTTGCCCCCCGCCATCGGCGAAGCTGCAGCGCTGGCCGAATTGCGCGCCATGGCGGCGCACAACCAAGTGCTCAAAAGCTTTATCGGCCAGGGCTATTACGGCACGCACACACCGGGCGTGATTCTGCGCAACATCCTGGAAAACCCCGCTTGGTATACCGCCTACACGCCTTACCAGGCCGAGATTAGCCAGGGCCGCATGGAAGCGCTGGTGAATTTTCAGACCATGGTCTGCGACCTGACGGCGATGCCGATCGCCAATGCCTCCATGCTTGACGAGGCCACCGCTGCTGCCGAGGCCATGACGCTGGCCAAGCGCAGCGTGAAGAACAAAGGCAATACCTTCGTGGTGGGTGGCGATTGCCATCCGCAAACCATTGCCGTTATCCAAACCCGCGCCGCGCCATTGGGTATTGTGGTGACAGTGGCAAATTCACCAGAGGCTTGGTACGCCGCGCTGGCCCAAGACGACTACTTCGCCGCCATTAACCAATACCCCGGCAGCACCGGCTGGCTAGACGACTGGCAACGTGACGCGGACTTGGTGCATTCCAAAAATGCTGCCTTGATTTTGGCCGCCGATTTGCTGGCGTTGACGCTGCTCAAACCGCCGGGCGAAATGGGCGCTGACATTGTGGTCGGCAATACGCAGCGCTTTGGCATGCCCATGGGCGCTGGTGGCCCGCATGCCGCTTTCCTGGCCTGCCGCGACGAATTCAAACGCTCCATGCCGGGCCGCTTGGTGGGCGTCAGTGTGGATGTCCACGGCAAACCGGCCTACCGCCTGGCCCTGCAAACCCGCGAGCAACACATACGCCGCGAAAAAGCCACTTCCAATATTTGCACCGCGCAGGTGCTGCCTGCGGTGGTGGCCAGCATGTACGCGGTGTACCACGGCCCTGCGGGCCTCACGCGCATCGCGCAGCGCGTAGCGGCTTACACCACCACGCTGGCCGCAGGCCTGTCCAGCCTAGGCTGCGCGCCCTTGTATGACAGCGCTTTTGATACCTTGACGATAGATGCTGGCAGCGCAAGCGCTGCGCAAGCCATCGCCGCCAAAGCCGTAGCCGCAGGCGCCAACGTGCGCGTGCTGCGCGGTAGCTGCATCGGCATCTCGCTAGACGAGACCAGCACCCGCGAGGATGTGGCTTTGCTTTGGGGTGTGTTCGCAAAAACCGGGCAGGCTGTGCCGCAGTGGGACGCACTGGCGCAAGCACCCGGCTCCATGATTCCCGCGGCCCTGCGCCGCAGCAGCAGCTTCTTAACGCACCCGGTATTCAACAGCTACCACTCCGAGACCGGCATGTTGCGCTATATCCGCCGCCTAAGCGATAAAGATCTGGCGCTAGACCGCAGCATGATTCCGCTGGGCTCTTGCACCATGAAGCTCAACGCCACCAGCGAAATGATTCCCATCACCTGGCCCGAGTTTGCGCATGTTCACCCGTTTGCCCCGGCAGACCAATTGCAGGGCTACGCCATGCTGGACGAACAACTGCGTGCTTGGTTGTGCCAGGCCACTGGCTACGCCGGTATCAGCCTGCAACCCAATGCCGGTAGCCAGGGCGAATACGCGGGCCTGCTCGTCATCCGCGCGTACCAGGCCGCGCACGGCCAAGGGCACCGCAATATTTGCCTGATTCCCTCATCCGCGCACGGCACCAACCCGGCCAGCGCGCAAATGGCGGGGCTGGATGTGGTGGTGACCGCCTGCGATAGCCACGGCAATGTGGACATGGACGACTTGCGCAAGCATTGCGAAAAACACAGCGCCAATCTGGCCTGCGTCATGATCACCTACCCCAGCACCCACGGTGTGTTTGAAACCCAGGTAAAAGACTTGTGCGCCTTGGTACACAGCCACGGCGGCCGCGTGTATGTCGATGGTGCGAACATGAATGCACTGGTCGGCGTGGCCGCGCCGGGCGAGTTTGGTGGCGATGTCAGCCACCTCAATTTGCATAAAACTTTTTGCATTCCCCATGGCGGCGGCGGCCCCGGCGTGGGGCCAGTCTGCGTGGTGGAAGATTTGGTGCCTTACTTGCCCGGCCATGTCAGCACCGGCGCGCTGGGTACGCATATCGGCAGTATTTCGGCAGCGCCTTTGGGCAATGCAGCGGTGTTGCCGATCAGCTGGATGTACTGCCGCATGATGGGCGAGGGCGGTTTGCGCCACGCCACCGAAGCAGCCATTTTGGCGGCCAACTACATCAGCCACCGTTTGCATGACCATTACCCCACGCTGTATGCCAGTGCCAACGGGCGGGTGGCGCATGAATGCATTTTGGATTTGCGCCCGCTCAAAGAAACTTCGGGCATCAGTGCCGAAGATGTGGCCAAGCGCCTCATCGACTATGGTTTTCATGCGCCCACGCTCAGCTTCCCGGTGGCCGGTACGCTGATGGTCGAGCCCACGGAAAGCGAAACCCGCGAGGAGCTAGACCGATTTATCGACGCCATGATCGCCATCCGCAAAGAGATTGCGCAAGTCGAGCAAGGCCGCTGGCCGCGCGACAACAACCCGCTGGTGCGCGCACCGCACACCGCGGCCAGCGTAGTACACAGCGATTGGGACAGGCCTTACACCCGCGAGCTGGGCGCCTTCCCGCTGCCCGCTTTGCTCTTACAAAAATACTGGCCCGCCGTGGGCCGCGTGGACAACGTCTATGGCGACCGCAATCTGTTTTGCAGCTGCGTGCCGGTGGCGGAATATGCGGCTTGAAGCCTGCGTAAATACGCCATGGCTTTAAGCCCGGCGGCACAAACCTGGCGCAAACAGCAGCGCGCGCAATTGCTGGCGGCACGCAGCGCCGCATCGGCGCAGGACCGCGCGGCCTGGAGCGCGGCCACCCACGCCACGCTGATGGAGGCGCTGGATCTGCAAGCCCCTTGCGTGCTCGGCTTATGCTGGCCTTACCGCCAAGAGTTTGATGCGCGCCCCCTAGCCGCGCATTTGCGCGCGCGCGGTGTGCGAAGCGCATTGCCGGTGGTGCGCGGGCCCGGCTTGCCTTTGGCCTTTCACCACTGGTGGCCGGGCGTGGCGATGGGCAAGGGCGTGTACGACATTCCGGTGCCGCGCGATACCGAAGCCCTGCTGCCCGATGTGCTCTTAGTGCCGCCGGTCGGCATAGACGCGCTGGCTTACCGCCTGGGCTATGGCGGCGGCTACTTTGACCGCACACTGGCCGCCCTTGCGCGCAAGCCGGTGTGCATTGCCACTGCTTTTGATCTGTCGCGTATCGACAACCTACAGCCGCAAGCGCACGATGTGCGCATGGATTTTGTGGTGACTGAAACCGGCATGGCCCAATGCCTGCCCGATGGCATGCAAGCCCTGAGCGCTGCCCAATTGGGTAGCGCTGTGCATAACTTACTGGCTGAGCGCGCATTGCCGCATCAAAGCAATTAGTGCGGCATAGCCAATTCTTCAGATTGCACGCTCCGGTAGTACGTGTCGTATAGTGACAATGGCGGGTCGCTAAACCGGCAGTCCCGCCAGGAGCACAAACGTACATTGCGCCACCGGAGATCCTAGGCAGGGCCTTGCGTGTGCGGCGCAGGCACAGCACTTTTGCATCATTAATGGAGACCCCCATGCTTTCAGACATCGAAATCGCCCAAAAAGCCACCATGAAGCCCATCAGCCAGATCGCCGCAGGTCTGGGCATTCCCGACGATGCGCTCGACCCGTATGGCCGCTACAAAGCCAAGGTGTCGCTGGAGTATGTGGACAGCCTGAACGACCGCCCGGACGGCAAACTGATTTTGGTCACCGCGATCAGCCCCACCCCCGCGGGCGAGGGCAAGACCACCACCACCGTGGGCTTGGGCGATGCGCTCAACCGCATCGGTAAGAAAACCATTATTTGCCTGCGCGAGCCCAGCCTGGGCCCGGTGTTCGGTATGAAGGGCGGCGCGGCCGGCGGCGGCATGGCGCAAGTGGTGCCCATGGAAGACATCAATCTGCACTTTACCGGCGACTTCAACGCCATCGGCCTGGCCAACAATTTGTTGTCGGCGCTGATCGACAACCATATCCACCACGGCAATGCCCTGGGCATCGATGTGCGCCGCATCACCTGGAAGCGCGTGATGGACATGAACGACCGCGCCCTGCGCGATATCACCGTGTCTTTGGGCGGTCCGGGCAATGGTTATCCGCGCCAGGACGGCTTTGACATCGTGGTGGCCTCCGAAGTGATGGCGATCTTCTGTCTGGCGACCAGCATGAAGGACTTGAAAGAGCGCCTGGGCAATATCGTGATCGGCTACACCCGCGATCAAAAGCCAGTTTGCGCACGCGATCTCAAAGCCCACGGCGCTATGACGGTGCTGCTGCGCGAAGCGCTCAAGCCCAATCTGGTGCAAACGCTGGAGAACAACCCGGCCTTTATCCACGGCGGCCCGTTTGCCAACATCGCGCATGGTTGCAACTCGGTGCTGGCGACCAAGATGGCGCTGAAATTAGGCGACTACGTGGTCACCGAAGCCGGTTTTGGCGCCGATCTGGGTGCGGAAAAGTTTGTCGATATCAAGTGTCGCAAGTCCGGCTTGCGCCCCTCCGCCGTTGTGCTGGTCGGCACGATTCGCGCGCTCAAGTACCACGGCGGTTGTGACTTGAAAGAACTCAACACCGAGAACCTGCCTGCGCTGGAGCGTGGTATTGCCAATCTGGATCGCCACGTCAACAACATCCGCAACCACTACGGCCTGCCCTGCGTGGTGTCCATGAACCAGTTCACCGCCGATACCCCGGCTGAGTTTGCGCTGCTCAAAGAAAAGCTGGCTTACTTGGATGTGCCGGTGCTATCGGCCCGCCATTGGGCCGATGGCGGCGCCGGTGCCGAAGAGGTGGCGCGCGCGGTGGTGGCGTTGACCGAAAAGCCCAGCAGCGGCTTTAAGTTTGTGTACGAAGACGACGCGCCTTTGTGGGACAAGATGAAAGCCATCGCCACCAAAATTTATGGCGCCAGCGACATCAGCGCCGACGCCAAAGTGCGTGCTGAAATCAAGCGCCTGCAAGAGGCTGGTTACGGCCATTACCCGGTGTGCGTGGCCAAGACGCAATACTCTTTCTCTACCGACGCGGCACGCCGTGGCGCGCCCACGGACCACACCGTCAATATCCGCGAAGTGCGCCTGGCCGCTGGCGCTGAATTTATCGTGATGGTGTGTGGCGATATCATGACCATGCCGGGCCTGCCCAAGGTTCCCTCGGCGGACCACATTGATATCGACGATTCCGGCAAAGTGGTCGGCTTGTTCTAAACCTCCGCACGCGGGCCATCCCGGTGTGGATGGCCTATTCGTGAAGGAGTGCTGAACATGTTCATTTCCCGTCGCTTGCGCAGCGTGTCGCAAGCTTTGTTGGCCGGTGTAGTCTTGTGTTTGGCTCCCGTGGTATGGGCTCAAAGCGGCCCGGTCAAAGTGCTGGTTGGCTTTCCGCCA
>CAJBBZ010000219.1 GCA_903951445.1 uncultured beta proteobacterium
CAACATGGGGTGGCCCACGCGCGACACCATCGGGTGGCTGGCCAAAAACTGCACCACTTTTTCGGTATTGCCCATGTGGCGCGCCATGCGCAGGGGCAGGGTCTCGATGCCTTGCAAAATCAACCAAGCGGTGTGCGGGCTCATGCAGGCGCCAAAGTCGCGCAAGCCTTCGCGCCGCGCGCGCAGCAAAAAGGCGCCCACCGTGCTTTCTTCGCTGAACACCATGTTGTGAAAGCCGGCGTAGACCTGGCTGAGTTCGGCAAACTTGCCTGATTTTTCCCAGTCAAATGCGCCGCTGTCCACCACCACGCCGCCCACCACCGTGCCGTGGCCCGACAAAAACTTGGTGGCTGAGTGGTAAACCAGGTCTGCGCCATGGTCAAAAGGCTTGATCAGCCAGGGCGAAGTGAGGGTGGAATCCACCAGCAGCGGCACACCGTTTTCATGCGCCAAGGCGCTGATCGCGCCAATGTCGAGCACATCCAGGCCGGGGTTGCCCACGGTTTCGCCAAAAAACAGCTTGGTGTTGGGCCGCACTGCGGCGCGCCAGGCGTCCAGGTCATTGGGGTTCACAAACGTGGTTTCGATGCCAAAGCGGCGCATGGTGTAGTGCAGCAAATTGTGCGATCCGCCATACAGCGCGGTGGACGCCACGATGTGCGCGCCCGCACCCATGAGCGTGCATATGGCTAAGTGCAGCGCCGCTTGGCCGCTAGCGGTTGCAATTGCGCCGATGCCGCCTTCCAGCGCGGAAATGCGCTGCTCGAACACTGCGTTGGTGGGGTTGCTGATACGGCTATAGACGTGGCCCGCGCGCTCCAGGTTGAACAAGGCGGCGGCCTGGTCGCTGGACTCAAACACAAAAGAAGTGGTCAGGTGAATGGGCACCGCGCGCGAACCGGTCGCGTCGGGCACGGCTCCGGCGTGCAGGGACAAGGTGTCAAAGCCGGGGTCGGCATATCCGCTCATAAGGGGTTCTCCGTAGTGCTGCAAGTTGCGGTGCAGGCAGGCCTGCAAACAGGCCCGGCTGCGCCGCGTGTAAGGCCGTGATTGTGGGCTATATTCGACGCGTAGCCCGCCGCTGCGCACAGCGCACCGCCGGCCGAACGAAAAGGAAGCACCATGAAAGTCAGCGATATTTTGCGCGTCAAAGGCGGAACCCTGTTTACTGCCACGCCGGACGAGCCGCTTGCGCAGGCGGTGCAGATGATGTCCGATCACGATATCGGCTCGCTGGTGGTAATGGAGCATGGTGACTTGGTGGGGATGCTGACCTTTCGCGAAGTGATTCAAAAAATCGTGCAAAACGGCGGCAATATTGGTGGCACCCAGGTGCGCAGCGCCATGGACGACGCGCCCCTGACTTGCACCATGGAAACCGAGATGGACGAGGTGCGCCGCATGATGCTGGACCGCCATGCCCGATATATGCCGGTGATGGACAAACGCATGCTTATGGGCGTGATCAGCTTTTACGACGTGGCCAAGGCCGTGGTGGACAGCCAGAACTTCGAAAACAAAATGCTCAAGGCCTACATTCGCGACTGGCCCGAAGAAGGCGCCCAGGCCTGACCTTTGGGTTGGCCCCGAGCGCTTGAGCGCTGGTACTTCAAGGTCTGGGATAATTCGCGCCATGAGCGGAAACACCTTTGGACACCTTTTTGCAGTCACCAATTTTGGTGAATCCCACGGCCCGGCCATTGGCTGCGTGATTGACGGCTGCCCGCCGGGCATGGA
>CAJBBZ010000220.1 GCA_903951445.1 uncultured beta proteobacterium
CGCCGAGGTAGAAATCCGCATCAAAAAACGCGTCAAGCGCAATGGCCGCATGGACGACATGGGTGAGATCGTGATCCAGTTTGGCTCGCTCGATGCGCTCAATGGTTTAGTGGAACGCCTGTCGCCGCAAACCGAGCGCTAAGCCGTGTTCGATACCCCGCCCGAATCCACCGCCAGCGGCTGGCGCAAAGCGCCGCCTTGGCCTGCGCCTGCGCTCTTATCCTGGGGCGCAAGCTGGATATTGTTTCGGGTTTTAAACAGCCAAGGATGGTCGCCGGTGTGGGCCTTGGTGATGGCGGCGGGGGTGGGCGTGTTGCTCAGCGTGTGGGGCAATAGTTGGTGGCGCAAGCTGTTTATTGCCGGGGGTTTTCCGGTTTCGTTTGCCCTGAGTTTGCAAGTGCTGGGGCCGGGCGATTTGCCTAGCTGGATGTGGCTGTTGCCGCTGGCCATAATGCTCTTGGTCTATCCAGTAAATGCCTGGTCCGACGCGCCCTTGTTTCCCACGCCCGCCAAGGCTTTGTTGGAGCTGCCCACCCATGCGCCGCTGCCGGTGGGCGCAAAGATCGTGGACGCTGGTTGCGGTATGGGCCATGGTTTGCGTGCTTTGCGCCTGGCCTATCCGCAAGCGCAGTTTTTTGGCTTGGAGTGGAGCGTGGTGCTGCGCTGGTGGTGCGCGCTGCGCCTGCCATGGGCGCGCATACGCCGCGCCGATATTTGGGAGGCCGACTGGTCTGGCTACGATATGGTTTATGCCTTTCAGCGCCCGGAAAGCATGCCGCGTGCGGTAGCCAAAGCCGCCAAGCAATTGCGCCCCGGCGCGTATTTGGTGAGCCTGGATTTTCAGGCGCACGACTTGGTAGAAAAAGCGCGCTACCAAGCGCCCAATGGCAAAATGGTCTGGATCTACCAAAGCCCTTTTGTCTATGCCCATGACTGAACCATCCAAACCCGAAGGACAGTCCGCCGCCAAGGTGCAGGCCACCGACGTGTTGTTGCTGGCCATGGCCACTTTGCTAGAACAGCGCGACACGCAAACCCACCAGCATTTGCTGCGCGTGCATGCCTATGTGGGTGTGCTGACGCAAGCGCTGCAATCGCACCCGCGCTGGCTGGCATTGCTCACGCCCGATTACATCCGCCATCTGCTGGCTAGCGTCTGGGTCTATGACATGGGCACGCTGTCGGTGCCCGAGCGCGTCTTGCTCAAGCCCGGCGTGTACACCCCTGACGAGCGGCGCGCCATGCAAGCGCACACGATACGCGGATTTGCCGCTTTGCAGCAGGCCGAAAAAACCATGCTCTACAGCGGTGATGCCGTGCGCGTGGCCAAAGAGGTCACGCTCTCGCACCACGAACATTGGGATGGCCAAGGCTACCCGCAGGGCTTGCAAGGCACGGCCATTCCCGCGTCAGCGCGCATCATGGCTGTAGCCGATGCCTACGACGCGATGGTGAGCAACAAAGTCTATAAAACCACCATGACGCATGAGCAAGCCTTGACGCAGCTCTGGCAAGAACGCGGCGTGCAGTTTGACCCCGACGTGGTCGATGCCTTTATCAACCAAGGCTACGCCATGCGCCTGATCGCGCAACGCCTGGCCGATACCGAGCAAGATTTGCAACGCAAAATGGAATTTTTGGACGACGCACTGGCCGAGCCGCCAGCCACCTAAACGCGCGGCAAGCAAATCACCGCGCACACCGCACCACCTTTTGCAGCCCGCCTGCAAGCAACCCACCGAAAGCACACCCCATGGGACAACGTTTGACACAAATTGCCACCCGCACTGGCGACAACGGCACCACCGGATTGGGCGATAACTCGCGCGTGTCCAAAAACAGCTTGCGCGTGCACGCCATGGGCGAAGTCGATGAACTTAACAGCCACATCGGCGTACTCTTGTGCGAAGCCATGCCCGAGAGCGTGCGCACCGTCTTGGTGGAAGTGCAACACCAGTTGTTTAACCTAGGCGGCGAACTGTCTATTCCCGGTTTTGAATTGCTCAAGCCCGAGGCGGTGATTGCGTTAGACCAAGCTTTGGCGCAGCACAACGAACACCTGCCCAAGCTACAAGAGTTCATCCTGCCCGCCGGTAACCGCGCCGCATCGCTAGCGCATGTATGCCGCACCGTAGCCCGCCGCGCCGAACGCGCCGTGGTGGCGCTGGGCAATGAAGAGGCTTTGAAAGAAGCCCCACGCCAGTACCTGAACCGTTTGTCTGACCTGATGTTTGTGCTGGCCCGTGTGCTTAACCGCCACCGCACCGATGGGACGGTGGGGGATGATGTGTATTGGAAGAGTGAGAGGTTGGCGCGGGGGGAGTAGGGGGTAGAGCAAATATTCTTCCGTAATTCACCACGTTTAAAACCCAACCTTGTGAACTGCGCCCAAAAAGTTAGACGCCAAGCCAACCTATAGGCTGCAGCTCAGTATCGCTAGCTTTTTCATGTCGGTGATTTGCACGGTATTTTGTGCAATCACGCTGATGTCAAATGGTATTACTGAATACGCTTAAATCCTTGTGATTCATATGCGCGAACACATGATCCATCGTTATCTTTCTGTATGTTGTAACCAATCATCCCACCTACCATCGATCCTGTAGCATCACCGCCACAACGTACGATCTGTCCAGTGGCTTCGTTTTTCAGCATGACTGCCGGGGTCGCACAACCAAAGAAGGATATTGTTGAAAGCAACATAATTAACTTTTTCATACAGCTCCGAACAAAGTATCAGGTCAACGTGACGGTTGCCATATTAGCGGTAAATTTGTAATATTGCCCCCCAATCATCCCCGCTGCTTTTTCAACCCCAAACTTTATATGTCACATCCTGCCGCTTAGGTAGTGCCCCTGCAGCTCAAACAAGCCAATCAGCCCGCAGGAGCAAATATCGTAATCGTGATGCGGGAGATGCAGCTCACACTCGCCTCGTCGCGCAATTCAATTCGCGATACATGCTAAGTGCGGCAATGGTGTGTCGGCCGCGCCGTGCCGATAACCCAGCCATAGCACATGCCGCTTAAATCGCAACTCAGCCATGTATATTTCCAGGTTGGTTGGTGTGCGGCGAATTCAGTCGTCGACCAGATACTCCCGAAGCTGCCCGGTAACCAGCGTCCTATCGGCAGAGTGGAGCGTTTCGACGCGCTTGAGAATGTCTTGGTCTTCAATCACGGCCATTTTGCGGCTGCTGGCGTCGAAAAAAGTAGCACAACAGCCAAAGTCGGTGTATAAACACCTAAGTACTTAGGCGCTGGAGGAATCATGGATACCGTCCGCTGGAATGTTGCTGTGTCGCCCGATACGGATCAATCGGTGCGCATGTTTCTTGCCGCGCAGGGCGGCGGTCGCAAAGGCGATCTGTCGCGCTTCATTGAAGAGGCGGTGCGCTCCTACCTTTTGGAAAAGGCGGTCGAGCAAGCGAAGTCTGCTGGATCCAATATGGAGGAGTCGGAATTAACGGCCCTCATCGACGAGGCGGTGCAATGGGCGCGTGAGCATTGATGCGCGTTATCTTGGACACCAATGTATTGCTTGGTGCGCTGATTTCTCCATACGGCCCACCCGATGCCATTTACCGTGCTTGGCGCGCCGCCAAGTTTGAACTGGTGACCTCCACCGCGCAGCTCGACGAATTGCGCCGCGTGAGTCGCTACCCCAAGCTCAAGACCCTATTGCCTGCGCACCGCGTCGGTACCATGGTCAACAACATGCAGCGTGCCACGGTATTAGGCGCTTTACCCAAGCTGCCAGACGCTCAGCAAATAAATGACCCGAATGATGCTTTCCTGGTGGCGATGGCTATCGTCAGCGAAGCGGATTACGCGGTGACCGGAGACAGGCGAGCCGGCTTGCTACAACTTGGATCAATAGGTCGCACGCGTTTCGTCACGCCAGCCATCTTTTGCGTAGAGGAGCTTTGAGTTTGGGATGCCTATTTTTTGGGGCGCTATCGAGCTTATGAGGACGCAGCCCAGCACCTCAAGCAAGCCAGCTACCCTGCAGGTGCCAAGATAGCCATCGTAATCCGCGAGATGCAGGTCATATTCCCCGCCTCGTCACGCAGTTCAATTTGCCACACATGGGTGGTGCGCCCGCGATGCTCGGAGCGCGCGGTGCCGGTGACCCAGCCGTAGCACTTGCCGCTCAAATGGCAACACAGCCATGTTTACTTTTAGGCTGGCTGGTGCGCG
>CAJBBZ010000221.1 GCA_903951445.1 uncultured beta proteobacterium
AAACACAATGGCAATCGAGCTGGTAAAGCCCACCAGTACCGCCACAAAACCGGCGGTAAAGGTGGACCAGCTCAGGTCTTTGATAAATTGCACGGCGGGCTAAATCTCTATCTTGGAGCCCATCTCGACCACCGAGTTATTGGGCAGGTTCAAAAAGTCCGCAGCGCTGCTGGCGTTGTGGTGCATTTGGGCAAACAGTTTTTCACGCCAGGGCGCCATGCCCTCGCCCAAAACCGGCACCACCGTATCGCGCGAAAGGAAGTAACTGGTGGACATCGGCTCCAGCGCCACGCCCCGGCCTTTGAGTTGTTGCAAAGCCTTGGGTACATCCGGGTCGTTTTTAAAGCCGTAATTTATTTGCACCTGCCAGCAATCATGGCCCAGACGCTCGATCTCGATGCGCTTGTCCAAGCCTATCCAAGGCACTTCATGGCTGCGTACGGAAACAAATAAATTGGTTTCATGTAAAACTTTGTTGTGCTTTAAGTTATGTAACAAGGCATTGGGCACGGTACCTACTGCAGCGGTCAGAAACACGGCAGTGCCTTCAACACGCACCGGCGGGCTGATGAACACCGAATCCAAAAACCCACGTAAATCCAGCGCGTCGGCCTTGATCTTGGAGTTGAGCAAGGCCCGTCCGTCTTTCCAGGTGCCCATCAACATAAAGATTACCGCGCCAATGACCAAGGGGAACCAGCCGCCGTCCAAGAGCTTGAGCAAGTTGGAAGCCCAAAACACGAAGTCCACCGCGAAGAAAAAGCCGGTGGCCAGCAGGCACAAGGCCAGTGGGTATTTCCAGCGGTAGCGGATGACGAAAAAGGTCAAGATGGTGGTAATCAGCATGTCGGTACATACCGCAATGCCGTAGGCTGCCGCCAAATTGCTGGAGGACTTGAACATGCCCACGGCCAGCACAATCACCACAAACAAGCCCCAGTTGACGGACGGGATGTAAATCTGCCCGGCCTCGCGCGCGCTGGTGTGGATCAGGTTCAGGCGCGGCAGGTAACCGAGCTGAATCACCTGCTTGGTGACGCTAAAGGCACCCGTAATCAAAGCCTGCGAAGCAATCACCGCAGCCGCTGTGGCCAGCACCACCAAAGGTATCAGCGCCCAGTCTGGGGCCATCATGTAAAACGGGTTTTTGACGGCCGCCGGGTTGGCCAGCAACAAAGCGCCCTGGCCAAAATAATTGAGCGTCAGTGATGGCATGACCACCGCAAACCAGGCAATACGGATAGGCTTTTTGCCAAAGTGCCCCAAGTCCGCGTACAAGGCTTCGGCACCGGTCACGCACAAGACCACGGCGCCCAGCAAGATAAAGGTCACGCCCGGGTTCTCCCAGACAAAGAGTGCTGCGTAATGCGGGCTAAGCGCCAGCAAAATAGCCGGGTTGGCCGCGATATGAAACACGCCCAATGCGCCAATAACCGCAAACCAGACCAAGGTGATGGGGCCAAAAAATTTGCCAATACCGGTGGTGCCACGCTTTTGCACCCAAAACAGGCAGAACAAAATCACCAGGGTTAGCGGCACCACGTACTTCACAAAACGCGGCGAAATCACTTCCAAACCCTCCACCGCGCCCAGTACCGAGATCGCCGGGGTAATCACCCCGTCACCGTAAAACAAACAGGTGCCAAAAATACCGACATTGAGCAAAACCCGGCGCAACACCGGCTTGTCTTTCACCGCTTGCGAGGCCAGCGCCAGCATGGCGATCAGCCCACCCTCGCCCTCGTTGTCGGCGCGCAACACCAAGACTACGTATTTGAGCGAGACGATGACGGTCAGCGTCCAGAAAAACATGGACAAGATGCCATACACATTGTCCGGGGTGAAAGGCACATGGCCGGAGCCGAATACTTCTTTGAGCGCGTACAAGACGCTGGTGCCGATGTCGCCATAGACCACGCCAATGGCGCCAACGGTCAAGGCCGTGAGAGATGATTTTTGTGAAGACACAAGTTGCACCGACCACTAGAGCGGCACGGATTCGGTTGTCGCGGGGAGCGCCATTGTGCTACGGCAAAAGCCGTTTCGGCCCGCCGTGGGGAACTAAACCGAAAAATTTGTTGCAATGCAGCAAGAAAAGTTGCGGTTACAACAAAAGCTCCACCCTAGGAGCCTGTCGGGCTTGAGAATCGTCGGCTGAAATGCGGTCGCCGGGCGGGCTAATCGCCCTCGTCGGCCAGCGGATCGGTACCTTCCAGCTCGTAGCTGGCGGCCAGCATGGCCAAGCGCCCCACCACGCCGTACATATAAAAGCGGTTGGGCTCGCTGGCACCGGGGCGCACGCCTAACTGCGGCAGTTGGGTACTGGGCCCAAAGGCCAGGGGCACGTACAAAGAGCCAGGGGCGCTGAGGTTTTCATCCTCGCCGCGGTCGGCGTGGATGCGGTAAAAGCCGCCCACCACGTAGCGGTCCATCATGTACACCACCGGCTCAGCCACGGCGTCGTTCATGCGCTCGTGGGTGAGCACGCCTTCTTGCACGATCAACTGGCGCAAGCCGCCATCCTGCGGCTGCGCCGCCTGGGTGCGGGCCACCAAGTCGGGCACCTGTTTGGCGTCGCGCACCGTCATCAAGCCCATGCCGCTGCTGCTGTTGTCGGCCTTGACGATGACAAAAGGCTTTTCCTTAATGCCGTATTCCTTGTACTTGCGGCGCACTTTGCTCAGGGTGGAGTCCACACGCGCACTGAGGGCCGCCAGGCCTTTCGCATCTGCCAGATCGACATCGCCGCAGCTCTCGTACAGCGGGTTGATCAGCCAGGGGTCGATGCCGGTGAGCTTGCCAAAGCGCTTGGCGATTTCTTCGTAGCAGGCGAAATGCGTACTTTTGCGCCGCACCGCCCAGCTGGCGTGCAGCGGCGGCAGCAGGTATTGCTGGTGCAAGTCTTCCAAAATACCAGGAATGCCTGCCGCCAGGTCGTTATTGAGCAAGATGGTGCAAGGGTCAAACTCCTTGACGCCAATGCGCCCTTTGTTGCGCAGCACGGGCTCTAAGGTGATGCTCTCGCCGCCAGGCAATTCGATAACGGTACTTTTCTTTAGCTCCGGGCTGATAGACCCAATGCGCACATTCAGCCCCGCCATGTGGAATATCCGGCGCAGCTGCGCCAGGTTACTCAGGTAAAAAGTGCTGCGAATGTTGTGCTCGGGGATGATGAGCAGATTGCGTGCCTCGGGGCAAATTTTCTC
>CAJBBZ010000222.1 GCA_903951445.1 uncultured beta proteobacterium
AACCAGATTTGCTTCTGGCCTTTGTAGTGGCCGCGCGCATCGCGGCGGATATAGCGTTGTGGCACCTCATAGCGCAACCAGTCACGGGTACGGGCCACAATTGCAACATGCTCCGGCTGGAGCCCCACTTCTTCGTGCAATTCGCGGTACATGGCTTGCTCTGGGGTTTCGCCCCGGTCAATGCCGCCTTGCGGAAACTGCCACGAGTGGGTTCGTATGCGTTTGCCCCAAAAAACCTGATTTTTCTGGTTGAGCAGGATGATGCCGACGTTGGGCCGAAACCCATCCCGGTCAAGCATAATCAAACCCCAAATTTTTTAAACTTGAGCCATTATGCACGGCACTTCGCCCGCTGCAAACAGGCCCGCGCCACCACGATCCACGAGACCCCGCATGAAAGCCTCCCAATTCCTGATTTCCACTCTCAAGGAGGCTCCGGCCGACGCCGAAGTGGCCAGCCACCAGCTGATGATGCGCGCCGGGATGATCAAAAAACTCGGTGCTGGCATTTACAGCTACATGCCCATGGGCTTGCGGGTGATCCGCAAAGTCGAGGCCATCGTGCGCGAGGAAATGAACCGCGCCGGGGCCGTGGAAGTCAGCATGCCGGTGGTGCAACCGGCAGAACTCTGGCAGGAGACCAGGCGCTTTGAAACCATGGGCCCCGAGCTTTTGCGCATCAAAGACCGCCACGACCGCGACTACGTGGTGCAGCCCACCAGCGAAGAGGTGGTGACCGACATCGCGCGCCAGGAAATTAAAAGCTACAAGCAGTTGCCCAAAAACTTGTACCAAATCCAGACAAAGTTTCGCGACGAGCGCCGCCCGCGCTTTGGCCTGATGCGTGGACGCGAGTTCACCATGAAAGACGCCTACAGCTTTGACCGCGACATCGATTCCGCCAAAGCCAGCTACCAAACCATGGCCCAGGCCTACCGCAAAATTTTTGACCGCTTTGGCCTGCGCTACCGCGCGGTCGCTGCCGACAGCGGCGCCATCGGCGGCGACTTGAGCGAAGAGTTTCAGGTCATTGCCACCACCGGCGAAGACGCCATCGTGTATTCGCCCGGCAGCAACTACGCCGCCAATATGGAAAAAGCCGAAGCCCTGGCGCCCGGCGGCCCACGCCCGGCACCTGCCCAAGCCATGGCCAAAGTGGCCACGCCGGACAAAAGCACTTGCGCGGATGTGGCCGAATACCTGCAGCTTCCTTTGGCGAGTACCTTGAAGTCCTTGGTCGTCGCCACCGATGAGCGCGACGACAAAGGCGAAGTCCTCAAGTCAGTGGTCTGGCTATTGCTGATCCGGGGCGACCGCAGCATGAACGAAGTCAAAGTGTCCAAAGTGCCGGGCCTGGCGGATTTCCGTTTTGCCACCTTAGCCGAGATCGACGCGCATTTCGGCTGCGAGCCCGGCTACCTGGGGCCGGTGGCCCTGAAAAAACCGCTGCGTATCGTGGCCGACCGCGAGGTGGCGCTGATGGCCGACTGGGTATGCGGCGCTAACGAGCCGCATTTCCATATCGCCGGCGTGAACTGGGGCCGCGATCTGCCCGAGCCCGATGTGGTGGCCGACATCCGCAATGTGGTCGAGGGCGACTTGGCGCCCGACGGTAGCGGCGCTTTGGCGATTGAGCGTGGTATTGAAATCGGCCATATTTTTTACCTGGGTACCAAATACTCCAAGGCCATGAATGCCACGTTTTTGGACGTCAACGGCAAACCGCAGTTCATGGAAATGGGTTGCTACGGCATCGGCATCACGCGCCTGCCCGCGGCAGCAATTGAGCAAAACCACGACGCGCGCGGCATCATCTGGCCGGACGCACTGGCGCCTTTTACCGTGGTGATTTGCCCCATCAGCCCGGACCGTTTTGCCGACGTCAAAGCCGCCGCCGATGCCTTGTACGCCGAACTGCTGGCCGCTGGTGTGGACGTGATTTTGGACGACCGGGGCGAGCGGCCCGGCGCCATGTTTGCGGATTGGGAACTGATTGGCGTGCCGCACCGCATCACCCTGGGCGACCGGGGCTTGAAAGAGGGCATGGTTGAATACCAGCACCGGCGCGATGCTGCAGCCACCCCAGTGCCAGTGGCCGAAGCGGCGGCCTGGGTGCGTAGCCGTCTGACGGTCTAAACGGGCTTGGCTTAAAGAGCCTTCCGCGTGCAGCGCAACTCGTCTTTCAACCGCCGCAAGGTGTTGGCGCAAGCCCTGCGCGGTTGGCCTGCGGTGCTGGCATTACCTCTGCTGTTACCGCAGTCGGCGCAGGCCGGTCGCCAAGTGGAAGAGCCGCTGATCGACTCGGTACGCTCGGCGTTGAGTTCGGCCATCCACCAAAGCGCGCCGCCCGTACCGAGCTTCACCGATGATGGCGCGCGCCAGCAATACGCGCGCTGGTTGGACGCTATGTCCGAGCGTTTGCGCCGGCGCAAGGCCGACGCGCTGGAGCACAAAGAATTTTTACCCACCGTCTGGTACGAGAGCAAGCGCGCCGGGCTGGACGTGGCGCTGGTGTTGGGGCTCATTCAGGTGGAAAGCAATTTCCGCAAATTTGCCATCAGCGTTGCCGGGGCACGCGGCTATATGCAAGTGATGCCCTTTTGGACCCGCCTGATAGGCGACGGCGACCCGGCTACCTTGTTTCACATGCAAACTAATTTGCGCTTTGGCTGTGTCATCCTGCGCCACTATCTGGATATAGAAAACGGGGATTTGTTTTTGGCGCTGGGCCGCTACAACGGCTCACGCGGCCAACGGCCCTATCCGGATGCGGTGCTGGCGGCGCGGCGGGGCTGGGAGTTTTAGGTATTGCCCAAGGCTTGGAGCAACTCGCCTGATTCGTACATCTCCATCATGATGTCCGAGCCGCCAATGAATTCGCCCTTGATGTAGAGCTGTGGGATGGTGGGCCAGTTGCTGTATTCCTTGATGCCCTGGCGGATTTCCTCGTCTTCCAACACATTGACGGTGGTCAACGCCTTGGTATCGACGCCGCTGGCTTTCAGAATCTGTATGGCCTTGCCTGAAAAGCCGCACTGCGGAAAATTGGCATTGCCCTTCATAAACAGGACCACTTCGTTGCCCTTAACCAGGCTGTCAATGCGTTGCTGGGTGTCGCTCATGGGAAAAATCCTTTGTGGCAAAAGTTGCAATATGAGCTTGATTATTTCACCTTTATGCCCGGTGGGGCCTTGCCGGGTGCCGCAGCAAGAGCAGCGCGCAGGGTTTTTCCGATAATGGGGGCCGCTTTAGCCCTTCAAAATACTTTTTATCCCCATGAAAATCAGCCAAGACTGCGCCGTCACCCTGCATTACCAAGTCGCCACCCCGCAAGGCAAAGTCCTTGAGCAAAGCAAAGA
>CAJBBZ010000223.1 GCA_903951445.1 uncultured beta proteobacterium
GCCTGAGTTGCTTGCGCAGCAGCCCGTGGCCTTGGGCATCAGCCCCGTGCACTTGAAAAACATTTTTGGCCAGATCTAGGCCGATTGTTGTAACCTTCATGGTGGACGCTCCTTCTCGGTTTAAGTGGTATGGAAAAAAAAACACTTCCACTTTGGCACATCGATGCCGGTTAGAGGTGGGAGCGTCCATCCCATTGAGGAGCGCAGCGACGCGGCGATCCATAAGTGATTGATTGGCAAGCAAACATAGATTGCTTCGCTACGCTTGTAATGGCGGATTTGGACTTATGCAGAGGTTCCCAATGGGTTTGTTGCCTGGTGCAAATAATCCCGGTCTGATATGCGCGCATTTAAGCGTCCGTTTTGACAGGTGCCGCCTTGCGCGCCGACAACACAATGCCCGCCGCAATCAACACAAAAGCCGCCGCGTGAAATAGCTGCGGCGATTCACCCAGAAACAGGGTGGACAAAAGCGCGGCAAACAAGGGAATCAGGTTCATAAAAAACCCGGCCACTGACGGCCCCACCAGCGCGACGCCCGCCCCCCAAGCGCGGTAAGACAGCACCGCAGGCCCCACCCCAATAAATGCAAGCGCGGCGACCAGCGGCCAGCCAAGCTCAAGGCGGGCATCGGTCAGGGTCCATTCCAGCGAGGCGCAGCCCAGGGCGCCGACCAGGCCAAATACCGTTTGGGCCAATAAAAATGCCGCCCAGTCGGCACGAATCGGCGCTGATTCGGCGCTCGGATGCGCCAGCATCCAGCTGTAAAACGCCCAACCAATGGCGGCGATTAGCATGTACACATCGCCCGCCACCAGTTGAAAACCGACCAGCAGATCCCATTCGCCCCGGCACATCACTAGCACCACACCAGCGATAGACAAGACGGCGCCCAGCAGTTGGCGCGCAGACACCGGCGTGCCAAAGAAGAAACGCCCGATGAGCAGCATCCATACTGGCGTACTGGCGCCGACCAAGGTCACGTTCATGGCAGTGGAGGTGGTTAGCGCCAGGTAAAGCATGGCGTTGTAACTGGCAATGCTCAAGGCGCCCAGCAGCGCAAAACGCCGCCACTGGCTCCACAGCGGACTGTCTTTGCGCAATACCCAGCGGGCCATGGGCAGCAGCACGCAAAAAGCGATTAACCAGCGAAACAGATTGAGCGTCATGGGCGAAATTAGGTGCTGCACCATGCGGCCGATGACGGCGTTACCAGCCCAAAGGATGGTGGCCAGCGTGAGTAAGAGCGCGGCTTTGCCACTCATACGCAGGGGAGAGGGTGTGTTCATGGCTGCACTGTAACCAGTCCTAACGCTGGGGCAATACGGCCGCCCCCGGGCGCTTTGCGCGATGGCGGGATAATCGCAGGCTTTGTTCAACTACCTTTCGCTGGAGCCCGTCTATGTCCTCATCAATGTCCCGTTCTATCCAAATCGACCAGCACGGCGGCCCCGAGCACATGCATCTGGTGCACATCGCGGTCGGTGAACCTGGCCCGGGCGAAGTGCGCATTCGCCACCACGCGGTCGGCCTCAATTACATCGACGTCTATCAGCGCAGCGGTTTGTACCCTATGAACCTGCCCGTGCAACTAGGCATGGAGGCTGCTGGCGTGATCGAAGCCGTGGGCGAGGGCGTGACCCACCTCAAGGTTGGCGACCGCGCCGCCTACGCCAGCCAGCCCCCCGGCGCGTATTGCGAGCGCCGCGTCATGCCCGCCAAGTGCGTGTGTAAATTGCGCGATGGCATTAGTTTTGAAACCGGCGCGGCCATGATGCTCAAAGGCCTCACGGTGCAGTACCTGCTCAAGCGCACATTGCCCCAGGGCGGCTTGAAAGCCGGTGACTTTATTTTGTTTCATGCCGCGGCCGGTGGCGTTGGTTTGATTGCCTGCCAATGGGCCAAAGCCCTGGGTTTGCAACTGATTGGCACGGCGGGCTCGGACGAGAAATGCGCGCTGGCCAAGGCCAATGGCGCTGCCCATGTCATCAACTACGCCAAGGAAGATTTTCTGGTGCGCGTCAAGGAAATTACCGGCGGCAAGGGTGTGAAAGTGGTGTATGACTCGGTGGGCAAAGACACCTGGGACAAATCGCTCGATTGCCTGTCACCCTTTGGCCTAATGGCCAGCTTTGGCAATGCGTCTGGCCCCGTGGCGCCTTTTGCGCCTGGCATTCTCGGACCCAAAGGTTCGGTGTATGTGACGCGCCAAACCCTGTTCAGCCATATTTCCACCCGTGAAAGCACGCAAGAAATGGCCGATGATTTGATGGACGTGGTGGAAAGCGGCAAAGTCCATATCCATATCGGCCAACGCTACGCGCTGGAAGACGTGCAACAGGCGCACCGCGACCTGGAAGCGCGCAACACCACGGGTTGCACCATCCTGACTCTGTGAGCACCAGCCCTGCCATCAGCCTCAGCCCCGGCCTGACTCGAGGACTTTGGGCGCTGGTGGCGCTCACGCTGCTGGTCAACGCGGCCAGCATGCTCACGCCTATCATCAACGAGGGCGACTCGGTGCTCTATGCGGCGCTGGCGCAGCATATGCTGCAAAGCGGCGACTACCTGTCACTGGTACTGGACGGCAAAGACTGGCTGGACAAGCCGCATTTCCCGTTTTGGATGGGGGCGCTGTTTTTTAAGTTGTTCGGCATCAGCGCGGGCAGCTATATATTGCCAGGCTTTTTGTTTCATGTGTTGGGTGGCTATTACACCTACCGCATCGCGCGCACGCTGTATGAACGCGATACCGCCTTGCTGGCCTTGCTGGTGTATCTGTCCACCTACCATGTGATGTACACCACCAGCGCCTTGAAGGCTGAGGCCTTTTTGAATGGCAGCGTTATGGCTGCTTGTTATTACTGCCTGCGCCTGGACGCTACGGGCAGGGCTAAGCACATGGTGCTAGCCGCATTGTTCAGCGCCTGTGGACTCATGACCAAAGGCGTGTTCACGCTCGTCACCATTGGCAGCGGATTGTTTTGTCTGTGGGCTTACCAGGGGCGTTTGACCCAACTGCTGCGTCCGCGTTGGTGGCTGATGCTGGGCTTGACTTTGGTGTTTACCGCACCCGAGCTCGTTGCTTTGTACTGGCAGTTTGACTTGCACCCGGAGAAAACAGTTTTCGGACGGCAGGGCGTTTCGGGCATCCGTTTTTTCTTTTGGGATAGCCAGTTTGGTCGGTTTTTTAATTCCGGCCCCATCACCAATGACGGTGGCAACCCCTGGTACTTTGTGCATGTATTTCTATGGGCTTTTCTGCCCTGGGTTGCGGCCTTTGGCGCGGCGGTGTGGGCGGGCGCGCGGACCTTCATGCAGTCGGGCAGCGGCGCGCGTGATGCCTTCGTTTACTTGTGCGCCAGCTTTTTTGTCAGCTTTGTGATGTTCAGCGCTACTTCTTACCAGTTGGACTATTACACCGTCATCGTGTATCCGTTTGCGGCGATCTTGTGCGCGCGTTTTTTAATGGGCTGCTTGTCAGCCGGACCGGGTCGGGCGATTTCGATAGGGCAGTTGGTCTGCACGGTCGTGACCCTGGGGTTGGGTCTCGCCGTGGCAATCCAAGTGGGCGATACAGGCTTGCTGTCCTTGGTGCTGGGCGCTTGCGCATTGGCGGTACTGGCCGCCTGGCGTTGGCGTCTTTGGCAAATCGCCGGAGTGCTGCTGGCCTTGCCGGTGCTAGCGGTGAATATTTTGTACGCGTCATTGGAGGGTATGACCTATATCGCCCATACGCGCTACAGCGTGCCCTACAACGTGCTGCCGGTGCTGGCCAGTAGCCCGCAAACGCCGGTGCTGGTCTATGGCATGGATTCGATTGTGGCCTGGGAAATTGGTCTGTACCGCCGCAGCGCTCCTAGCCTGCGCATGGAGGCTATGGATGCTGCCAGTGAAAAGCCCAAGGACTACTTTTTACTGATTAAGAGCGATGCGCTGCCAACCCTGAGCGCGTCTTTAGGCCCGTACCGCCTAGTGCACCAAGGCCAATGGGTGGACCACAAAACCGGCTTACTGCCGCGCCAGATCAATTTGGCCAAGGGCAAAGAACCTTTGGAGTCCTTTAGCCTGCTGCGCGTGGGAACCGTTCCCTAGGCATTGTCTTCAATTGGCAATAGGCCCAGTGCGCTGGATGCCCACCGCAAGCGCCCTCTAGCAGCGCGTTGCGGCGACTCCTCAACGATCCAGAACACTTGTAGATCAGCGGCTGCGACGCACGCGCAGCACTTCGTCCAATATCAGGCAGATGGCACCTAGCGTGATGGCGCTATCGGCCACATTGAATGCGGGGAAGTGCATCGCCATCCAATGAAAATCTAAAAAATCGACTACATAGCCGTAGAGCACGCGGTCGATGACATTGCCCACCGCACCGCCTAGTACGAAGCTGATAGCAAAGCAAAACAATTTTTCACTGGCGTTGCTGTGCAGCAGCCAGACCATGACCACCGCAGCCATCGTGCCTAGGCCGGTAAAAAACCAGCGCTGCCAGCCCGATGCATCGGCCAAAAATGAAAACGCTGCCCCGCTGTTGTGCGCGCGGACAATATTGAAGAAATCGGTCACCGGGCGGCTGTCGCCCAGTTGCATGCTGCCGATGATCAGTACCTTGGTGAACTGGTCGGCCAGCACAATCAAGAGCGCAATCGCCAGCCAATGCAGCAAACGCATGCCGCCGCGATAGCGCGCCATCACGCCACCAGCCGGCTTTCGCCGTCGCCAAACAAATTGCTGACGCAGCGCCCGCAAATCGTGGGGTGGGCGGCGTCAACACCAGGCGCCACGCTGGGCTCTTCCACGTAGTGCCAGCAGCGTTCGCATTTGGTCGCACTGGCAGCGCGGGCTTGTACGGCCAATGTCTCGCCTGGCAGCAGCGTGACTGTCGAGCTGATGAACACATAGCGCAAGTCATCGCCCAGGCTTTGCAACAAGGCCATATCTTGCGCGTTGGCGGTAATGCTGACCGCTGCTTGCAGTGAAGCGCCCACTTGCCCGGCTACGCGCAGCACTTCGATTTCTTTGTTCACCGCTTCGCGGATTTCGCGGATGCGCGCCCACTTGGCGTTCAGCGCTTCGTCCGCTGCCAGCAAAGGCGTGTAGGTGGCTAAGAAGATGGATTCCTGCTGGCCCTGGGGCGCTTTGCCTTCAGCGGCCAGCGTGGCCCAAGCCTCTTCAGCGGTAAAGCTTAAGAACGGCGCCATCCAGCGCAGCATGGCCTGGGTGATCTGCCACAGCGCGGTTTGCGCACTGCGACGTGCATGCGAGTTGGCAGCTGTGGTGTAGAGCCGGTCTTTGAGCACGTCCAGG
This sequence comes from uncultured beta proteobacterium, assembly GCA_903951445.1. Lineage (GTDB taxonomy): Bacteria > Pseudomonadota > Gammaproteobacteria > Burkholderiales > Burkholderiaceae_C > Allorhodoferax. Next base: position 5,308 of record CAJBBZ010000223.1, read on the forward strand.
TAAAAAGCGCCCAGGTCCTCCGAGCAATAAATTTGCAATTTCGAGACCACCGGATGGAACTCGTAACGCCCGAAATGGCCGCCTTCAAACACCTGAAGCTCTTCATTCCACACGCCGGCAATATCGGCTTGCAAGCGGGCTGCGCGGCTGATGGCGTAGCGGTCCACTTCCAGCATCGCTTCAAACGGCACGGCATCTTTGGCCGGATCAAAATCACTGACGTTGGCGAGCAAAAACTTCAAGGTATTGCGCACGCGGCGGTAGGTATCCACCACCCGCGCCAAAATTTTGTCGTCGATGTTCAAGTCGCCGGAATAGTCGGTAGACGCCACCCACAAGCGGATGATTTCGGCGCCTAGTTTTTGCGTCACCTCTTGCGGTGCAACCGTGTTGCCCAAGCTCTTGCTCATCTTGCGGCCCTGGCCGTCGGTGGCAAAACCGTGGGTCAACAGGCCGCGGTAAGGTGCGCGGTCATAAAGGGCGCAACCGAGCAACAGCGAGCTGTGGAACCAGCCACGGTGTTGGTCGTGGCCTTCCAAATACAAATCAGCTTCGGGGCCGGTTTCGTGGAACGGTGGTCGGTCGTAAGCGTTTTTGTGGCTGCCGCGCAGCACATGCTCGAACGTCGAGCCGGAGTCAAACCAGACTTCCAAAATATCGGTGCTCTTGCTGTAGTCGTCGGCTTGGGCGGTCTGGCCTTTGCCTTGCGCTGTCAACAAAGTTTGAATGTCGTTCACACCGGCGCGGCTCCAGGCTTCGATGCCGCCGTGTTCCACCATGCTGGCTGCAATGTCCAAAATTTCCATGGTGTCCGGGTGCAATTCGCCACTGTCTTTGTGCAGCAAAAACGGCACCGGCACGCCCCAGCTGCGCTGACGCGAGATGCACCAGTCGGGCCGGTTGGCAATCATGTCGCGCAAACGGGTTTTGCCGTTCTCGGGGTAAAACTTGGTTTGCTCGATCGCGTCCAGCGCCGATTGGCGCAATGTCTTGCTTGCTTTGTCTTTGGTGAACACGCCCGCGCCTTCGTCCATGCGCACAAACCATTGCGCCGCAGCGCGGTAAATCACCGGGGTTTTATGACGCCAGCAATGGGGGTAGCTGTGCGTGATGCCGTGGGTGGCCATCAAGCGCCCGGCGTTTTTTAAGGTTTCCAAAATGTCGGGAATCGCTTTCCAGATGTGCTGACCGCCGAACAGCGGGAAGTCTGCGGCATACGCGCCGTTGCCTTGCACCGGGTTCAGGATGTCGTCGTAAGCCAGGCCATGTGCAATGCAGGAGTTAAAGTCATCTACCCCATAAGCGGGCGAAGAGTGAACGATCCCCGTTCCATCGCCATCGGAAACGTACTCAGCCTCAATTACGTAGGAAACATCTTTTTTGAAGTACTCGTCAACATTAGCTAATGGTCGGTGAAAGGCGAGCCGTCCGTTTGCTAATGCACGCCCTTTTTTGGTGGAAACAATGCCTTTGTTGATGGCTTGAAATCTTTCCAAACATTTATCAACCAATGACTCAGCCAATATAAGGAAACCTTTATCAGTGTCTACTAGTGCGTAAGTGATTTCAGGGTTGACATTTAGAGCTTGATTGGCGGGAATTGTCCAAGCTGTAGTTGTCCAAATGACTGCGAATACTTTTTCACCACTTTGAATTCTTAGTCTTGCATTAGATAGCGTCTCTTGGTGGTTAGAGTTTTCAAAGGCTTTTAGAACTTCGATCCCATCTACTGCCTCAAACGCCACATCCAGCGTGTCACTCTTCTTGTCTGCGTATTCAATTTCAAACTCTGCCAAGGACGAGCCGCAATCAAAACACCAATACACCGGTTTTAAGCCCCGGTACACAAAGCCGCGTTCGATCACGCGTTTGAAGGCGCGGATTTCATCGGCTTCGTTGGCAAAGTCCATGGTGCGGTAGGGCCGCTCCCAGTCGCCCAGCACGCCCAGGCGCTGAAAGTCTTCGCGCTGCTGATCGATTTGCTCGGCGGCAAAGGCGCGGCTTTTGGCTTGCATGTCATCACGCGATAACTTGCGGCCATGCAGTTTTTCGATGGCGTTTTCAATCGGCAAACCATGGCAGTCCCAGCCGGGGATGTACTGCGCATCAAAACCGGCCAATTGGCGGCTTTTGACGATCATGTCTTTGAGCACTTTGTTCAGCGCATGGCCGATGTGCAATTTGCCATTCGCATACGGCGGGCCGTCGTGTAGCACAAACAGCGGCTGGCCGTGGCGCGCTGCGCGCAGGCGCTTGTACAGGCCGGCTTCGCTCCAAGTCTTGGCCCAGGCGGGTTCGCGCTTGGGCAGGTCGCCGCGCATGGGGAAGGGCGTGTCGGGCAGGTTCAGGGTGCTGCGGTAGTCAACAGGTTCAGTCATACAAGTCTCAGGTGCTGGCTTTGGGGCCGTTATTGGGGGCTGCGCTGCGCCAGGGTGGGCGTCGGCTTGCGCTGTAGGGGCGATTGGCGCGGGGCAAGGTGCGCCGGTGTGCCCTGTCAAATTCGGGCGGCGAGCCAGGCGCGGGCTTCATCGCAGTCGCGCTGTATCCCTTGCGTCAGGGCGTCCAGGCCGTCGTACGTGAGTTCGTCGTGTAGTTTATGCAGCAGTTCCACGCTAATAATTTTACCGTAGCCCCCGTCTTGGCCCAGGCTCGCGGGCCAGTCAAGGCAATGGGTTTCCAGCAGCACGCGCCCGCCGTTCACATCACTGGGGTCTAGCGACGGGCGCACACCCATATTGGCTACACCCGCAAGCGGCTTGTCGGCAAGCCCATGCACCAGCACCACAAAGATGCCGCTGGCCGCGGGCTTCCAGCGTGGAAAACGCAAGTTGAGGGTGCGAAAACCCAGGGTGCGCCCGAGCTTGCGACCATGCACGATATGGCCGGAAATGCGGTAGGGGCGGCCCAGCAAGCGGGCCGCCTGCGCCATATGGCCTTCGGTCAATGCGGCACGCACTGCCGAGCTGGAGACGCGCAGGCCATGCACCTCGTAGCTGTTCATGCGCGCCACGTCAAAGCCATGGGCTTCGCCGGCGGCGTCCAGCATCGCGTAATCGCCCGCACGCTGGGCGCCAAAGCGAAAGTCGTCGCCCACCAGCACATAGCGCGCGCCTAGGCCTTGTACCAGCACTTTTTGCACAAAGTCTTGCGGGCTCTGGCTGGCCAGGGCGGCGTTAAAGGGCAGCACCACGGTTTGGTCCACACCGCACTGGGCCAGTTCCTGCAATTTGTCGCGGAAGGTGCCTACCCGGCTGGGGGCTAGCTCGGGTTTGTGCAGGTGCAGGGCGAAGTAGTCGCGCGGATGCGGCTCAAAGGTCAGCACGCAGCTGGGCACGCCGCGCTGCTGCGCTTCGCTGCGCAAGAGCGCCAGCATGGCCTGGTGACCACGGTGTACGCCGTCAAAATTGCCAATGGTCAAGGCGCAGGCCGGGGCGAGACCCGGATGCTGGTAGCCGCGGAAAAATTGCATTTGCTTGTATTTTGTTATCTGGTGCTTGCCATTGGGAAGGACTGCAAAGCCCCGTTGTCGCGAGCGGCACTGCGCTGCGGCGATCTATAAGCGCTTGATTCGTAAGCCAAAATGGATTGCTTCGCTGCGCTCGCAATGACGGGTTTGGACTTATGCATATCTTGTCTAGGGCTCTATGGCTTGGCCGTGGTGTCACTGAAACAGGGTATATTGTGACGCAGCCCCTCTCCAGCCTTCAGGGCCCGCAGAGGGGTCGCCCAGTGTGACGTGGTTTTCCCGGTGTCTTAGCTGATCTGGAGGAATTGCTTGAAAGTACTGAAGTTGTCGGCCCAGGGGCTTCCGCAGTCCTGGATTTCCCTTGAGCAAGCGGTCGTCAATTACGCAGCAGGCGAAGTGCGCTGGGAGTCCGGCGGCGAGATCGCCGTTTTCCGCGGCGGCCACAATGCCATCACCGGCCTGCAATCGGTGATCCGCGTCAATAGCATCATCGGCACCCGGGGCGTGCCCAATATCAACCCCTTTAATTTGCGTCCGGGCCTGACCAACAGCAAGCTCTTTGCCCGCGATCGCAATGTCTGCGCCTACTGCGGCGGACATTTTCACGAGTCCGACCTGACGCGCGAGCACATCATTCCCTTTGCGCAAAATGGCGTGGACAACTGGATGAACGTGGTCACCGCCTGCCGCCCCTGCAACCACCGCAAAAGCCACCGTACGCCCGAGCAAGCGCACATGCCTTTGCTTTTCGCGCCCTACGTGCCCAGCCTGTGGGAAGACTTCATCCTGCGTAACCGCCGCATCCTGGCGGACCAAATGGAGTTTTTGATGTCGCATGTGCCGCGTTCCTCGCGGCTCTTGATGTAGCGGCACGGCTTTATTCCTTACAAAATTGGATACAGTTAAGCCCTAGGCAGCGCACAAGGCGCCGCTACCAGGGGGAACTATGAAAATCCAAGACCGGACAGCCGTCCAAGCGCGCAGTCCTGCGCAAATTTTCCGAATCAAGGCGATTGCCCTGGCAATTGCGAGCACCTTGGCCTGCTGGCCGGGGCTAGGCCGGGCGACTAAGCATGCGGGTGCCGAAGCAGCTCCCAAAGCGCACAAGAGCGCACCCGAAGCCAAGCAAGCGCGCCAAGAAACAATGGCAGCCCCGGGCGGCTCGCTGGCCGAATGGGCGACATCCTGGGATAAACAATTAGACGCGCGTGCCTATGCACTCAGCGAAAAACTAGACGGGGTGCGCGCTCTGTGGGACGGCAAAAAATTGCGTTTTCGCAGCGGCCGCGAGATTGCCGCACCAGAATGGTTTTTGGCCGCGCTACCCGCAGAGGCGCTGGACGGCGAGCTGTGGATGGGTCGAGGCAAGTTTGACCGCCTGTCCGGGACGGTGCGCAAGGCCCAGCCAGTGGACGAGGAATGGCGCGCAGTGCGCTACATGGTATTTGATGCGCCCGCCACCGGTTTGACCTTCCGCCAGCGCTACCAACGGGCGCAAGACTTGTTGTCCGGCACCGAAGCCAAGTGGCTGCTGGTCGTGGCACAGGCCAAAGTGGCCCAGGCGCATGAAGTGCCCGACCGCTTGCAAAGCGTGGTGGACCAAGGTGGCGAAGGGCTGGTGTTACACCATTGGGACGCGCTGTGGCAACCAGGCCGCAGCAAGGCGGTACGCAAACTCAAACCCGAGCCCGATGAAGAAGGCCGGGTACTGGCGCTGGTGCCCGGTAAAGGCAAGTTCAAGGGCCAGATGGGCGGACTTTTGCTGGAGACGCCGGACAAAAAGCGCTTCACCCTGGGCACTGGCTTTAGCCAGGCTGACCGGCGCACGCCGCCTGCGGTGGGCAGTTGGGTCACCTACCGTTACCGCGAGCGCACGCCCCAAGGCATTCCGCGCTTTGCTAGCTTTGTGCGGGTGCGGGGCGAAGAATAGGCGGCGTAAAACCTGGGCATGCAGCACACCTGGCCCGTGGCTAAATCGCTGAGGCAAGTTGGGGCGACAGCGCACCGCACTGCCGTGCAAACCTTATGCAATGGGGGGGCGGGCAGACAGCCACCGCAAGCCCTGGCCCAAAAGGGCTGCTGAGCACCGATGGGCTTTGACGGCCTGCGTGTATCGCCCGCGCCAGGGCGGCGCATTCACACCATGGCGCTACAGTGTGCCCATGCACCGTTTTATTTATCCGGCACCGATGCCGCGCCTTGTTACAGGCATTGTTATCTTTAGCGCCGGCCTTGCCGCCGCGCAGGCCCAGGAAACCGGGGCCAGCCTCGAGTCTGGCCCCGCACCCGGCGCCAAGCTCGAACGCGTAGAGATCAGTACCCGCCAAACCGATGCCGAGCTGCGCCGGCGCGCCAGCACCGCTAAGCAAGTCTATGGCCGCGAAGAGTTGGACAAGTTTGGCGACACCAATGTGGCCGATGTCTTGCAGCGCTTGCCGGGCGTCACCATGCAGGGCAACGCCCCACGCTTGCGCGGCATGAGCGCGGGCTATACCCAAATCTTGATCAACGGCGACCCGGCGCCTCCTGGCTTTGCGCTGGACCAGTTGGACCCGGCCTTGGTCGAACGCATTGAGGTAAGCAAAGGCCCCACCGCTAGCCAAAGCGCGCAAGCGGTGGCGGGCACCATCAACATTATTTTGAAAGACGCACCCAAGCGCTCGCAGCGTGACTTGCGTTTAAGCGCCGCTTATCGCTTTGAAAAGCCGACCGTTTCAGGTAGTTTTACTCTGGGTGAAAAATGGGGCGATTTGTCGCTGAGCTTGCCTATTTCCACTTTTCAGTGGCGCGGCCAGATTGACAGCGAAATCCACCGACAAAGCCTTGCGGATAACGGCACGCCCATCGACGCGATTCAAAAAGGCGATAACCGCTACCAAGGCCAGGGCATCAACCTAGGGCCGGTACTGACGTGGCGTATCAGTGAAGATGAAACCTTGAGCTGGCAGTCCTTTGTGCAGAGCGGCGCTTGGAATAGCACTACGCGCTACCGCAACCAGGTGATGGCAGGTAGCCCCGCGCTCGATGGCGACACCAACAACGAAGGCGGCTGGGAATTTGCTCGCAGCCGTTTGCAATGGGTGAATAATTTTTCTGCGGATGAACGCGTCGAGCTCAAGGCCGGCATCCAGGCTTCGCGTGGCCGCTTTGACAACCAAAGCCAGGGCACGGGCGCACTGCAGCAACGCACCCTGGGCGATAACCGCGAGGCCTCGCTGACCCAGGCGGGTAATTACACGCGGCTGATCAACGAAGCGCACAGCCTGGCGCTGGGCTGGGACTTGGAACTGCGCCAGCGCGAAGAGACGCGCGACGCTAGCGTGCAAGGTGTTGCCTTGATAAGCGGCCTGGAAGGCCAGGCGTTTTCCGCGCAAGTGCAAAAAACTGCGCTCTTTGTGCAGGATGAGTGGCAACTTTCACCGCAATGGTCGGCCACGCTGGGCCTGCGCCATGAGCGTATCGCCACGCAAAGCACCGGCAGGGAGATAGACCTCAGTAATACCAGCGCCGTACTCACGCCCATGCTGCATGTGGCCTATAAATTGGATGCGGCGGGCAAAGACTTGGTGCGCGCCAGCCTGACCCGCAGCTATAAAGCGCCCGACATCTCGACCCTGCTGGCGCGGCCTACGCCCAATGCGATGTACACCGACTTAAGCCAGAGCAATACGGTGCTGTCCCCGGACAGTGTGGGCAACCCGGCGCTGCGGCCAGAACTGGCTACCGGCCTGGACTTGGCCTATGAAAAATACCTGCCCAGCGGCGGTCTGTTTAGCGTGGGTATTTTTTATCGCGAGATCAGTGACCTGGTGCGCGGCGTGACGAGCTTGCAAGCCAGCCCGGACTACGCCACTGCCCCGCGCTGGGTGTCACAAGCGATGAATTTTTCATCGGGCAGGGCAGCGGGGCTGGAGGTGGAACTCAAAGGCCGCGCTGGTGAATTGCTGCCCGCACTGTTTGATGCCAAGATGCCTTTGAGTTTGCGCAGCGCGCTGAACTTTTACCGATCCGAAGTGGATACCTTGCCAGGGCCGGACAACCGCCTGGATGGGCAGCAGCCCTGGTCTGGTACGTTCGGGATGGATTACCGTTTCAACAGCATGCCACTGACCATCGGTGGCAACTTCGCCTTCACGCCTGATTTTGTAACCCGCCAAACCTTAAGTCAAACCTTGGATCAGGGCCGCAGCCGCAGCATCGATATGTTTGTGCGTTGGACGGTCAGTGACAAGGCATCTATGCGCTTGGCGCTGAGCAATATTGCGCCGCTGGCCAATGAGTCCCTCAGCAGCAACAGCAGCGGCGCCAGCGTTTACAACTCCCGCTTGGCGCGCACTGGCATCAACTTCAGCACGGAAATCAAGCTTTAAGCGCTTGCGCCCATCCCTTGATGCCGCAGTAGGGCGTCCATGCTGGGCTCGCGTCCGCGAAAGGCTTTGAACGATTCCATGGCCGGGCGGCTGCCCCCCGCTTCCAAAATCGCGTGCAGGTATTTTTTGCCGGTGGCGGGGTCGGGTGTGCCTTCGGCGTCCGCGCTTTCTTCAAAGGCCGCATAGGCGTCGGCGCTCAGCACTTCAGCCCATTTGTAGCTGTAGTAGCCCGCAGCGTAACCCCCGGCAAAAATATGGCTGAAGGTGTGCACCGAGCGGTTGAATTCCGGGCTGGGTAGTACCGCTACTTCGGTGCGCACCGTGCGCAGTAAATCCATCAAATCGGCTGCCGGGTCGTGCGCGCTGTGTAGCAGCATGTCGAACAAAGCAAATTCGATTTGGCGAAGGGTTTGCATGCCGCTTTGAAAGTTGCGCGCCGCCAGCATTTTGTCGAACAAGGCGCGCGGCAGGGGCTGGCCGCTATCCACATGCGCGGTCATGTGGCGGATCACATTCCACTCCCAGCAAAAGTTTTCCATGAATTGGCTGGGCAGTTCCACCGCATCCCACTCCACGCCGCTGATACCCGCCACATCGCGCTCGCTTACTTGCGTGAGCAAATGGTGCAGGCCGTGGCCGCATTCGTGGAACAAGGTGATCACATCGTCGTGCGTAAGCAAGGCGGGTTTTTCCACGCCATCGACCGTGCTGCCTAGCGCGAAATTACAGACCAGATGCGCCACCGGCGTTTGCAATGTACCGGTATCGGGCCGCAACCAGCGGCCCAACACACCGTCCATCCAGGCGCCGCCGCGCTTGCCACTGCGCGCACTCGGATCCAGGTAAAACTGCCCGATCAAAGCGCCCTGGCGCTCGATGCGGAAAAATTTCACTTCTGGATGCCACACCGGCGCGCTGTCGGCGCTGATGCTGACGTCAAACAAAGTCTCTACGATTTTGAACAGCCCGGCCAGCACCTTGGGCGCGGTGAAGTACTGCTTGACTTCTTGCTCGCTAAAGGCGTAGCGCGCTTCTTTGAGCTTCTCGCCGATATAGGGCCAATCCCAGGCCTGCGGGTCTTGCAGATTCAAATGTTCGGCAGCAAAAGCGCGCAGCTCGGCCACGTCTTTTTCGGCAAAGGGGCGGGCCTTGGCGCTCAGGTCGCGCAAAAAGCGGATCACGGTATCGGGCGAGTCCGCCATCTTGGGCGCAATTGACAGTGCGGCGAAGTTGGCAAAGCCGAGCAAGGCTGATTCCTCTTTGCGCAGTGCCAAAATCTCTTGCATGGTGGCGCTGTTGTCAAACTTGTGCATGTCCGTCGGCGCCTCGGTGGACGCGCGCGTGGCATAGGCGCGGTACAAAATCTGGCGCAAGGCGCTGCTGTGCGCAAACTGCATCACCGGCAGGTAGCAGGGCATCTTGAGCGTGAGTTTGTAGCCTTCTTTGCCTTCGGCTTTGGCCGCTGCAAGGGCGGTATCCAGTACATCGGCAGGCACGCCATCAACTTCGTCCGTGCGCGCGTAGTACGCAAAAGCGTCGGTCGCGTCCAGTGCGTTTTCGCTAAACTTTTGGCTTAGCTCGGCCTGGCGCTCTTGTATCTGCGCAAAGCGCTCGCGCGCGCTACCGCTCAGTTCTGCACCGCCCAATACGAAGTTGCGTATGGCGTTTTTGTGGGCTTGTTGTTGCTCGGCATTGAGGCTGGCTACATCCATGGCCTTGTACTTGGCATAGAGTTTTTCATCGGCACCTAAGCGCGTAAAAAAGTCGGTGACTTTTGGCAGGGCCGCGTTGTAAGCAGCACGCAGCGCCGGGCTGTCGTTGACGCTATTGAGGTGGCTGACCGCGCCCCAGGCCACGCCTAGGTTTTCTACCGCCACGTCCAAGGTGGCCGATAGCGCCAGCCATTGCGCAGGGAAGGCGGGGGCGGTTACGGTATCGAGCGCCGTTTGTGACTGCGCCAGCAATGCCGCTATGGCCGGTTCCACATGCTCGGGCTCTATCGCGTCAAAGCGGGGCAAGCCTTGGCCAAGCAAAGGGTTGTCACTCATACCAGGCGCTCCGCAGATTCCAAGGTGTTGACCAGCAGCATGGTGATGGTCATGGGGCCCACTCCACCGGGTACCGGGGTAATGTGGCTGGCCACTTCGCGCACGCCCGCATAGTCCACATCGCCGCAGAGTTTGCCCTCGGCGTTGCGGTTCATGCCCACGTCGATGACCACCGCGCCGGGCTTGACCATATCGGCCGTCAGCACATTCACCTTGCCTACTGCGGCGACGATGACATCGGCTTGCAGCGTCATGGCTTTGAGGTCTTTGGTGCCACTGTGGCAAATCGTGACGGTGGCGTTTTGTTGCAGCAACAGCATGGCCATGGGTTTGCCCACGATATTGCTGCGGCCAATAACGACAGCGTGTTTGCCGCGCAAGTCATAGCCAATGGATTCGAGCATCTTCATGCAACCATAAGGCGTGCAGGGTACAAAGCCTGGCTGGCCCACCACCAAAGCACCGGCGCTTGCGATGTGGAATCCATCGACATCTTTTTCGGGAGCGATAGCTTCAATGACTTTGTTGGCATCGATATGTTTAGGTACTGGCAGCTGTACCAAAATGCCGTGGATGGACGGGTCTTTGTTGAGCGCGTCAATGCGCGCCAGCAGGGCCGCTTCGGTCATATTTGCGTCATGGCGCTCGAGCACCGAATGCAGGCCTGCGTCGGCACAGGCTTTGACCTTGTTACGCACATAGACCTGTGAGGCCTGGTTCTCGCCTACCAGCAATACCGCCAGACCGGGTGTGATGCCACGCGCTTTGAGCGCATCAGCGCGGCGCATCACGTCGGCACGTAATTGGGCAGATAGCGTATTGCCGTCGATGATGGAAGCTGTGTGGGGTGTTGTCATGGCTTGGGTCTTATAAACAAGTGGAGAAAAGGAGGAAGGAAGTTAGCCTGCAATGAGATGCCGCCTATGCGCCAGCACCGCAGTGAGACCGCGACTTGCAAGCCTAAAAAAGCGACGCTGCGAGGGGCGCAAACATCGTCATCGCGAGGAGCGTAGCGACGCGGCGATCCATTAGAGCCATATTGCAAAGTCATACTGGATTGCTTCGCTGCGCTCGCAATGACATATCTGGGTTGACTTAAGCCTTGGGGTTGGATTGGCCCAGGGCGATTTTTAGCAAATCAGCCACGGTATTGGCGCTGAGCTTTTCCATGATGTTGGCGCGGTGCGCCTCCACCGTTTTGATGCTAATGCCCAGGTCGTCGGCAATTTGTTTGTTCAGGCGCCCGGCCACGATGCGTTCTAGCACTTGCGATTCGCGCATGGTTAGTTTGGATAGCAGCGAGTCGCGGTTGGCGGCCAATTGCGAGTCGGCAAACGAGTCTTTGGCGTGGTCCAGCATTTGTTCCACCAAGCGCACCAGATCGGCTTCTTTGAAAGGCTTTTGGATAAAGTCCATCGCGCCTTTTTTCATGGTGTCCACTGCCATGGGCACATCGCCGTGGCCGGTAATAAACACAATGGGCAGGGGCGAGCGGATTTCAATCAGGCGGGCTTGCAACTCCAGCCCGGTCATGCCGCCCATGCGAATATCGACCAGCAGGCAGGCCACTTCGCGGGCGTCGTAGCGGCTGAGAAAGGATTCGGCAGAGTCAAAGCAGCGAACGCGGTAGCCCTTGCCTTCGAGCAACCATTGCACAGAGTCCCGCACCGCCTCGTCGTCATCAACGACATACACAGTACCTTTTTTCGGGAGCAAACTATTGGAAGATTCCTGCATTGTTTTTCTCGCTTGATGCAAACTTCTTTTCTTGTTGTGCCGCTTTAGCTCAAGGGCAGCCAGAACGTGAACTTACAGCCGGTAACTGCGCCTTCATTGTAGAGGTTCTCCGCTGTCAGGCGCCCGCGGTGCGACTCGACGATAGAGCGGCACAGGCTCAGGCCGATGCCCATGCCCTCGGCCTTGGTGGAGAAGAAGGCTTCGTACAGGCGCGGCATCACATCAGGGGCGATGCCTTTGCCGCTGTCTTGTACCGAAAACTCAATACTTTTTTTGCCTTCAAAAACACTAGCCACCACGCGCAAATCCACAATGCGCTCGGGGCTGGCGCGCTGCGCTGCGTCTACTGATTCAGCCGCATTGCGTAGCAAATTGACCAGTACCTGCTCGATCAAAATCCGGTCCACTAGCAAGGCCGGCAGGCGCCCGGCCACATTGCAGTTCAGGCGCACATTAAAGCGGCGCAGCTCAATGTCCGCCAGCTCCAGCGAAGCGGCCACCATGGGCTCTACTTCAGCCAGCATGCGGTTGGGTTCGCTGCGTTTCACAAAGCTGCGAATGCGGTGAATGATCTGCCCCGCGCGCTGCGCCTGCCTGGCTGTTTTGTCCAGCGCGCCCAGCAGTTCGTCTTGGGTGATTTGCTGGTCTTTGATGCGCGAGACCATGCCGTTGCAATAGTTGTTGATCGCGGTCAGCGGTTGGTTCAGTTCGTGTGCCACGCTAGAGGCCATCTCGCCCATGGTGATCATGCGGCTGGCGCTTTGGGCGCGTTCGGCTTGCGTCGCTGCTTGTTCTTCGGCCAGACGGCGGCTGCTGATGTCGGTGGCAATCACCATTTGCGCCAGGCGCCCGTCCACCCAGCCCAGGTAGCGCGTGCGCACTTCCAGCCATTTGCCCAGGGCACTGATGTAGATTTCGGCACTTTCAGCGTCAGCCTCGGCCAGGGTGTTGAGCGGCAGACCGGCAAACAAGTCCACATCGTCGCTTTGGTTGTCGTGATTGGTACGGCTTTGTGGCACGCCGGCCTCAGCCACCAATTGCAAATGCCCGCCCGCTGCGGTGCCAAACCACTGGCGGTAGAGCTTGTTGGCAAACACCAGTTCGTCACTGCCCAGGGGCGCCACCGAGATAGAAGCGTCCAGCGCCTCCAGCACGGTGGTAAATCGCTGGTGCGAGGCAGACAACTGCTCGCGCACCCGGTTGGGCTCGGTGATGTCGGTCATGGACGTAACCCAGCCGGTTTGCGTGCCCATGGCGTCGATCAGCGGCGCCACATACAGGCGGGCGTCAAACAAGCCGCCGTCACGGCGCTTGACGCGCACCTGGATGCCGCCCTGGCTGGTCTTGCCCGACAGTTCTTGGGTCAGCAGGGTCGACAGCTCTTCGCGGTCGCTTTCGGGCCAATAGGGGAAGGGCGCGGTGCGGCCCACCAGTTCGGACTCGCTCAAACCGGTCATCATGCAAAAAGCTGCGTTCACATAGGTAATGCGCCCCTGCAAGTCCATGGCGCGCATACCGGTGAGCATGGAGTTTTCCATGGCGCGGCGGAAATTGGTCTCGGACAGCAGTGCCTGCTGCGCTTGCAAACGCTTGCGGCTGTGGCGCCAGTTGGCAATCAGCATCCAAGCGGTCATCACGCTCAGGGCGCTGACCAGCCAGAACAAGCCGGTGCCGATCACGCCCATGGAGGCCCGGTAGGCCTCGGCGCGCACCATCAGGTCCGAGCCCACGGGCGAGACGGCCATGGAGTAGCTGCTGGGCTTGCGCGTCCAGGGCAGGATTTGGCTGACCGGCCTTTTGATGGGCAGGGCCACGCCAGCCACGACATTGCCTTTGGCGTCTAGGAGCGAAATACCATAACGGGCGGCAATTTCGTTGGGTATGCCGTAGCGGTACAGGCCGTCGATAGACAACTCGGCCAGGATGACGCCTGCGGACTGGCCTTTTTCCACCAGCGGGATATATAGCTGCAACAAGGGCGCGGCTGCGCCCGTTTTGGGCTGCATTAAATAGACGACCTGGCGCTGCGCCGCAGCCCATTTAAAGGCGTAGTCGCCATCGGCGTCCAGCGCGACGGCGTTGCTGCCGTAGGCCGGGTAGCTCCAGTTAAAGGTGGCACCGCCGCTGGAGCGCAAGCGCTTTTGCGCATCCAGCCAGGCCGCGCCATGGACTTCGGGGTATTGGTTGAGCAGGGCGATCACCCGCAGGCGAAAGGCCCGCGCGTCCAACTCCTGGCCGCCCAACTCCCGGCCCAGCGCGCCAAATTGTTCCTGCCGTTCCAACAGGCGCAGGCGCAGTTGCTGCTGGGTGTATTCCACATCCCGGCGCACGCCTTCTTGCTCGCGGTCGGCCTCTTCGATTTGTAAATAAAGCAGCGCCGAGACAATGGCCGCCATAAATAAGACCACCGCCGCCAGCGGCGCCAGCATGGCCACCCGGTCTTGGCGCTGCGGCGAGAGCCGGCGCCACCAGCGCCTGGCCCGCTTGACCGTGGACAGGTCTGGCTCGGCTTGCAGCGAATAGGTCTCGGCGTTGGACATCGGCTGAGTGTAGAGCCCCGCTTAGAGACCCAGATTTGCCTGACTTTATATTTCACATAGCAAAATACAAAAGCATTATTTGAAATTTTGCTAAAGTTGTGGGAAAATCTAATCCTGTACGCTACAAGCACCACACCAGCAGGAGACGCCATGACCAGCACAGCGCAAAACAACGCTAAGCCCCTACCTTTGGGTATCGGCAGTGACATCGATAACCAGGAAACCCGGGAGTGGATGGACGCTCTGTCTGCCGTTATCGAGGCCGAAGGCCCCGAGCGCGCGCACTACTTGTTAGAGCAACTGCTAGAGCATGCCCGCCAAAAAAGCATTGATCTGCCTTTTTCGGCTACCACGGCTTATGTCAACACCATCGAACCGGATCACGAAGAGCGTTCGCCGGGCAATCTGGAAATCGAAGAGCGCCTGCGTGCCTATATGCGCTGGAACGCGATGGCCATGGTCGTCAAGGCCAACCGCCACGACCCAGCGGACGGTGGAGATCTGGGTGGCCATATCGGTTCGTTCGCCTCGCTGGCCAGTTTGTTCGGCGCGGGCTTTAACCATTTTTGGCACGCTGAGAGCGAGAACCACGGCGGCGACTGCTTGTTTATCCAAGGCCACGTAGCGCCGGGCGTTTATGCCCGCGCTTTCCTGGAAGGCCGCTTGAGCGAAGAGCAGTTGCTCAACTTCCGCCAGGAAGTCGATGGCAAAGGCTTGTCCAGCTACCCGCATCCCAAGCTAATGCCCGAGTTTTGGCAGTTCCCCACCGTGTCCATGGGCTTAGGGCCGCTGATGGCGATTTACCAAGCGCGCTTTCTCAAGTATTTGCATGCACGCGGTATTGCCAATACCGAAAACCGCAAGGTTTGGGTTTTCTGCGGCGACGGCGAGATGGACGAGGTCGAGTCCCTGGGCGCTATCGGCTTGGCCGCGCGCGAGAAGCTGGACAACCTGATATTTGTCATCAACTGCAATTTGCAGCGCTTAGATGGCCCGGTACGGGGCAACGGAAAAATCATCCAAGAGCTGGAGGGCGAATTCCGTGGCGCAGGTTGGAATGTGATCAAGCTGGTCTGGGGCAGCAGCTGGGACCCGCTGCTGGCGCGCGACAAAGACGGCGCGCTGCGCAAGGTCATGATGGATACGGTCGATGGCGATTACCAAGCCATGAAGGCCAACGACGGCGCCTATGTGCGCAAACACTTTTTCGGCAAACACCCCAGCACCGCCAAAATGGTGGAGCACATGAGCGACGCAGAAATTTTTGAACTGCGTCGTGGCGGCCACGACTCCAAAAAAGTCTATGCCGCGTACCACCAGGCGGTGAACCACAAAGGCCAGCCGACGGTGCTATTGATCAAAACCATCAAAGGTTTTGGCATGGGCAAAAGCGGCGAGGGCAAGAACAATGTGCACCAAACCAAGAAGCTGACGGACGAAGACATCAAAGCCTTCCGCGACCGCTTCAATATCCCGATTCCGGATAGCGAACTCGCCAAAATTCCGTTTTACAAACCAGCCGATGACACGCCCGAGATGCGCTATTTGCACGAGCGGCGCAAGGCTCTGGGTGGCTACTTGCCGCACCGCCGCGTGAAGGCCGATGAGCAATTTACTGTGCCTTCGTTGGACACCTTCAAAGCCGTGATTGAGCCCACTGTGGAAGGCCGCGAGATTTCCACCACGCAGGCCTATGTGCGCTTCCTAACTACGCTACTGCGTGACAAAGCGATTGGCCCGCGTGTAGTGCCGATTTTGGTGGACGAGGCGCGTACCTTTGGTATGGAAGGTTTGTTCCGCCAGATCGGTATTTACAACCCGGACGGCCAGCTCTACACCCCGGTCGACAAAGACCAGGTGATGTACTACAAAGAAGACAAGCAAGGCCAGATTTTGCAAGAAGGCATTAACGAGGCCGGCGGTATGAGCAGCTGGATTGCGGCAGCGACAAGCTACAGCACCAGCAACCGCATCATGATTCCGTTTTATGTCTATTACTCGATGTTCGGCTTTCAGCGCATTGGCGACTTGGCCTGGGCCGCTGGCGATATGCAGGCGCGCGGATTTTTGCTGGGTGGCACATCGGGCCGCACCACGCTCAATGGCGAAGGCTTGCAGCATGAAGACGGCCACAGCCATATCCTGGCCGGCACTATCCCCAATTGCCTGAGCTATGACCCCACGTTTGCGCACGAAGTGGCGGTCATCATGCACCATGGCTTAAAGCGCATGGTTGAAAAGCAAGACAATGTTTTTTACTACATCACCCTGCTCAACGAAAACTACGCCATGCCGGGCCTGGCGGCAGGCACCGAAGAACAAATCATCAAAGGCATGTACTTGTGCAAACCCGGCGCAGCGCAAACCAAGGCCAATAAAGGCGCGGCGCGCGTGCAGTTGCTGGGCTCGGGCACCATCTTGCGCGAATCAATTGCCGCACAAGCGCTGTTGGCGCAAGACTGGGGCGTACAAGCTGATGTATGGAGCTGCCCCAGCTTTAACGAACTGACCCGCGAAGGCCAGGACTGCGAGCGCTTCAATATGCTGCATCCGCTGGAGAAAGCCCGTGTGTCCTTTGTCAGCCAACAGCTCGAAGGCCATAGCGGCCCCGTGGTTGCCGCTACGGACTACATGAAAGCCTATGCCGAGCAGATTCGCCCATTCATCCCCAAAGGCCGGGCTTACAAAGTGTTGGGCACCGACGGTTTTGGTCGCAGCGACTTCCGCAGCAAGCTGCGCGAGCACTTTGAAGTAAACCGCCACTACATTGTGCTGGCCGCGTTAAAGGCTTTGCAGGAAGAGGGCGCCGTCACGACAGAAGTGGTGGCGCAGGCGATTGCCAAGTACGGCATCAAAGCCGACAAGATCAACCCATTGCACGCTTAAATTTCCGGGAGACGCACTATGGCAAATATTGAAATCCACGTACCCGATATCGGCGATTTTGACGAAGTCACCGTGATTGAGTTGCTGGTTAAAGTGGGCGACACCATCCAAGCGGAGCAAAGCCTTATTACCGTGGAGAGCGACAAAGCCTCTATGGAAATCCCCTCCGCTGCCGCTGGCGTGGTGACTGCGATCAAGGTGGCCTTGGGCGACAAGGTCAAGCAAGGCTCGCCGGTGGTGATGCTGGAAGTGGCTGCGGGTGCGGCTGCGGGTGCTGCAACCGCGCCACCGGCTGCGCCTTTAGCGCCTGCACCTTCGGCCGCGCCAGCGCCTGCTGCAGCACCTTTGCCCGTTGCGCCTACCTCGGTGGCGGCACCGGCTGTGCAAGTTGCCAGTGCCCCCGCCCCCGCCGTGTCCGCAGTGGCCGCAGCACCTGCGCATGTACCCGGCACCCCCGCGCCCGGCCTTCCACATGCATCGCCTTCGGTGCGCAAGTTTGCGCGCGAGTTGGGCGTGCCTATCGATGAAGTCAAAGGCAGCGGCCCCAAAGGCCGCATCACGCAGGACGATGTGCACGCCTTCACTAAAGCCGTGATGGCCGGTGCCACGCAGACCAAAGCCCAGTCCGCCAAGGCCCCGGCAGCGTCCGGCGGCGACGGCGCTGCCTTGGGTCTCATCCCCTGGCCCAAGGTGGACTTCGCCAAGTTTGGCCCCATCGAGCGCAAAGAGATGGGCCGCATCAAGAAAATCAGCGGTGCCAATTTGCTGCGCAACGCCATCATGATTCCGGCGGTCACCAACCATGACGACGCCGACATCACCGAGCTGGAAGCCTTCCGCCTGCTGACCAACCTAGAAAACGAAAAAGCGGCAAAAGCTGGAATTAACGCAAGCGTTAAGGTCACCATGCTGGCTTTCTTGATCAAGGCCTGCGTGGCGGCGCTGAAAAAATTCCCCGACTTCAATAGCAGCCTGGACGGCGACGCGCTGGTCTATAAAAACTATTGGCACATCGGCTTTGCTGCCGACACGCCCAATGGCCTGATGGTGCCGGTGCTCAAAGACGCAGATCAAAAAGGCGTGCTGCAAATCAGCCAGGAAATGGGCGAACTGGCCAAAAAGGCGCGCGAAGGCAAGTTAAGCCCCGCAGAAATGACGGGGGCCACCTTTACCATTTCCAGCTTAGGCGGTATCGGCGGACGTTACTTCACGCCCATCATCAACGCACCCGAAGTAGCCATTTTGGGCGTCTGCAAAAGCCAGATGGAGCCGGTGTGGAACGGCAAAGAATTTATGCCGCGTTTGATGCTGCCCTTGTCCTTGACCTGGGATCACCGCGTCATCGACGGCGCTGCGGCTGCGCGCTTTAATGCCTATTTGGGCCAAATCCTTGGCGACTTCCGTCGCGTGCTCCTTTAAACCTGTGCGGGGCTGCGCGCTGCCCGACGCAGCGCGGCCCCCAACCGATTGAGAACGACATGGCACTTATCAATATCCAGGTCCCGGACATTGGCGACTTTGACGAAGTTACCGTCATCGAAATACTGGTCAAGCCCGGCGACACCATCGCGCCGGAGCAAAGCCTGATTACCGTGGAGTCGGATAAAGCCTCCATGGAAATCCCCTCCAGCCACGGCGGCGTGGTGCAGGAACTGAAAGTGCAGTTGGGCGACAAGGTCAAGCAAGGCTCGCTGGTCTTGGTGCTGCAAGGCGAGGGCTCTGCGCTCGCTCCGACTGCGGCCAGTGCACCTTCCGCCACCGCACCCGCTGCCGCAGCCGATCCCGTCATTGCGAGCGCAGCGAAGCAATCCACAGCTACCGCCACCCCCACCGCACCCGCTACCCCCACAACACCCGTCATTGCGAGCGAAGCGAAGCAATCCATCCCCGCGTCCAGCTACGCAGGCGCTGTCGATATGGACTGCGACCTGCTGGTTTTAGGCGCAGGCCCGGGCGGTTACTCCGCCGCCTTTCGCGCCGCAGACCTAGGCCTGAAAGTCATTTTGGTAGAGCGCTACGCCAGCCTGGGCGGTGTGTGCCTCAACGTGGGCTGCATCCCGTCCAAAGCCTTGTTGCACGTGGCCGCAGTGATGGACGAAGTCAGCCACATGGCCGACCTGGGTGTGGACTTTGGCGCACCCGCCGTCAACATCGACAAACTGCGCGGCCACAAAGAAAAAGTAGTGGGCAAACTCACCGGTGGCTTAGCCGCTATGGCCAAAATGCGCAAGGTCACCACGGTGCGCGGCTACGGCGCGTTTGTGGGCAGCCACCACATTGAAGTGGAAGAAACCAGCGGCAGCGCACAAGAAAAAACCGGCAGCAAAAAAGTGATCGGCTTCAAAAACTGCATCATCGCCGCAGGCAGCCAGGCAGTGCGCCTGCCCTTTATGCCCAAGGACCCGCGCGTGGTGGACAGCACCGGCGCGCTGGAACTCAAAGAAGTGCCCAAGCGCATGCTGATATTGGGCGGCGGCATCATTGGCCTGGAAATGGGCACGGTTTACAGCACTTTGGGCGCACGCCTGGACGTGGTGGAAATGATGGACGGTTTGATGCAAGGCGCGGACCGAGACCTGGTGAAAGTCTGGCAAAAAATGAATTCGCCGCGCTTTGACAACATCATGCTGAAAACCAAAACCGTGTCAGCACGCGCTTTGCCCGAGGGCATCGAAGTCACATTCGAAAGCGCCGAGCCCGGAGGCACGGCCCCCGCGCCCCAGGTTTATGACATGGTCTTGCAAGCAGTAGGCCGTACGCCCAATGGCAAAAAGATCGCCGCCGACAAAGCCGGTGTCGCCGTTACCGACCGGGGCTTTATCAACGTCGATATTCAGATGCGCACCAATGTGCCGCATATCTTCGCCATCGGCGATATCGTGGGCCAGCCCATGCTGGCGCACAAAGCGGTGCACGAGGCGCATGTGGCTGCGGAAGTCATCGCGGGCGAATTGCAAGGCAACAAAGAACTCGCCGCTGCGGCCTTCAACGCCCGCGTCATCCCCAGCGTGGCCTACACCGACCCTGAAGTGGCCTGGGTGGGACTGACCGAAGACCAGGCCAAAGCGCAAGGCATCAAGGTCAAAAAAGGCCTGTTCCCTTGGACCGCTTCAGGCCGCGCCATTGCCAATGGCCGCGACGAAGGCGTGACCAAGCTGCTGTTTGACGACAGCCCCGAAGCCCATGGACACGGCAAGATTTTGGGCGGCGGCATGGTCGGCACGCATGCGGGCGACATGATCGGTGAGATTGCGTTGGCCATCGAGATGGGCGCGGACGCGGTGGACATCGGCAAGACGATTCACCCGCACCCCACGCTGGGCGAGTCCATCGGCATGGCGGCGGAAGTGGCGCATGGGTCTTGCACGGATTTGCCGCCGGTGCGTAAATAGGGCAAACGCTAAAAGTCTGCCTTGCCCATCACTACAAAACGCTGCGATACCCCTCCAGCCGCTTGGCCCAATAGTCCGCCGTGATTTGGTCTATCCGCACTCCGGTGCGCTCATTGGCGGCGTGGATGAATTTGCCCGAGCCTATGTAAATGCCCACGTGCGAGTTGGGCGAGCCCAAGGTGTTGAAGAACACCAAGTCCCCCGGTGTCGCCGTATTGGCCGGGACGGAGCGGGTTTTACCGGCGATGTCCGCAGCGCTACCACGTAACTCCACACCGGTTGACTCTTTGTACACAAAGCTCACGAAGCCCGAGCAGTCAAAGCCAGTATGCAATTTTTTGCCGTTGTACACATAGTTGCGATCCAGCAGGGCCATGGCCTGCATGACGACGTCTTGTCGTTGGGTGGTCAAAGGCGCTTGGGGATTAGCTGAGGCTTGATTGGGCTGCTGGGATTGGCGCGGTGACGACGAGCATCCAACTAGCGCGGCTAGCAGCAGGGGAGCAATCAGGGGTGAAAATCTATAAGTGGACAGCATAGGGAGGACCGCGTTTTGCTAGTATTGTTGATCAGCATATTTCAGGGTGCGCCAGCAACTGACCGCTGCGATAGCTGCAAGGCCCAGGGCCAAATAGATAACCAAAGTGTAGCTATGGGTCAGGTCAAAAATCTTACCGGCCAGCACCGGCCCCAGCAGATTACCCAAAGCTGCGCCGGTGTAAAGCGTGCCGATGATGGCTGATACGGCTTTGCCGCCAAACAATTCCATGCAAATAGCGGGCATCAGCGACACGATGCTGCCGTAGCTCAAACCAAAGCACAGGGCAAAAATAGAAAACATCCAAGCCTCTTGCGCGCCTGCCCATAAAAAGTAGCTCAGGCCCAAAAGGCATTGCATCAGCAGCAGGGTTTGGATGCGGCCCCATCGGTTCGCCACCCAGGCGATGCCAAAGCGGCCGGTAACGCTACCGATGCCAATCAAACCCACTAGCCCTACCGCCTGCGCATCGGGCAGGCCCGCGTCTCTGGCCGCTGCCGAGATATGGGCAAAGGGAATGAACATGACTGGCGCACTAATCAGGGCACCAAGATAGAGCCAGCGAAACACCGGCGTCTTGAGCGTTTGCGCAAGCGTGAGCCCGCTGGCCTGGCCGCTAGCGCCCACGCCCAGCGAAGGCGCCCGTTCCAAAAGATAAGCCGCGCCGCAGCCTAGCAGCAGCACACCCAGCGCCATGGCTTGCAGGGTTTCACGCCAGGAAATGTGGCCCAAAAGATAGCTGACCGCGACCGGCACAATGAGCGTGCCCGCACCCACGCCTGACCCAGCGATGCCCGAGGCCAGCACCCGCCGCTTAGTAAACCAAGGCTGCACGGCGGCGATGGCGGGCGTATATACAAAGGCAATGCCCAGGCCCACCAGCAGGCCAAAGCTCAGATAAATATGGCCTAAGGACTGCGCCAAGCTGGTGAGGTACAAACCCAGGGCAATCAGCGCCATGCCCGTCATGCATACCACGCGCGGCCCCCAACGATCTGCCAAGATGCCGCCCAACGCGCCCAACACAAAATAGACCAAGCCGCACAAGCCAAAGACCAAGGACACATCGGCCCTTTGCGCAGAAAACGCTTGGGAAAAGTTTTCAAAAAAGGCGGCGAAGGAATAGGAAACGCCAAAAATGACCGTGAGGCATACAAAGCTCGCCCAGACGATGAGCCAGGCCTTGGGGGGTTCTGGCTGGGTGGGGCGGTCGGGCATCATTACGGGTCTCCTGGGGCCTCAATGTATAGCAAGCCTGTGAGCGCACTGGGGCCGGTACAGATTTTTGGCCAAATTGATTTAGCTCACAATACCGCAGCCCGGCGCGGTTCGGTGCGGCGTTTTGTGTCTTTGCCAGGAGCCTCCTATGCATCAGCAGCACGATCACTCTTCACTGCAAACCTTGTTGCAGCAACTAGCCCAAAGCGCTGCGCAGCCGGTGCAGCAGGCCTGCACCATGCCCCCGGCTGCCTATACCAGTGAGGCGTTTTTATCGCTAGAGCGCGAAGCGATTTTCCGCGCGGAGTGGGTGTGCTTGGGCCACGCAGGGCAGATTGCGCAGCCGGGCGATTACTTTGCTTGCGAGCTGGCGGGCGAGCCGCTGCTGGTGATACGCGGCAAGGAAGGGCAGGTGCAGGTGCTCTCCAATGTGTGTCGCCACCGCGCCAATCTGATCGCGCAGGGCACGGGCAACCGTCAGCGTCTGGTCTGCAGCTACCACGCCTGGAGCTATGACCTTGGCGGGCGCTTATTGCACGCTCCGCTGATGGAGGAAGCGGCTGCGCGTAGGACGTCGCGCTGTGATTTGCCGGTGTTTGCCACCGAGTTGTGGCAAGACTTTATTTTTGTGAATTTGGATGGACAAGCGGCGCCTTTAGGTCCGCGCCTGGCATCGTTCTTACCCGCGATAAAAAATTACGATGTTTTGGGGCGCCACCACCAGTTTGTCGGCCATGAGGTTTGGCACACCAATTGGAAATGCCTGGTGGAAAACTTTATGGAGGGCTACCACTTGAGCGCGGCGCACGCCAAGACGCTGCACGCGATAACGCCTACTGCCCTGTGCCGCAAGATCGCCACGCCGCCGGGCATGACGGCCTATACCGCAGGCTACGCGCCATCTGTGCCCGAGCGCGGGCCTTACCCCGACGCCCTCAGCCCGCAGGAGCGGCGCTACTCGGTGCTGTTTAGTGTGTTTCCCAACTTGCTGGTGTCGGTGGCGCCCAATGTCACGCTTTACTTGTTAGTGCAGCCAGTCGATGCCGACCAGGTGGCGATTAAATGGGGTTTGACCGGCACCATTGCCGACCCGCAGCACCCGGATGTGATTCGCTACCGCGAGCTGTGCGAAGACTTCAATTTGGAAGACCGCGCCCAACTAGAAGCCGTGCAACAAGGCCTTAAAAGCCGCCACTACCACGGCGGCCCTTTAGCGCCGGCCGACTTTGAAGGCACAGTGTGGGATTTTCATCAATACATCGCTGGGCGGGTGTTGCGCTAAGCCTTGGGTTTACACTGACTGAGCAGCAGCAACGCGCACGATGTTGCGCCTTGCAGTCGATCTTGTACTGAAGATGCCTAAGCTTTCTCCATCAAATTCATTTATTCCTCTGATGCTGGCCTACCGCTTAGCAACGCCTGCGATGCACAACTTGCCTCGCCAAGTGATATGTCTAATGGACGCCACAATTAAGTTGCACTACGGGCATAGCCATGCGTAGCGTATGGTTCAACTACCGCCAGCGCATCCAATGGCGAGCCGGCCTGCATCGGGTGTTCCAACGCGGCCCGCAGGATGACCCGGTGGTGGATGGGCTGCGTGGCATGGCCAGTTTGTCGATTGTTTTGTTCCATTGTTTTTATGGCGCTTTATTCCTGCTCAAGGACTTTGACCGCGTAAGCGCGTTTGCAGCGCAATTGCCGTCCTGGCTGGGTTTTTTGGCCAATGCGGATAAAGCGGTGGATGTGTTTTTTATGGTCAGCGCTTACCTGCTGGGCGGTGCGCTCATGCGCGAAACCGACCGCAATGGCACTATCGCGGCGCGTGATTTTTATATCCGCCGCCTGTTTCGCATTTATCCATTGTTTCTGTTAGGGCTCGCGGTGTATGCCCTGGGTAACCCCGAGCTGGCGGCACGCAACCTCATTTACAACCTGCTTTTCATCGACAACTTTCAGATGAAAAATATTATTCCCGTGGGTTGGTCGCTCTCGATTGAAATGCAGTTTTACCTGATCCTTCCACTGCTCATGGGCTGGCTGCTGCGCATGCCGGGGCAGGGCGGTTTGCGGGTTTTGCAGGCGCTGTTTGTGCTGTCTTTTGTGCCGGTGCTGGCTACCGCGTTGCTATACCCCATTACGTACGAAACTCCGTTTTATCTTTTCCATCCGCAGCGTGTGGCGCCTGCCTTGTTTCTGGACGTGATGTACTTTCAAACCCATACCCGTATCGGCCCCTTGCTGTTGGGCCTGATCTGGGCCTGGATGCGCCACCGGGACGTCGCGCTGCCCACGCCGCCCGCACGCGGTACCGCCTGGGCGCTGGGTGGTGCGCTACTGGCTTTGTTGTGGGCGTATTTCCCTGTCTATCAGCAAGACAGCTGGTATTACCAGCATTTTTCGCCATGGCTGAATCTGGCGGGTCAGGTGCTGCACCGCAATCTGTTTTGCTTGGGGGTGTTGATGCTGGTGTTGCTGGTGCAGGCCGGTGGTGCGGGCGCGTGGGCCGGGCGGGTGGCGACAAGCTTGCGGGCATTTTTGGGCTGGGGCCTATGGCGACCATTTTCGCAAGTGGTGTTTCCCGTGTATTTGTTCCATTTCCCCATGGTGCTGATCGCCGCCATCCTCACTTTCCAAACCACGGATGCGTCCACCATAGCCATGATTTCGGTGCCGCAACTGCTGTGTATGTTTGGCATAACGGCCAGCCTGTCTTTGGTGCTGGGCATCGTGCTGCACATCCTGATCGAGCAGCCCATGATCGATACAGGGCATGCCTTGTTGCGAGAGCGGGCGCAGGCGCGCGTCCTGACTGGCGGCTGAGTCTTCCCTCTGGCCGAGATCGGGCGGTGCCAGGCTGCACTTTTCGGGTTGGCACTAATGTGGTGCGCAGCATCCCGTTTTGGTGCATCAACATGACCGATTGGGCGTACATGCTTACGACTGGCTAGCACACAATCGGCACGATGCATGCTTAAGCACTGGGCCCCCTAGTTGAAAAACGCGGAGTCCCCCATGAGCAGCCCGATATTTAATGAGATGAGCGACGCGCAGGGCATCGCCCGCCCGCATTACCAAGCCTTTGATGCCTGGCTCAAAGGCGTATCGGCTGACACGGTGCAAGTCAAGCAAACCGAAGCTGACCTGATCTTTAGGCGCACCGGCATCACGTTTTCATTGAATGGCGACGAAGACGGTACCGAACGGCTGATCCCCTCGGACTTGATACCGCGCATCATCCACGGCAAAGAATGGGCGCACCTGGAAAAAGGCCTGGTGCAACGCGTAAAAGCCATCAATATGTTTTTGCACGACGTCTACCACGAGCAACACATATTGAAAGCAGGCTTGATACCCGCCGAACAAATTCTTGCCAACGCGCAATTCATGCCGGTCATGCTGGGCTTGGATTTACCGCATCAAATTTACGCGCACATCGCAGGTGTGGACATCGTGCGGCATTCAGACGGCGATTTTTATGTGTTGGAAGACAACTTGCGCGTGCCTTCTGGCGTGTCTTACATGCTCAGCAACCGCTTGTTGATGATGCGCTTGTTTCCCGATTTGTTCCGCCGCTACGCGGTGCGTCCGGTGGAGCATTACCCGGCATTGTTGCTGCAAACCTTGCGCTCGGCCAGTTGGGTGGAGCAGCCCACCGTCGTGCTGCACACGCCGGGGCGTTTCAATAGCGCTTATTTCGAGCATGCGTTTTTGGCCAAACAAATGGGCATAGAGCTGGTTGAAGGCTCGGACCTGTTTGTGCGCGGCGGCCATGTGTACATGCAAACCACTGAAGGGCCGCAACAAGTCGATGTGATTTACCGCCGCGTGGATGATGTGTACATGGACCCTTTGAGTTTCGCGCCGGATTCACTGATTGGCGTGCCGGGTCTGGCGTCGGTGTACCGCCAGGGCAATGTGGTCATCTCCAACGCCTTGGGCACAGGCGTGGCGGACGACAAATCCATTTACCCCTATGTGCCCGACATGATTCGCTTTTACCTGAATGAAACGCCTATTCTGAACAACGTGCAAACCTGGCAATGCCGCAAGCCCGACGAGTTGTCGTATGTGCTGGCGAATCTGTCGCAACTGGTGGTCAAAGAAGTGCATGGTGCAGGTGGCTACGGCATGCTGGTCGGCCCCACCGCGAGCAAAGCGGAAATAGAGAGTTTTGCC
>CAJBBZ010000224.1 GCA_903951445.1 uncultured beta proteobacterium
CAGGCTGAAATAAAAAGTGCTGCCTTGCCCAGGCGCACTCTCCAGCCACATGCGCCCGCCCATGCCTTCGACCAGACGCTTGCAAATGGTCAGCCCCAGGCCGGTGCCGCCAAACTGGCGCGTGGTGGATGCGTCGGCTTGCGAAAACGCATTGAATATCGTGGCATGTTTTTCCGGGGCAATGCCGATACCGCTGTCCTGCACCGCCACCCGCACTTCGCAAGTGCGTGCGTCCACATGCCGCGCTTGCACCTTCACCGCCACAAAACCGTGGTCGGTAAATTTCACCGCGTTGTGGCACAGGTTGTTCAGCACCTGGCTAATCCGGCCCGGGTCGCCCAGGCAGTCCGCAGGCATTTGGTTGGCCAGCTTGCAAGACACCGTCAGGCCTTTTTGACTGGCCTCAAAAGCCACGCCTCGCAAAGTATGGTGAATTAGGGTCTGCCAATCGACCGGGATGCTCTCTAGCTCCATGGTGCCCGATTCGATTTTCGAAAAATCCAGTATCTCGTTGATGATGACCAGCAAGGACTGCGCCGAACGCTTGACGGTTTCCATATGGCTGCGCTGCGCATGATTTAGCTGGGTATCGAGGGCCAACTCGGTAAAGCCGATGATGCCGTTCATCGGCGTGCGGATCTCGTGGCTCATGCTGGCCAGAAACTCGCTTTTGGCTTTGTTGGACGCATCGGCCATCGCACTCTTTTCGCGTAAATCATCGGTCAAGGCTTGCATGGCGGCATGCTCACGTTCTTGGCTGCGCTTTCGCAATAAGAGAGCCACGGCTGAAATCAGCAACAAAACTGACAAAGCGCTGCTCAGCCCAATGACCATATCGCTTTGGCGCAGCATGGCCTTAGATTGATTTTCAAACAGGAGCGCTTCCTCAGAATTAGCCGTCACGCTGAGGGACAGGACCGCCGGGCCCATGGTGTTGAGGGTGCGCAGCAGGGCCTTCATCTCTTTTAGACGCGGTGTGTTGCCGGTCCACAGGGCCTCGGCTGGTATCACCACCGACTTCATCTGGGAGATGACCAACTTGAACTCGGGATGCTTTTCCAGCGGCGAGATGTTGGGGCTCTCACACAACAAATTGAGTCGGCTGATCATGATGTCATAGCGCAAGGCAAGATCTTCCACCTTCTCAGGGCTGGGCTCCTTTACAGCGATTTCCAGCGCGCGGCTAAAGCGCGAAAACTCGCGCTCAAACAGAAACATCAGCGTCGACATCGAGTCAAAGCGCCCCTCCATGGTCTGGCGGATGGACCTGCGCTGCTGCAGGTCATAAAACAGCGACGCGGCCAGCACCATGGCCATACTGCTCATCAGCAGTGCCAGCCATAAAAAATAGCGCCGTCCGCTGCGCCGCGTAGTCACTGCGGCTTACTCCAACGTGAGTGACTTGAGTTGCCAGGGGGAGCGCTCGTAGTACACCGCCGAGCGCAGCTCTGGGTTAGCGTCAAAGGGATAGAGGAGATACAGGGGCCCCTTGGTTTTGACTGGAATAGGCTGACCATTCATTTTGTGCGCCATCACCATGTCGAACTTCATGGCGTCTTCCACCGGGATGTTGGTTTGGTAATCATCAAGCGCCACCGCCTTGATGACTGTGCCCTGGGCTTTAACGGCGGCAAGCACATCGCGCAACAAGGGGCCTGTAAATTTAACCGGCTGCTTCAACCAGGGCGTTAGGGTGGTGAAGTTGTGCTGGGGCAGTTTTTCAATCATCGCCATATCAAACTGGGCCCCTTTGGGGCTGTTGCTCTCGCTGATTTTTCCGGAAATGGTGAGCACCACCTTACCGGTGGGGGTGGCTAGCGGGCCAGCAAAGGCGCCCTGAAGTGTCAGGCCGATGGTGACAGCTAAAAGAAAGTAACGTTTGCGCATGTTTCGTTTCCTTTAAATTATTTATTTAAAATCAATGATATTGTAAAAAATATCAAAAACGTAATAATAAGGTAATTTGTTGTTTGCTTTTAACAAAATTCTTTCCTCCCACTGGTTTACCCCCCGCTTCCCCCCCC
>CAJBBZ010000225.1 GCA_903951445.1 uncultured beta proteobacterium
CGTTCTTCCTGTGGATTCCATCTTGATCAATACTTTATCCAAGCTAATTTAACCTGTCAACAAATTGGTTATAAGAACGTAAAGCTTCATGCTACGAATAACTCTAAAAACCCCTATTGCGCCGATAGGCTCATCGCGGCAATTTTTATCTGTTTTTAAATTTCGCAGGTACGCTCGCTACCTACACGACTGCGTTAATTGGTGGCTAGCTGAACAATTTCGTAATCGTCGCCATCGGTAAAAACAGCCTATTGGCAGACTCATCCAGGGGCATAAAGCCGTAGTGCAGATAAAACGCAGCGGCGGCTTCATCCTTTGCATCAACCACTACCGCCATGGCCGCGATGTCGGATGCGGCTTGATGGCAGCGGCGCAGGGCATCTAGCAGCATGAATTGGCCCATTCCCTGACCCTTGCATTGCTGATCGACGGCCAAACGGCCCAGCAGCGTGACGGGCAGTTGGGGGTAGCGAGGCAATTTGCGGGCTAGGGTTGCTGGTACTTGCCGGGTTTCGATGGTGAAAGCAGATAACGTGTAGTAGGCCAGAACCTTGGGTGAGGCGCCTTGCAGCAGCACAAACACCGCAGCGACTTGCTTTTCTTGGTTTTGGCGGGCTTGCTGGTGCAGGTAGCGGTCTAGCGCGGGGGTGCCGCATGAAAAGGCTTGGCGGGAATGGTCCTTTTGCAGCGCCAGCGTCTGCCAGGGAGTGCTTGGCACAGGTTCAAAGTCCAGTCGTCGCGCGGTACTGCGCACTGGCTTGTCGCAGACGTTTACTCGGCGCGGGTGGCTTGAGCAGCGCGTTAACGAACCGAAGTTGTTCGTCGCGCGTCAGGCGCACGTTCTCATGCTCGTCAATGATCCGCCGCGCCGCCTCTTGGGCACTGGCGACAACAAACTCACTGAGGGTTCGCGTCGAAAGCAGGGCGGCTTGCTGAAACAGCGCTTTTTGTTCCTGGCTGATGCGTGCCTCCAAGCGGGCACCGCGTGTATGTCGAGGAGTATCGGTATTTGCTTGCATGAACGGGGCCCTTCCGGCGCAGCGTTAGTGGAAGTTGCGAAAAACCTATTGTACGGCAGACGCCCGTACAAATTAGATTTTTTCCGTGCCCCTTATCGAAAATGCAAGAGCGCTAACTTGCGCTTTATTTCCCCACCTGCACCATCTTCATCGCCGAAGCAATCAAGGCCGACACTTCGCTCATATTGCTAGGCACGATCAGTGTGGTGGTCGCGTCCGTGGCTACACGGGAATAAGCGTCCACCGCGCGCTCGGCGACTTTCAATTGCACGGCTTGTTCGCCGCCAGGTTGGCGGATGGCGGCGGCGATGCGCTCAATCGCTTCGGCGGTGGCATTGGCCACGGCGGTGATGGAGGCGGCTTCACCGGCGGCCTTGTTAATGACGGCTTGCTTCTCGCCTTCGGAGCGGGCGATAAAGGCCTCGCGCTCGCCGGTGGCGATGTTGATCTGTTCCTGGCGGCGGCCTTCGGAGGCGGCGATCAAGGCGCGCTTTTCACGCTCGGCGGTAATTTGCTGCTGCATGGCATGCAAAATTTCTTTGGGTGGCGTCAGGTCTTTGATCTCGTAGCGCAGCACTTTCACGCCCCAGTTCAGCGCCGCTTCGTCAATGGCCGCCACCACTTGACCGTTGATGAGGCTGCGTTCTTCAAAGGTTTTATCCAGTTCCAGCTTACCGATGACCGAGCGCAGCGAGGTCTGTGCCAACTGCGAAATCGCCACCAAATAATTAGACGAGCCATAGCTGGCGCGCATGGCGTCGGTCACCTGAAAGTACAGGATGCCGTCCACCTGTAGTTGGGTGTTGTCCCGCGTAATACAGACCTGACTGGCGATGTCCAGCGGTATCTCTTTAAGCACATGTTTGTAGGCTACCCGGTCGATAAACGGCACCAGAAAATTGAGTCCTGGTGTCAGCGTGCCCTGGTATTTGCCCAAGCGCTCGATGACCCAGGCATGTTGCTGGGGCACCACTTTGACCGATTGGGTGATAAAGATAACGGCGATAACCAGTAGGACGATTGCGATTTCCATAATGTTCTTCCCTTAAGTTTTTTCAAGTACGAGACGGCTGCCTTGGACTTCCACGACCCGGTGTTCACCGGACTCGGGCGCGAGGCCGGGCCGGTGCAGTGCCGTCCAATTAGCACCCCGGTAGTGCACTTGCGCGCTGCCGTCCGAGGCCCAAGCATCCACAGTAACGAGTGCGCCGATGTCCAGATTCACATTGGGGTTGGATTGGGCCTCGAGCTCGGCACCGCGCCCTTGCTTTATGCGGCGCCACAGCAGCACCGCAGCGCCACCGACGCCCGCAGCGACCACCAGTTGCACCGTGAGTGGGCTGCCGCCTTGGGCCGCTATCGCGCCAGCGGCCATACCCAAAGACAGCATCAGCAAGTAAAAACTGCCGATTAAGAGCTCGGCGGCCACCGTGATGCCAGCCAAAACCCACCAAATCGTTGACGGTTCCATGGGAACTTCCTCCTGTTTACATGCTAGTCCGTGTTGTATTGTGCGCCCGGCGGATTGCAATGCAAGCTGGGCGACGCAATAAATCCTTACACTTGCGCCTCTTTTTGACTTATGGCCTGCGCCGGAGCCCTGTAATGAAGTTTCGCTTTCCCATCATCATCATCGATGAAGACTTTCGCTCCGAGAACACCTCGGGCCTGGGCATCCGGGCCCTGGCCCAAGCGATAGAAACCGAGGGCTTTGAGGTGCTGGGCGTGACCAGCTACGGCGATCTGAGTCAATTTGCCCAGCAGCAAAGCCGGGCCAGCGCCTTTATCTTGTCGATTGATGACGAGGAATTCACCCCCGGCCCGGACCTGGACCCTGCGGTGCTCAATCTGCGTAACTTTATTGAAGAAGTGCGCCGCAAAAATTTGGATGTGCCGATTTACGTCTACGGCGAGACCAAGACCAGTCGCCATATTCCCAACGACATCTTGCGCGAGCTGCACGGCTTTATCCATATGTTTGAGGACACGCCCGAGTTTGTGGCGCGCCACATCATCCGCGAAGCCAAGAGCTACCTCGAAGGCGTGCAGCCACCATTTTTCAAAGCCTTGCTGGACTATGCTGAGGACGGCTCGTATTCCTGGCACTGCCCTGGCCACTCCGGTGGCGTGGCTTTCTTGAAGAGCCCAGTAGGCCAAATGTTCCACCAGTTTTTTGGCGAGAACATGTTGCGCGCCGACGTGTGCAATGCGGTGGAGGAGCTAGGCCAGTTGCTGGACCACACCGGCCCGGTCGCCGCGTCCGAGCGTAACGCCGCGCGTATCTTTAACGCCGATCATTGCTTTTTCGTGACCAATGGCACCAGCACCAGCAACAAAATGGTCTGGCACCACACGGTGGCGCCCAATGACATCGTGGTGGTGGACCGCAATTGCCACAAGTCCATCTTGCACGCCATCATCATGACGGGCGCGATTCCAGTCTTCCTCAAACCCACGCGCAACCATTTCGGCATCATCGGCCCGATTGCCAAAGAGGAGTTCGAGCCCGCCACCATCCGCGCCAAGATCAAGGCCAACCCGCTGGTAAAAGAACACCTGGGCGATGTGAATGTCAACACCATCAAGCCGCGCGTGCTGACCCTAACCCAGTCCACCTACGACGGCGTGCTCTACAACACCGAGACGGTGAAAAACATGCTCGACGGTTATGTAGAAAACATCCACTTTGACGAAGCCTGGTTACCGCATGCGGCCTTCCATCCGTTTTACGGCAGTTACCACGCCATGGGTAAAAAGCGCAAGCGTCCCAAAGAGGCGATGGTGTATTCCACGCAGTCGATTCACAAGCTGCTGGCCGGTATCAGCCAGGCCAGCCATGTGCTGGTGCAGGACTCGCAAACTGTCAAGCTGGACAAGCATTTGTTCAACGAGGCCTACCTGATGCACACCAGCACCAGCCCGCAGTACAGCATCATTGCCAGCTGCGACGTGGCCGCCGCCATGATGGAGCCGCCCGGCGGCACCGCGCTGGTAGAAGAAAGCATTTTGGAAGCCCTGGATTTCCGCCGCGCCATGCGCAAAGTGGACGAAGAATACGGCCAGGACTGGTGGTTCAAAGTCTGGGGGCCAGACGGAATAGCCGACGAAGGCGTAGGCCGCGCGGACAACTGGAAATTGAAGGGCGAAGCAGCCAAAGCCAAGGCCGGTGTCAACTGGCACGGCTTTGGCAAGATGGCTACCGACTTCAACATGCTGGACCCGATCAAGGCCACCATCGTGACGCCGGGTCTGGACCTCAGCGGTAAGTTCGCCAAGCAAGGCATTCCGGCCAGCATCGTCACCAAGTTTTTGGCTGAGCACGGTGTGGTGGTGGAAAAGACGGGCTTGTACAGTTTCTTCATCATGTTCACCATTGGCATTACCAAAGGCCGCTGGAACAGCATGCTCACCGCCTTGCAGCAGTTCAAAGATGATTACGCCAAGAACCAACCCATGTGGCGTGTGCTGCCGGAATTTGTCCAAAAATACCCGCGCTACGAAAAAATGGGCCTGGCCGATTTGTGCCAGCACGTACACCAGCTTTACGCCAAATACGACATCGCCCGCCTGACGACCGAGATGTACCTGAGCGACCTAACGCCTGCGATGAAGCCCAGCGACGCCTATGCACACATCGCTTTGCGCAAAACCGAGCGCGTGGAGATTGACCACCTGGAAGGCCGCGTTACCGTGGGCCTGGTCACACCCTACCCACCGGGTATTCCGCTGCTGATTCCCGGCGAGGTGTTCAACAAGAAAATTGTGGATTACCTCAAATTCGCCCGCGAGTTCAATGCCCTATGCCCTGGCTTTGAGACCGACATCCACGGCCTGGTGGAGGAAACCGACGATAACGGCAAGACGCGGTATTACGCGGATTGTGTGCGGGCTTAAGGCTTGGGCTAGCGGACTCGTGCGTCCTAGTGCACGCCAGCCTTGCGAACTATTGGGTAATTGAAAACCGGGGTGTCTTGCCCGCTATAGCGAGGCCCAGCTTCATTGCGACATTAGGAAAACTCTGCATACGTCCCAATCCGTCATCCTATGCTTGAGTTGTTTGTATGAAGTAGACGTACTTCATACTAGCAGGAGAAGGGGCTGAGGCCGCGTGTGTCATGTGCCATCAAGGCTGATCGCAATGAGGGTTGCCCTTCTCCAC
>CAJBBZ010000226.1 GCA_903951445.1 uncultured beta proteobacterium
CACCACGCGCCGCCTCCGGCAGCGCCTGTGTCACTGCTGGCAGAGGAAATCAAGCCGGTACCCCGTCGCCTGGCGCAGCAAACCAGCTTGCAAGTGCTGCTGGTGGAAGACAACCCGATTAACCAGTTACTGGCCAAAGCCATATTGACCAATCTGGGCCACCAGGTGGAAACCGCGCGCGATGGGCGCGAAGCCCTGGACTTGTTTGCCACCCGGCACTGGGACATGGTGTTGATGGACATCCACATGCCCGTCATGAGCGGGCTCGATGCCACGCGCGAAATCCGAAAGCAAGAGGCACCGGGCCGCCACACGCCCATCATCGCCACCACCGCAGGCGCCATGGAAGCGGACCGCGCGGCCTGCTTGGCGGCGGGTATGGACGACTACATCGCCAAGCCCTACAAACCGCAAGTGCTACAAGATTTACTGACCCGCATGGCGCAGCAGCGC
Organism: uncultured beta proteobacterium; assembly: GCA_903951445.1. Classification (GTDB taxonomy): domain Bacteria; phylum Pseudomonadota; class Gammaproteobacteria; order Burkholderiales; family Burkholderiaceae_C; genus Allorhodoferax. The sequence goes on from CAJBBZ010000226.1 coordinate 454, forward strand.
GCTGATGGCAAGGCCTTAACGGGTAAAGCCTAAATCGGCTAGCGGTTTCAGACCGGCGTCTTCAACACATCCATCGCCAGGCACAAATCAGCCCAGGCTTTGGCTTTGTCCGCCGGTTGGCGCAACAAAGCCTGCGGGGTATAGGTGACCAGCACCGGCACGCCCTGGTAGCGATAGACCTGGCCGCGCTGGCGACCCAGGGGCAGCGCCGCCTCTTGCGGATGCGCTTGCAGCAAGACCTGGTTGGCAAAACGGCCCATGGCCACAATCACCGCCGGTTGCACCAGCGCAATTTCGCGCTGCAAATAAGCGGCGCACTGGGCCAACTCGGCCGCTTGCGGCACCCGGCCCTGCGGCGGACGGCATTTGCTGACCGCCGTGACATAAGCCGCTTCCAAACCGGGTACCAGGTCGCCACGCGCGGCGCCCACGGCTTTGAGCATATTGGACAGCAGCAGCCCGGCCTCGCCGGTGAAAGGCTGGCCGGCGGCGTCTTGCTCTTCGTCTGGCGGGTCGCCCACGATCATCCAGCGCGCCCTGCGGCCGGCCTGGGCATTGAGCATGCTGCGGCTGCGCCCGGCGCATAAACCGCAGGCCTGGCAATCGGCGGCAGTACGGGCCAAGGCGTCCCAGTCCAGCGTGGCGATTTGGCTCAGGTCGTTGGCGCCGTCGCGGCGTGACAGCGCGGGCGCGCCGCCTGTAGCGGTGCCTGTGCCAAGGCGGTTTGTATTGGTGGCGCCGAGGTCGGCCCCATTTCCCAGGCGGCTTGTGGTGGTGGCGTACTGGTGCGCGTTCGTGTTTGCGTTTGTCCGCGCAGCGGCCAACGCACTTGCCGGGCCTTGTGCTGCGCTTGCCCCTGCGTCGCGGTGCGGGGCCGTACTGCCTGCGCCAGCGCGCAGCGCGCCCGCAGTGCCCGCCTGGGCGGCGGATGCGACGTCCGGCAAGCCGCCGGTAGCGGCCAGGGCGAAATCCGTCCCCGGCAACCAAACGCGCACACCCATCTCCAAAAGCATGGCGCGCTGGCGGGTGTCTAAGGCGAGGGGCATAGTGCCATTATCCAAGTTGCAGGCGCATCACCAGCGCATCCTCGCGCTTACCGCGCCCGGCGGCGTAATAGGCCTTGCGCTGGCCGACCAGTTCAAAGCCATGGCTTTGATAGACCGCGATGGCGCGGGCATTGCCCACCCGCACCTCCAGCCACAAGATGCGCGCCGCTTCGCTAACAGCCCACAGACGCGCGGCGTCCAGCATCAAGCGGCCCCAGCCCTGGCGCTGGTAGTTGGGGTCCACGGTGATATTGAGCAAATGCGCTTCCTCCACGCCGGGCATGACCACAAAGTAGCCGACCAGCGTATCGCCGCCGAGCAGCAGGCGCGCGTGGTAGCCGCTTTGCAGCACATCATTGAAATTGGCACGCGACCAAGGATGGGCGTAAGCGCGCTGCTCTACTTCCATCACCCGCGCCAGGCTGGGCATGTCCATGGCCGCCAAGCGCACCTCGGCGCGCTCGGGCGCTTTAGCTCCCGACTGTCTGCGCATGGGCTGCGGCTTGGGCGATATTTGCGGCGGCCGACGCGGCCTCGCTATGGGCCATACCGGCTTTGGCGGCTTTTTCCAAAGCTCGCTCGCCGGTGGTCTTGGCGACTTTATCGCGCACATACAGCGGCAAAGCCTGATCGGGTGGAACGCAAGCGCCTGCTTTTATCAGCGCCGGAGCCACTTGCAAGATCGCCATGGCCTGCGGCAGCGCATCGCAGCACATAACCGTTGCCGGTGCGGTCAGTCGTTCGCCGTAACTGGCAAACACATTACCTGCCCAGGCACGCCAGTGCGGGGCGGCCTGATACGCTTTCGCGACCTGCGCTTGTGAAAGCAGCGGCGTACTTTCCTCGCCCTTAGCACGTCCGGTTTCGGCCACTGGCCGGTGGTGCGCATTTGCGGCGTCGGGCTGCAGCGCAGCAGCGGCCTGCGACCACACGGCCACTTGCTCGGGCGCCAACAGGCAAGGCGATTGCACCGTGGTCCACACATCACCGGCAAATGCATAAGTGGCGGCATAGACCTCGTCCATGCGGGCATCGAGCAAAGCGCTTACACAGCCTTGGTTTGCCTCTGGTGCATGGGCCGCGCGGGCAGTTTGCGCCAGCGCCAATAACGAAGCTACAGGCAAGACCGGCACGCCTGCGCCATAAGCTAATCCTTGGGCTACTGAGCAGGCAGTACGCAGGCCGGTAAACGAGCCGGGGCCGCTGCCGAAGCAAATAGCGTCCAGGTCTTGCAAGCGCAAATCAGCCTGTCGCAGCAAATCCAGGATGGCGGCTATCAAACTGCCCGAAGCCGCCGCGCCGCCCGCGCCCTGGTGTTGCCAATACAGCGGGCCCGTCGGCGTGCTGCGCATCACCGCCACGCTGAGCGCGTCGGTGCTGGTGTCAAAGGCCAGAAGGTGCATGTTTGGCAGGCGGCTCAGGGCTTTTCAAGGGCTGCATCGGGTAATGGTGCCACCGCTGCCGGCGCTTGCGCCACTTTGCGCACGCCAAACACAATGCCGCCGCTGACCAGGGCCAAACCGGCCAGCACATTCCAAGGCAGGGGCTCGCCCAAAAACAAAGCCGCGCACAAAGCGGACAGACCAGGCACCACGGCAGTAATCATGGTGGAGCGCACCGGGCCGTAGTACTGAATCATTTTCGTAAAGCCGATGCCCGAGACCACCACTGAACCCACGCCCTGAAAGCCCATCTGAAACAGAATTTCACGCCAAGGCGCCTGCAATACTTGGCCGGGCAACCAACCCATCAAACAGCCCACGGTATAGGCGGGCACGTACATCACAAACGCAAAAGCGGTAATGCCGATGGTGGCCTGCACCGCATCTAGGGCAAAGCGGCGCACCAACACGCTGTACATAGACCAGCACATGGCGGCCAATATAAACAAGACATCGCCGCGCCATACGCCGCTGCCATCAAACGCATGTAACAGACTGGCGCCCCCCACCAAAGCGTCGCCGCACACGATCAAACACAGGCCTAGCGCCCGACCCCAGCGTATGCGCTCACCCAAGATCAGCAGCGCCAGTAAGGTCGTCCACAAGGGCAAACTGCCGGGCAATAGCACCGAGGCATGCGCCGCGGGTGCAAACACAAAACCGCTATAGGCCAGCGTGGCATAAAGCAGCCCGCCAAACAAACCGATGCGCCAGGTAATCGCCCAAGGCAAGGGTGAAAGACCACCGAGTGAGCCCCGGCCCGGCGCCAAAGGGTCTGCCGGTTGACGGGCGGCACGTGTCATCCACCAACCCCAGGGCAGCAAGACCAGCGCCGCGCCCCATAGGCGCGCATAGACCACATCCAAAGGCAAGAGCGTGCCGCCGCGCGAAGGGTCGGCAGTGGCGCGGGCGATGACGATAAAAGCGGTCCAGATGGAGACGGTCACCACCGCAGCGATGCGGCCTTTTGCGGAGGGAGACAGGCCAAAAGGCGATGCGGCGGGGGCAGGGGAATTCATTGCGTCGATTATCGGCGCTGGGACATATTGCCGCGAATCAGCCAAACCCGGGGTATCGCGCTAAGGTTTTTCCAGTTGGACTGTTTTTACCCCCCGCTTCCCCCCCGCCCCTTCACCCCCGCCGGGGTGAAGGGGAGCTGGAATACCCAATTTTGTTTTTTTGGTTTGGAGAGGTGTTTTTGAATCGTGGCGTTGCAAGGCGGGTTTGTTGGCCCCGATTGGGGAACGATGCGGTCGTAGTTAATGGATTGATGATTGGTGTGGCTGCGGCGGTGGGTGCCGTTGTGTTTTTGCTTGTTGTGGCGAAAGTGATGGCTGCCGCGACGGCGCGCGCAGTGCGCCGAGAAGCGTGTGCAAAGTGAGCGCAGCGAGCGAGCACACGCGGTATTCGGGCTTCTTGGGCCATAGGCCGTGCTGAGCAACGCAGCGGCGCACGGATCAGGGCGGGCGCTTGTTTGAGCGTAGCGAGTTTGCGCCCGACCCCGGGCGGTGCGAGTAGCGCAAGGCACCCCGAAGGGGCACGGCC
>CAJBBZ010000227.1 GCA_903951445.1 uncultured beta proteobacterium
GCGGTGCTGCGCAGCTGCCATGCGCTGGGCGTGCCGGTGGTGGCGCGCGGGGCGGGCACGGGCTTGTCCGGCGGCGCGATGCCCCATGCCCACGGCGTCACCCTGTCGCTGGCCAAGTTCAACAAAATCGTCAAGCTCGACCCGCTGGCGCGCACCGCCCGGGTGCAATGCGGGGTGCGCAACCTGGCCATTAGCGAAGCGGCGGCGCCGCTGGGCTTGTATTACGCGCCGGACCCGAGCAGCCAGATCGCCTGCACGATAGGCGGCAACGTGGCTGAAAACTCCGGCGGCGTGCATTGCCTCAAATACGGCCTGACGCTGCACAACGTCTTGCAAGTGCGCGGTTTTACCGCGCAAGGCGAGCCCATCACTTTCGGCAGCCAGGCGCTGGATGCGCCAGGCTACGATTTGCTTAGCCTGGCCGTGGGCAGCGAAGGTATGTTGGCGGTCACTATCGAAGTGCTGGTGAAACTGGTGCCCAAACCGCAACTGGCGCGCTGCATCATGGCCAGCTTTGACGATGTGCGCAAAGCCGGGGACGCGGTGGCCGCCGTGATTGCGGCGGGCATCATCCCCGCGGGCCTGGAAATGATGGACAAGCCCATGACCGCTGCGGTGGAAGACTTTGTCCATGCCGGTTACGACCTGAGCGCTGAGGCCATTTTGCTGTGCGAAAGCGACGGCACGCCGGAGGAAGTGGAAGAAGAAATTGCCCGCATGAGCGCGGTGCTGAGCCGCCATGGTGCGACTGCGATTGCGGTGAGCCAAAGCGAGGCCGAGCGCCTGCGCTTTTGGAGTGGCCGCAAAAACGCCTTCCCCGCTAGTGGCCGCATCAGCCCGGACTACATGTGCATGGACAGCACCATTCCGCGCAAACGCTTGGCCGACATCCTGCTGGCCATTGCGGAGATGGAAAAGAAATACCAGTTGCGCTGTGCCAATGTGTTTCACGCGGGCGATGGCAATTTGCACCCGCTTATCTTGTTTGACGCGAACGATGCGGACCAGCTGCGCCGCTGCGAGCTGTTTGGCGCCGACATCCTGGAGACCAGCGTCGCCATGGGCGGCACCGTCACCGGCGAGCACGGCGTGGGCGTGGAAAAACTCAACTCGATGTGCGTGCAGTTCAGCGCCGCCGAAAACGCGCAAATGTTTGCCGTCAAGCGCGCTTTTGACCCGCAAAGTCTGCTCAACCCCGGCAAAGTGATTCCCACCCTGCAACGCTGCGCCGAATACGGCAAAGAGCTAGTGCGCGGCGGCAAGCTCAAACACCCCGATCTGCCGCGTTTCTAAGTTTGCAAAAAGTCATGGATTGCCACGGCCTGCGGCCTTGCAATGACGATGTATTAATCTGCGGCCCCACAATGAAGGGTTGGGACTTATGCAGACTTTCCTTAAGCATGGCCATCGCGGGGCATTTTGGATTCGCCTTGGCCCAGTGAAAGGGCACGTTTCGCTGGAGCAAAAGGCCTGCCAGAGTTGCTAGCTAGGATTGCGTGACAATTGCGCCTCGCAAGGCCAAGGTACAGACCCTCAGGCCGCGTTGGACCCCGCGCTCGGATTTAACAAAAAGGAGACCCCACTGTGACCCATTTGCAAACCCTTTCCCCCCAGCCTCTAGACCGTCGTACCCTGTTGCAAGCGGTTGCCGCAGGCGCGGCAGGTCTGGCCTTTCCCGCCTGGTCGCAAGCGGCCTGGCCCGCCAAACCGGTGACCTTGGTGGTGCCCTTTCCCCCTGGTGGCGGAACCGACGGCTTTGCGCGCCCCATGGCCACCCATTTTGCGCGCTTGACCGAAAAGCAACTCATCATCGACAACAAAGGCGGTGCCGGCGGCACGCTAGGTGCCGGTGTCGCGGCCAAAGCAGCGCCTGACGGCTACACCTTGTTTATGGGCGCGGTCCACCACACCATCGCTCCCAGCATGTACCCCAAGCTGGACTATGACTTAGAGCGCGACTTTGTGCCCCTCATCTTGGTGGCCGCCGTGCCGCAGGTCTTGGTGATCAACCCGAAAAAAGTGCCCGCCACCAATTACGCGGAATTTCTGGCCTTTGTACGCAAAAACCCCGGCAAGCTCAACTACGGCTCGGCCGGAGGCGGCACCTCGCACCACCTCGCTGGTGAATTGTTTAAATTGCAGACCAATACCTTTATCACCCACATCCCTTACCGGGGCGCGGGGCCGGCCTTGCAAGACCTGATTGCTGGTAATGTGGACATGATGTTCGACGGCCTGGGCTCCTCGGCAGCGCATATCAAGGGCGGGCGCATCAAGGCCTTGATGGTCTCGGGCACCAAGCGCAACCCGGCGTTCCCGGATGTGCCTTGTTCCACTGAGCTGGGCCTGCCCGAGTACACCGTTAGCACCTGGTATGGCGTTTGGGCGCCCAAAGCCACACCGGCGGACATCCAGGCCCGTGCGATAGAAGAAATCCGCCGCGCTTGCCAGACCGACGAAGCCAAACTCACCTGGGCTAACCAGGGCGCAGATTTCCCCAATTTGGCGGGTGCGCAGTTTGACGGTTTCATCAAAGCCGAACTGGCCAAGTGGTCTAAGGTGGTGAAGGGCTCGGGTGCCAAGCTGGACTAATTTCTACGAAAGAAGCCCTGCATCAGCCTAAACCCGCCATTGCATCACCCCAAACCCGTCATTGCGCCAGCCCAAACCCGTCATTGCGAACGTAGTGAAGCAATCCATTTGTGCTAGCCAATCCACCACTGATGGATCGCCGCGTCGCAGCGCTCCTCGCGATGACAGACTTATGCAGATTTTTTTTAAAGGGGCAGCCGCCTGAGTGGCTGCCCGGTTTGCGCCGGTCACCGACATAGCACGCGTTTACCCATGTCCCAACACAATCTTTTTGCCGCGCTGCGCGCCGCCTTTCCGCGCGATTTGGACCAGACGGCGGTGCAGACCGAAACCGGCCTGCATTACTCCTGGCGCGACCTGGACCGTGCCACTGCCATGCTGGCTAATTTGTTGCAATCGCTGGGTTTGCCCGCAGGCAGCCGCGTCGCCGCGCATGTGGATAAATCGGTAGAAGCCATGCTGCTCTACCTGGCAAGCTTGCGCGCGGGTTATGTGTATTTGCCGCTGAACGTGGCTTACCAAAGCGCCGAGTTGCAGTATTTTTTAGGCAATGCCGAACCAGCCGTTTTGGTCTGCAGCCCGCGCGACTTTGGCTGGGCTAGCAAGCTGGCGTTTCAGGCCGGCACGCAGTATGTGTTTACCCTGGACGACCAACGCCAAGGCAGCTTGCTAGAGCGCGCTGCCCAGCACAGTGATGTGCACACTATCGCGCCGCGCAAAGCAGACGATCTGGCGGCCATGGTCTATACCAGTGGCACCACGGGCCGCAGCAAAGGCGCCATGCTCAGCCATGGCAATTTGCTCTCCAACGCCAAAGTGTTGAAAGACTATTGGGGCTGGACGACCACCGGAGGGCCGCAGGGCCGTGGCGATGTGCTGATCCACTGCCTGCCCATCTTCCATGTGCACGGCCTGTTTGTCGCGCTGCACGGCGCGCTGCTCAATGGCAGCAAGATGATTTGGATGGCGCGCTTTGACCCGAAGCAGGTGCTGGCCTATTTGCCGCAGGCCACGGTGTTTATGGGCGTGCCGACTTTGTATGTGCGCTTGCTGGCCGAGGCCGGTCTCACGCCGCAGGCTTGCGCGAACATGCGTTTGTTTGTGGCCGGTTCTGCGCCCTTGCTTTTAGAGACTTTCCAGGACTGGACGACGCGCACCGGCCACACGATTTTGGAGCGCTACGGCATGAGCGAGACCGTGATGCTCAGCTCCAATCCCTATGCGCCCGATGCCCGCCACGGCGACCAGGCCGAGCGGCGCGGAGGGACGGTGGGTTTCCCGCTTCCCGGCGTGCAATTGCGCCTTAGTAGCGGCGAAGGCAAAGCCTGCGCCGTGGGCGAGGTGGGCAACATCGAAGTGCGCGGGCCCAATGTGTTTAGCGGCTACTGGCGCATGCCCGAAAAAACCGCCGAAGAATTTACCGCCGACGGCTTTTTCAAAACCGGCGACGTGGGCATGGTGGATGCGCGCGGCTATGTCAGCATCGTGGGCCGCAGCAAAGACCTGATCATCAGCGGCGGCTACAACGTCTATCCCGCCGAGATCGAGGGCTATATCAACGCCATGCCTGGCGTGGCAGAAAGCGCGCTAGTCGGTGTGCCGCACCCGGACTTTGGCGAAGTCGGCGTGGCCGTGGTGATTGCAAAACCCGGCGCCACGCCCGATGCCGATGGCATCGTCAAAGCGCTCAAAGCAAACCTGGCGAATTTCAAAATTCCCAAGCGCTGTTTTGTGCTTGTCGAATTACCGCGCAATGCCATGGGCAAAGTGCAAAAAAACCTGCTGCGCCAGCAATACCAAAACCTGTTTACCGCGTAAGCTGCTGCCCATGCGCCAAGCCATACAAAACCTCGAAGAATCCAAAATCCGCGAAGTCGCCAATGCAGGAATGGGGCGCAGCGATGTGCTCGCCTTTTGGTTTGGCGAGAGCGACGAAGTGACACCCGATTTCATCCGCCAGGCGGCCATCGAATCGCTGCAATCAGGTGAGACTTTTTACAGCCAGAACCTGGGCTTGCCCGCGCTGCGCGAAGCCGTGGCGCAGGCCATGGCTGACAAGCATCCCGGTGCGTCGGGCAGCGCGCCAATAGGTGCTGAACGCATCGCCATCACCTCCGGCGGCGTCAATGCGCTGATGCTGGCGGTGCAAGCGGTGGTGGATGCGGGCGATGAAGTCGTCGCCGTCACCCCGGTCTGGCCCAACCTGACAGCGCAGCCGCTGATTCTGGGTGCGCACTTGCGCACTGTGCCCTTGCGCCCGCAAGCTGGGGCCTGGACTTTGGATTTGGACGCCTTGCTAGCAGTCATCACACCGACCACCAAGCTGCTCATCGTCAACGCGCCCAACAACCCCACCGGCTGGACCTTAAGCCGCGAAGAGCAAAGCGCCATCCTGGCCCATTGCCGCCGCACCGGCACCTGGATACTGGCCGACGAGGTGTATGAAAACCTGTATTTCGCGCCCTCGGCCAATGCGTGCGCCCCCAGTTTTTTAGACATCGCGCAGCCCGAGGACAAGCTCTTGGTAGCGCATAGTTTTTCTAAAAGTTACCTCATGACTGGTTGGCGTCTGGGCTGGCTGGTGGTGCCGCCGTCCGCGACGGCCGCCATGGGCAAGCTCATCGAATTCAACACTTCTTGCGCCAGCGTGTTTACCCAGCGCGCGGCGCTGGTGGCTTTGCAGCGGCGCGATGAAGTCACGCCGCGTGTGGTGCGCCATTTGCAAGCCTGCCGCGACACGCTGGTGCCTGCGCTGCAAACCATCCCCGGTCTGCAAGTGGCCAGCCCGCTGGGCGGCATGTATGCGTTTTTCGAGTTGCCCGGCCACCCGGATTCCCTAGCCACCGCCAAGCGTTTGGTGGCCGAAGCCGGCCTAGGCTTGGCACCGGGCGCCGCCTTCGCGCCCGAGGCCAGCAGTTGGCTGCGCTGGTGTTTTGCTTCCAAAGACTTAGGTCGCCTGACCCAGGGCGTGGAGCGGCTGCGGGGCTGGTTGGAAACAGCTAAGCCGCGTTAATTTCAAGCTAGCCGACCTGCGCTCACCAGGTATCGACCATGCCGCCGAGCAAGGGGCGGGTTTGTCCGGCAGCCAGTGCGCGACTGAGCCAGGCGCGGGTATCGGCGGGGTCGATCACGGCATCGATTTCCAGGCTAGCGGCCATGTTCATGGCGCTGCCGTTGTCCACCTGTTGGGCCAGTAGTTGCGCAAACAAGGCGTCGCGCTGCGGGCCTTCGGGCTGGGCCTCTAATTCTTTTTTGAAGCCTAGGCGCACTGCGCCTTCCAGGCCCATGGCGCCAAACTCGCCGCTAGGCCAAGCGATGGTGCACAGCGGCGCATGAAAGCCGCCCGCCGTCATCGCCATAGCGCCCAGGCCATAGCCTTTGCGCAGCACTACGCTCATGAAGGGCACGCGCAAATGCGCCGCCGCCACAAACATGCGGCTGACATGGCGCACTTGGGCGCGGGTTTCGATCTCTGGGCCGACCATAAAGCCGGGCGTGTCTACCAAGCTGAGCAGTGGCAGGCCGTGGGCGTTGCACAGTTGCATAAAGCGCGCGGCCTTGTCAGCTGCGTCGGCGTCGATGGCGCCGCCTAAGTGCAGCGGGTTGTTGGCGATGCAGCCCAGCGCCCTGCCTTCGATGCGCAAGAGCGCGGTGTGTATGCCCGCGCCAAAACCGGCGCGCAGCAGCAGCGCGCTACCGGCATCGGCAAGGCCTTCGATGGCGGCGCGGCTGTCATACACGCGTAAGCGGTTTTCAGGAACCACATCGCGCAGGCGCAGCGCATCGGGGGCTTGCCAGTTGTCGGTCGCGCTCGCAGCGTTAAAGAAGCCCAGGTAGTGCCGAGCCTCCGCCACGGCGTGCGCTTCGTCTTCCACCAGGATGTCGATCACGCCGTTGGCATGCTGCACTTCGCTGGGGCCAATCGCCTCGGGCGGATACACACCCAGGCCGCCGCCTTCGACCATGGCCGGGCCGCCCATGCCGATATTGCTGGCGCGTGTGGCGATGATGACATCGCAGCAACCCAGCAGCGCTGCGTTACCGGCAAAGCAGCGCCCGGTGGTGATGCCAATCACCGGTACCTGCCCGTTAAGCCGCGCAAAACTGGCAAAGGTAGCCACATGCAGGCCAGCCAGGATGGGCATGTCCACATCGCCGGGTCGCCCACCGCCGCCTTCGGCAAACAAGATGACCGGTAGCTTGTTTTCCAGCGCGATGCCCAGCATGCGATCGGTTTTTTGGTGGTTGCGCATGCCTTGGGTGCCGGCCAGTACGGTGGCGTCATAGGCCATGACGACGCAGGCCTGGCCATTGACGGCAGCGGTGCCGCAGACCATGCCGTCGGCGGGCGTGTTGCGCATCAAGTCCTCAAAGCTGCGGCGCTTGCTTTGCGCGGCCACCGCCAGCGCGCCGTATTCGGAAAAGCTTTCGGCATCGACCAGATCAGCGATGTTTTCGCGGGCGCTGCGCAGCCCCAGCGCATGGCGCTTGGCCATGGCCTCGGGGCGGCTTGCGTCTAGCGTGAAAGCGTGGCGCGTTTGCACCGCTGCTAGGTCGGGGCGGGTTTGTGCGAGCACAGCTTCGCGTATGTGGTTTGCTTGAGCCCCCAAGCTTGAAGATGCCGGTATGGCGCCGGAACCCGAGCGTGGCGCTGGCACCGCGCTTAGGTGCGCCTGCGCTAAGTCCAACAGCGCCAACACCTCGCCCGCTTGTACGGTGTCGCCTGCTGCGCAAAAAAGCTCGCGTACCTGGCCTGCGCCCGGTGCGCAGATTTCGTGTTCCATTTTCATGGCTTCGAGCACCAGCAGCAACTGGCCTTGCTGCACCGCGTCGCCCGGCTTAACCAGCAGTTGAACAATATGGGCTTGTAGGGGGGAGCGCAGTTCGGTCATGGCCTGGGTCATCGTGCTGGAAATCGGTGGGGCATGGCGGCATGAGGGCCGGTTATGCTCGTGTGCAAAGGCGCCATCGTGGCGCCGCTTGGGCCGGATTGTCCGGTAGAAATGGTGTGTCGCGTGTCTCCTGCTGAACTGGTGCCTTTGGTTGAACTCACACGCGGCGGGCATAGCGAGTGTTTGCACTTTGGCGCGATAGCGGTGGTCAATAAGCATGGCGCGGTGCTGGCGCATGCGGGCAACCCGCAGTTTGTGAGCTTCACCCGCTCCACGCTCATGGTCTTGCAGGCTTTGCCTTTGCTGCATTCGGGTGCGGCCAAAGCCTTGGGCCTATCGCAATCCGAATTGGCTTTGCTCTGCGCCAGCCACAACGGCGAGCCCATGCATGTGCAAACCGCCGAGTCGATTTTGGCCAAGGCCGGGCAAGACTACCGCGTGCTGCGCTGCGGCTGCCACGTGCCGGGCCTGTTCACCCTGCTGGACAAAGCGCCGCCTGAAGGCTTGGTGTATGACGAGCGGCACCACAACTGCAGCGGCAAGCACGCGGGTTTTGTGGCGCTGTGTGTGCAGCAGGGTTGGCCGGTAGCGAACTACACCGAACCTACGCATCCTCTGCAACAGGCCGTCCGCGCTGCCGTGGCACGCGCGGTGGGCATGCGCGAAGAGGACATGCCCATGGGCATAGACGGCTGCTCCGCGCCCAATTACGCCATGCCCCTGGCCCGCTTAGCCCACGGCTACGCGCGCCTAGCCACTGGCGCAGCCGATACCGAGTTTGGCGACAGCTTTGCGCTATTGGGCGAGGCCATGACCGCGCACCCGGACTTGGTGAGCGGCACGGGCCGCAACGACCTGGCCTTGATGCGCGCCGGGCGCGGCGACTGGATCAGCAAGATAGGCGCGGATGGCGTGCAAGTGATGGCCAGTAAAAGCCGGGGAGAGGCTTTTGCAATCAAGATCAGTGACGGAAATAAACCGGCTTTGTTTGCGGCCACGGTGGCGGTGTTGGAGCAGCTGGCGTGGATGGATGAGGTGCAGGCTGCCGAGCTTGATGGCTGGCGCGGGGCTGAGATTTTGAGTGCACGGGGTGTGGTTGTGGGGGCTCGGAGGGCTTGTTTTGCGTTGCAAAGGCGGGCTTTTTCCCCCGCTTCCCCCCCGCCCCTTCACCCCCGCCGGGGTGAAGGGGAGCTTTATCAGCCAATTTGGTTTTTTTGGGCCGGATAGGGGTGTTGGTGCGGGAGGTTGCGGTGCGGGTTGGTTAGCCCAGATTGGGAAACGACTCAGTCGTAGTTAACGCGTATTGACTTGGCGCGGCAGCGGCAGCAGCGCGCGCGCCGCGCGCAGCGTGATTGCAAGCGTGTGCAAGGTGAGCGCAGCGAACGAGCACACGCGGCCCCCGCTGCCATAGGCCGTGCTGAGCGACGCAGCGACACACGGATCAGGGCGGGCGCTTGTTTGAGCGTACCGAGTTTGCGCCCGACCCAGGGCGACGCGAGTAGCGCAAGGTACCCCGTAGGGGCACGGCCTTTGGCTCGCATTTTCTTTGGTTACTTTCTTTTGGCGAAGCAAAAGAAAGTAACTCGGCCAGCAGGCCGAAACCTGAAC
>CAJBBZ010000228.1 GCA_903951445.1 uncultured beta proteobacterium
GGTTGTGATTGTGGGCTCGCAGAGCCGCTGTGCGTTGCATTGGACGCAGCCACTTGTGCAGCGGAGGGCTTGGGTCGCTCAACGGCGCTCGCAGACAACTCAAGATGTAAGTGCACCGGCCTTTTGAACCAGGTGGTGGCGAACGTTTCTATTTGATGTGAAAAATTTTTGCGTACCCAATCCAACTTAAAACGGTTAGGTGCAGCGAGTCGTAGTTGCGAGCCGGTTTCATCAAAGGCGAGCGGAACCAGTGGACGTATCCACGCGCTGATTTGCTGAGGGGGAAACTCCTGCTCCAGATGTGCGATGCAGGACTGCCAGAACTCGTTCATGTGACTCGCTAAGTAAACCCTGATTCTACCCTGTCAGACGCTAGGTTATCCACAGGCTGTTGCCAAGCTATTCCGTATTTTTACGGTAAACATTTGACTTACTTCACGTTTTTTGATGAAATGGAGGGCTTTTCGGGATTACCCTAAACTTTTTCGCTCTTTGTTGGGCCATACATCATGAAACGTACCTACCAGCCATCCGTCACCCGCCGCAAGCGCACGCACGGTTTTCGCGTCCGCATGAAAACCCGTGGTGGCCGCGCTGTCATCAACGCTCGTCGCGCCAAGGGCCGCACGCGCCTGGCCGTCTAAAACGGCTTGTAGTGATTATCGCCGGCCTTTTTACCCGTGCGTACCGCTACCTCTGAAATGCCTCGCGCCACGTTTCCCGCGGTGGCGCGCCTGCACCGCCCCACTGAATATGCTGCCGCCCTGGCTGGGCGGCGGGTTGCTCGTGGGGCGTATTTCATTGTCACGGCACACCGCGCCGTCACGACAGATCAGCAAAATACCGCCTCGAGCGCTCCACAAGCTCGCCTAGGACTTGTAATGGCTAAGCGCCATGCGCAGTTAGCAAGCACTCGCAACGCTCTTAAGCGGGTGGTGCGAGAAGCCTTTCGTGCTCAACGCTTGGCGCTGCCTGCTGCCGATTATGTCGTACGCCTGCATCGCCGGATTGAAAACATTTCCCTGACCGCCCTTAAGTTGGTGGCACGCCAGGAAGCCGACGCACACTTTGCGCAGGCACAAAAATGATTAAGGCAATTTTAGTTGCGCCGATCAGGCTTTACAAGTTTTTCCTTAGCCCCTGGGTGGGTCAAAGTTGTCGATTTACGCCAACCTGTTCCTCCTATGCGATCGAGGCCATCGAAACGCAAGGGGCAATCCGCGGCACTTACCTCGCCACAAAACGCCTTTGCCGATGCCATCCTTGGGCCGCTGGCGGGCATGACCCCGTCTGCCCAGACAGCCCGGCACCCGCTCAGTCAACTAACACGTCTAATGCTGTCGAGCCCCCGCGGCCTCTCTGATTAACGCTAAACTGCGAGCCTCACTTAGTTAGCATCTTTATTTAGGCAAGAATGGATATCCGACGCACCATCCTCTTAATGATTTTTTCGTTTTCACTGCTCATGCTGTGGAACAACTGGCAAGTTCATCAAGGAAATCCCCCATTATTTGGTGCGCCGCCACCCAAAGCTACTCCTGCCGCGACCTCTCCCCCAGCGGAGTCTGGAGCGGTCTCTAGCCAAGCGGGCGTGCCAAATGCACCGGCTCAAGCATCGGCGCCTGGCGCCGCGCCAACCGTCCCTGGCACAAGCCCTGCGCCAGCCGCGCAAGCACAAACCATCACCGTTAAGTCCGATGTATTAGCACTCACCTTCGATCTTCAAGGCGCTCAGCTGATACGCGCTGACTTACTTAAAGTTCCTGGCAAAGACGACAAAAAACAACCGTTCGTCTTATTGAGCCGCGAAGCGGGTCATACCTATGTCGTCCAATCTGGCCTGACTGGCGCGCCTGCGGGCTCGCTTTATCCAACACATTTAGCCAACTACACGTTGGTGACCGATGCAAAAGAGTTAAGCGGGAACACGTTAGTCGTTAAGTTTGAGTCGGAGTCTAGCGGCGTCAAACTCACAAAGACCTTCACGCTGACGCGTGGCA
>CAJBBZ010000229.1 GCA_903951445.1 uncultured beta proteobacterium
CTTGGGATCCGACCCGCTAAACCCATCTGGGACAGTGCAAAAGCACATCAAAGTCCGAATGTACGGTTGCAACCTCTCCGATTTAGCCCAAAGTCAATAAAACAGTTTGCTTAACAGGGAGCGTCCATGTACGCGATGACTGACTTATGCAGACCTTCCCTAGAAAACATCAAGATAGGCTCCTGGTGCCTCGACAACCGCCATGCAGCGCGTGCCGCCGAGGTACGCTGCTTTTTGCCTGGGCAATCGGGGGCCTAGCCGCCCGCCTTGAAGGGCGCGCCGACCAGTCGCATCCCTGCTTTCAGCCCCTTTTTTGCAAACCAGCCCTGGTTGACTTCGAGCACAAAGCGCACCGGCTTGGCCGAGCAGTGCGATTGCGTAGTCTGCGGCTGCATGTCTTCCAGGTTCACCACCGTGCCATCGTCAGCGACAAAGGCGGCAGTCAGGGGAATTAAGGTGTTTTTCATCCAAAAACATTGCTGCTTGGGCTCGGGAAAGATAAACAGCATGCCCTCGTGTTGCGGCATCTCGGCGCGGAACATCAGGCCGGTGGCTTGCTGCGCCGGGGTGCTGGCAACTTGCACCTCAATTTGGTGGAAGCCAGCGCTGAGCTTGGTGCGCGGCAAGTCAGTTTGGGCGCGGTCTTGCGCGAAGAGAGGGCCCAGCGGGGCCAGAAAAGTGGCGGTAATCAGTAGGCGGAAGAGGGGGTTCATGGCGTGATTGTGCGCTAGCTTGGGCCTTTGGCGCGCCCAAAACTGAGGATGCCTTGCTCGCAAGGACGGGAACCCAAGGCGTCATGCAGGGCCCACGTGCTTCTTGATTTATGACAGTATCGCGTAAAGGTTTGTGTCTAAAATTGCTCCGCCAAGTCAGAAAAAGTCTGTGAACCCTCCGGTGAACAGGTCTTGCAGGCGGTGATCAACCGCTTGATTCATTATCAAAGAGACTCATTTCATGTACCAGCACATCAAAATCCCCGCCCAAGGCCAGAAAATCACCGTCAACGCTGATTTTTCTCTGAACGTTCCCGACGAGCCCATCATCCCTTACATCGAAGGTGACGGCACCGGATTGGACATTACGCCGGTGATGCTCAAAGTGGTGGATGCGGCGGTTGCCAAGTCCTACGGCGGCAAGCGCAAAATCCACTGGATGGAGGTGTATGCCGGTGAAAAGTCCACCAACGTCTATGGCCCGGACGTGTGGCTGCCTGAAGAAACTCTGCACGCGATACGTGACTATGTGGTCTCGATCAAAGGCCCCCTGACCACCCCGGTAGGCGGCGGCATCCGCTCCCTGAATGTGGCCTTGCGCCAGGAACTTGATTTGTACGTGTGCCTGCGCCCCATCCAGTACTTCGACGGCGTGCCCAGCCCGGTCAAAGAGCCGCACAAGACCGATATGGTCATCTTCCGCGAGAACTCTGAAGATATTTACGCGGGCATTGAGTTTGAGGCCGAGTCGGACAAAGCCAAAAAGCTCATCAAATTCCTGACCGAGGAAATGGGCGTCAAGAAAATACGCTTCCCTAACACCTCTGGCATTGGCATCAAACCGGTGTCGCGCGAAGGCACCGAGCGTCTGGTGCGCAAAGCCATCCAATACGCGATTGACAATGACAAGCCCAGTGTGACCATCGTCCACAAGGGCAACATCATGAAGTTCACCGAAGGCGGATTCCGCGACTGGGCTTACGGCTTGGCGCAAAAAGAATTCGGCGCCCAATTGATCGATGGCGGCCCTTGGTGCAAATTCAAAAACCCCAAGACGGGCCGGGAAATCACCGTCAAGGACAGCATCGCGGACGCATTCTTGCAACAAATCTTGTTGCGTCCGGCTGAGTACAGCGTCATCGCCACCCTCAACCTCAATGGCGACTACGTGTCTGACGCCTTGGCAGCCCAGGTCGGCGGCATCGGCATTGCCCCTGGCGCCAACCTGAGCGACACCGTGGCCATGTTTGAGGCGACCCACGGCACGGCGCCCAAATACGCGGGGAAAGACTACGTCAATCCCGGCTCTGAGATTTTGTCGGCCGAAATGATGCTGCGCCACATGGGCTGGAAAGAGGCGGCGGATTTGATCATCAGCTCCATGAAGAAATCCATCCTCAGCAAGAAAGTCACCTACGACTTTGCCCGCCTGATGGATGGAGCGACCCAGGTCAGCTGCTCCGGCTTTGGCCAGGTCATGATCGACCATATGTGAATGCCTGCGGGCGCCTTGCCCGCTTGAGAGAGCTTGCCAAAACGCCTGCCGCGCACCCCCGCCGCAGGCGTTTTTTACTTGGCGGGCTTGAATCTGGCCCTTGGCGCTCCAATTACCCTTGGCACTGCGCTAGGATGTGTGCACCGATAAAATAGGACGATGGCGACTACCCCCCCAAAACCCCCGAGGGAACTTCCCCGGCAGACTCCCAAACGCGACGACGGCGGTGGCGCTATCGTGCTGGAGCGGCTGCCGCAGAAAGTGCAGCCGCCATCCATGCACCAAGTGCTGATGCTGAACGACGATTTCACCCCTATGGAGTTCGTCGTGGGGGTAATCCAAGAATTTTTTTCCAAAGATTTGGCCACAGCGACCCAAATCATGTTGAAAATCCATATCGATGGAAGAGGGGTTTGCGGGGTGTATACCCGGGACGTGGCGGCCACCAAGGTGGACCAGGTCATGGATGCGGCCCAAAAGGCCGGGCATCCATTGCAATGTGTGAGTGAGCCTGTAGGCTAATAAGGCGATAGGACGTGGTGAGGGGTGGCGACCGCCAGGGCGGCCCACCGACGATGAACAAATGCATACGATGAAGGAACAGTCATGATCGCCCAGGAATTAGAAGTCAGCCTGCATATGGCCTTTGTCGAGGCCCGCCAGCAGCGGCACGAATTTATTACGGTGGAGCACCTACTGCTGGCCTTGCTGGACAACCCCAGCGCCGCCGAAGTGCTGCGTGCCTGCTCGGCCAATGTCGATGAGTTGCGTAAGTCGCTCACCCATTTCATCAAAGACAACACGCCGCAAGTGGCCGGCGTTGATGAGGTGGACACCCAGCCCACGCTGGGTTTTCAGCGCGTAATCCAGCGCGCCATCATGCATGTGCAGTCCACCGGTAGCGGTAAAAAAGAGGTGATGGGCAGCAATGTGCTGGTCGCCATCTTTGGTGAAAAAGATTCCCACGCGGTCTATTACCTCCACCAGCAGGGCGTCACCCGGCTGGATGTGGTCAATTTCATTGCCCATGGGATCAAAAAGAGTGATCCGCCGGAAGCCGCTAAAGGCAGCGAAAGTGGCCCAGAGGCTGAAGAAGCATCCAGCGAGAAAAATGAAAAAGCCTCGCCTTTGGAGCAGTACACCCAAAACCTGAACCAGCTGGCCAAAGAGGGCAAGATCGATCCCTTGATCGGACGCGAGTACGAGGTTGAGCGCGTGATC
>CAJBBZ010000230.1 GCA_903951445.1 uncultured beta proteobacterium
GGCGGCGGTCACGAATTTCAGTAGCGATGGCTCAATCCTTCACAAAACAAGCCCGACAGGGCGACTTCCGCGCAATACGCGACGCATCGTCTTCATCTTTGGAAAAACCTTAGACAAGGGATTTATCGGCTATGTCCCTTGCAATGAGCGCACTGAACGCTTCAAGGGGCATGGCACCGAGGTCTTTTCCACCCCGGGCGCGCACTGCAACGGCACCGGCAGCCATTTCTTTGTCGCCTACGACAAGTAGGAAAGGCAGCTTTTGCATCGAATGCTCGCGTATTTTATACGTGATTTTCTCGTTTCTAAGGTCTAAATCCACCCTAAGCCCTTGATTTTGCAGCGTTTTGGTGACTTTTTGGGCATATTCGGCCTGGGCGTCGGTGATATTGAGCACCGCCACCTGGACCGGCGCCAGCCAGGTGGGCAGCGCGCCCGCGCTCTCTTCGATCAAGATTCCAATAAAACGCTCCAAGCTGCCGACAATGGCGCGGTGCAGCATGACCGGTCGGTGGCGGGCGCCGTCTTCGCCCACATATTCGGCGTCCAGGCGTTCGGGCATGGAGAAATCTACCTGCATGGTGCCGCATTGCCACTGGCGCCCGATGGCGTCTTTTAAGGTGTATTCGATCTTGGGCCCGTAAAAAGCGCCGTCGCCGGGAGAGATTTCAAATTCGCAGCCGGAAGCGCGCAGGCTTTCCATGAGCGCGGCTTCTGCCTTGTCCCAGATCGCGTCGCTGCCGATGCGCTGCGCCGGACGTGTGGCCACTTTGTAAATAATGTTTTTGAAGCCGAAATCGGTATAGACCTTTTGCAGGAGTGCGGTGTAGTTCACACACTCCTGAAGGATTTGGTCTTCGGTACAAAAAATATGCCCGTCGTCTTGGGTAAATCCACGCACCCGCATGATGCCGTGCAAGCCGCCCGATGGCTCGTTGCGGTGGCATTGGCCGAATTCGCCATAGCGCAATGGCAGGTCGCGGTAGCTTTTGATGCCTTGCTTAAAGATCAGGATGTGGCCGGGGCAGTTCATCGGCTTAAGCGCGTAATCGCGCTTTTCCGATTCGGTGGTGAACATGTTTTCCCGGTACTTGTCCCAGTGGCCGGTTTTTTCCCACAAATTCTTGTCGATGATTTGCGGGCCTTTGACTTCCTGGTAGCCGTTGTCTTGGTAGACCTTGCGCATGTACTGTTCCACGCCCTGCCACAGCGTCCAGCCCTTGGGGTGCCAAAACACCAAGCCCGGCGCGTGCTCATCTATATGGAATAGGTCCAGCTCACGGCCCAATTTGCGGTGGTCGCGCTTTTCGGCCTCTTCCAGCATGGTCAGGTATTGCTGCAATTCTTCTTTGCTGGCCCAGGCCGTGCCGTAAATGCGTTGCAACATTTCCTTGGTGTGGTCGCCACGCCAATAGGCGCCAGCCAGTTTCATCAGCTTGAAGTGCTTGAGCTTGCCGGTGCTGGGTACGTGGGGGCCGCGGCACAGGTCTTCAAAGCTGCCTTCGCGGTAAAGCGACACATCCTCCCCCGCCGGAATGCTGCCGATGATTTCGGCTTTGTAATGCTCGCCAATGCCTTTGAAATGGGCGACGGCCTCGTCACGCGGCAGCACGCGGCGCTGTACCGGCTCGTCTTTGGCCGCGAGTTCGCCCATTTTTTTCTCGATGGCGCTCAAGTCCTCGGGGGTGAATGGTCGCTCAAAAGAGAAATCGTAAAAAAAGCCGTTTTCAATGACCGGGCCGATGGTGACCTGGGCTTGGGGAAACAATTCTTTGACCGCATAGGCCAGCAAGTGCGCGGTGGAGTGGCGGATGACTTCCAGGCCGTCCGCATCCTTGGCGGTGATGATGGACAACTGGCTATCGGCCCCGATCTGGTAGCTGGTATCAACCACTTTGCCATCGACCTTGCCCGCCAGCGCCGCTTTAGCCAGACCCGCGCCTATGGAGGCCGCCACCTCGGCCACAGTCACCGGGCCGGGAAATTCGCGTTGGGAACCGTCGGGAAGCGTAATGTGGATCATCGTGGAGGCAAAATTGGATTAGGTGCTCAAGGACTGAGAAAAAAATGCTCCGGCAAACCAAGGCCGGACACAGCCGGTAATTTTAGCCCTAGGCCCCTCGGACAGGCGGCAGATGGGCCGCAGCAGAACGCAGGGGCTTGAGCCTAGCCCTGGGCGCAGCAGCGCGGCGAACCGCCAAGCCTGCGCGCTTTAGGCATCTGGCGCGGCGCGCGATGGCTGCCCCCCGCTTAACTGCGCTCGCTGGACACGTGGAAATTATTATGAAGGTTTACACGGGTTTTGCTTGCAATTGAACGCTTGTTTCATAAGAATAGGGGCGCGCACCCGGCCATCACCCTTGGCGGCGGTTCGGACGCTTGCTTTCCACTATTTTGAGGAACCCCCATTCATGTCGAATTTCAAGCGCATCTGCCTACTTTTGGCTGCCAGCCTCCTGGCCCTGGGCTCGAACCTGGCGCATGCCCAAGGCACGCTCAAGGTGCTCAACTGGTCCGAGTACATAGGCCCGGAGGTCATCAGCAAGTTTGAAAAGGCAACCGGAATCAAGGTGATTTACAGCATTTTGGACAGCGACGACACCTTGCAAGCGAAGCTGCTCAGCGGCAATAGCGGCTACGACGTGGTCTATCCCAGCTCCAATTACATGGCCAAGCAAATCAAGGCCGGCGTGTTCGAGCCTATCGATTGGGCTAAGGTGCCGAACAAAAAATACTTGGATAGTGGCGTGATGGCGCAAACCGCCAAACACGATCCGGGCAATGTCTATGGCGTGCCCTATGTTTGGGGCACGGAAGGTTTGGTCGTGAATATGACCAAGGCCAAACAGGCCTGGGGCGGCGAGCTACCACCACTGACTTATGACCTCTTGTTCAAACCGGAGAACGCCAAAATTTTGGCCAAATGCGGTATCGCGCTGATTGACCAGCCCAGTGAGGCCAGCGTGATGCTGGCCTATATGGGACGCGATCCCAACAGCGCCAAGCTGTCAGATACCCAGGATGCGTTCAAAGAGCTTGCGAAAATCCGGCCCTACATCAAGTTTTTCTCCAACAACATGATCAGCGACGTGGCCAGCGGCGATGTCTGCATTTCTACCGGCTGGTCTGGCGACTACAACGTCATGAAGCGTCGCGCCAAGGCGGCGGGCAAAGACTTTGATATCCGCTATGCCACCCCCAAAGGCGCAACTGGCTTGTGGTTTACTTTGATGGGTATTCCCAAAGACTCGACCAATAAGGACGCGGCGCACAAATGGATTAACTTTTTGCTGAGCCCGGAAATTGCGGCGGAGATTACCAACGAGATTACCTACACCAATGCGGTGCCCTCGTCCAAACCCATGGTCAAACCCGAGCTGGCTAACGATCCTTTTTTGTATCCCAGCGATGCGCAAATGGCCGACTATTTCGTTTTCAAACCGCAGGAAACCGATTTGCTGCGTGCCACCAACAAGCTGTGGCTGCGCTATAAGTCCGGTCTGTGAGCGCGGATAAAGCTCAAGCCCTGGTCCGCCGCCTCGCCGACCTGGAGTGGGAGGGCTGGCCTCCCGCTGAGGCCGCTGAGCGGGGGGCGGTGACCTGGAAGGATTTGCTGGGCGGCCAGGGGCCAGGCGGCCCCAATATGGTGATGGGTGTAGCCCGCGTGCGCTGCGGCGAATCGCTCAAAGCGCACCGCCATAGCGAACCGGAAAACTACTACACCTTAAGCGGGCGCGGCGTCGTCACGGTCGAAGGCCAGGCAATTGCGGTCGAGGCGGGAACCGCGATTTACATTCCCGCCGATGCTGAGCACCAGATTGAGAACATAGAAGCAGAGGATTTGCTGATTCTCTACACCTTTGCAGTGAAGCATTGGAGCGAGGTGCAGTACCGTTTCACGCCGGAAAAGCGCCAGGCCTGATCAGGCCAGCACATAGCCCATTTCCTGTTCGACTTCGCGCATGGTGCGCACAATGCCTTCGCGCATGATGTCAAACATTTCGTCGATTTGCGCGCGGTTGATGATGAGCGCTGGCGAAAAAACGCAGAGGTTGACGATAGGCCGTAGCATCAAGCCCATGCTTTGGCAATGGCGATCAATGCGGGCACCCAGATCCGTGTCCAGCGCCAGCAACTGTGCATCTGACAAACCACTTTCCTTAGCGCCGCGCACGGTGCATTCGACGCAGCCGAGCAAACCCATGCCGCGCGTATCGGCCACCAGCGCAATGTCGCGCAAGGCGTTTAAGCGCTGCTGAAAATGCGGCGCGATCTCGCGCACATGGGCCAGCAGGTCTTCACGCTCCATGATCTCCATGTTTTTCAAGGCCGCAGCGCTGCACACCGGATGGCCAGAATTGGTATAGCCATGGGCAAATGTGCCGCCCTGGGCCCGGTCGCCGCTGACTTGGGCGAACACGCGGTCGGAAATTAGACAAGCGCCCAGCGGCAAATAACCCGAGGTAATGCCCTTGGCGCAAGTCACCAAATCGGGCTCCACGCCAAACACTTCTTTGCTGGCAAACCAATAGCCCAGGCGGCCAAAGGCGGTGACGACTTCATCGGCAATGAACAGGACATCATATTTGCGGCAAACTTCCCACACACGGCGGAAATAGCCGTCTGGCGCGACGATCACGCCGCCCGAGGCTTGCACCGGCTCGGCGATAAAGGCGCCCACGTTTTCGGCCCCGATCTCAAGAATCTTGGCCTCCAGCTCATTGACGCGTGCCGTACAAAAATCTTCTGCGCTCATGCCCGGGGGCCGCAACCGCGGATTCACACCCGACAGCAAATGGGCTTGCGGCATGGAAATATCCAAAAAGCTTTTGTCCCGGTCTTTGCCCGCCACCATGCCGGTGAGATAGCTGCTGCCGTGGTAGGCCCCGGCGCGTGAAATGATGTGTTTTTTGGCTGGACGGCCCAGCACATTGTTGTAGTAATGGACAAAGCGCAGCGCAGTCTCCACCGCCGTAGTGCCGCCAGTGGTCAGGAACACCTGGTTCATGGCGCCAGGCGCTACCGAGGCGAGTTGGCGCGCCAAGCGCGCCGGTGGTTCGGCGCTTAAGGAAAAGGGGTTGATATAAGTCAGGCGCGTGGCCTGCTCGGCAATCGCTTGGGCCATTTCCGCGCGGCCATAGCCGATCTGCGTGCACCACATGCCCGCCGGGCCGTCGATCATGCGCGCACCTTTATCGTCATAGACGTAAATGCCCTCGCCATGGCTCAAGGTAGTGCGCCCGGCATGACCTGACGTGGCCATGTATTCCCAGGGGTGCACCCAATTGACGTCCTGGCCTCTTAGGTTCTCATTCATAGCCACGTCCCTGTGTTGCTGGTTTTTGGCGCTGTCTGTAAAGCATTGCGCATGCTCTGCGCCTGGCTTCGCTCGCGCTTCATCAAGTAATAGCTATTGCCCACGACGACCAGGCCCACCAGGCCAATAATCAGCGTGCCCATGGCATTGATTTCCGGGTTCATACCCAGGCGCATACGCGAGAGCAGCACCAAAGGCAAAGTGCTGGTTTCCGGGCCGGACAAAAATGCGGACATGATCACGTCGTCCAGCGATATGGTGAACGACAGCATCCACCCGGCTAGTAGCGAAGGAAGGATGAGCGGCAGCGTAATGTCAAAAAACACGCGCAGCGGCGTGGCGCCCAGATCACGCGCCGCCTCGGTCAATGATGCGTCCATAGACGACAAGCGGGCCGCAACGGTTAGCGCTACATAAGAGACGCACAGCATGGTGTGGCCTATCAACATGGTCACCAGTCCCCTGCCCTGCGGCCAGCCCAACATCTGCTCCATGGCGACAAACAAGAGCAAGAGCGAAATGCCGGAAATGACTTCGGGCAAGACCAAGGGCGCGTTGACCATGGCAGAGAACAAAGTACTGCCAGCAAAGCGCCGGTAATGCGCCAGCACAAAGCCTACCCAGGCGCCGACCACTACCGCGCAACAGGCGGTAACAAAGGCCAATTGCAAGCTGGTACGGCAGGCATCTAGTAACTCGTCATCTTGCAGCAGCTTACCGTACCATTGGGTAGAAAAATGCGTCCACTCATTGGCCAGATGTGAAGCATTAAAGGAATAGACCACCACGCTGACCATGGGCAGGTAGAGAAACAGAAAGACCAGCGTCAAAAACACGCGGCCTGCGTTCTTTACTAGGAAGTTCATAGCGCTACCCCAGCGCGGCTTTGCACGCGCTGAAACCAGGCCATGGGCAGGAGCAGCAGCGCCACCATCAGACAGGTCGCGGCAGCCGCCAGCGGCCAATCAATGCTGTTGAAAAAGTCGGACCACATGACGCGCCCGATCATCAAGTCATTCGCGCTGCCCAAAAGTTCAGGAATCACATACTCGCCCACACAGGGAATAAACACCAAAAGCGAACCTGCGGTAATGCCAGGCATAGACAGTGGCAGCGTGACGGTAAAGAAAACTTCCCAGGGCGTGGCGCCCAGGTCGCGGGCCGCCTCGGGCAGGCGCGGGTCCATCTTGATCAAAAAGGCGCAGAGCGGCAAAATCATATAGGGCAGATAGGAATACACCATGCCGATGTACAGGCCCAGCGTGTTTTGCATCAGGCGCAGCGGCGCATCAATCCAACCCAGGTGCAGCAAAAGGCTATTGGCCAAGCCCTGGTCCTTCAAAATCCCGATCCAGGAGTACACCCGCACTAGGTAGGAAGTCCAAAACGGCAGCACGATGCCCATCAACAAAAGGTTGCGCGCAAGTGGCTTGGCGCGCGCAATCAACCAGGCTGTAGGGTAGCCAATCAACAGGCATATGAGCGTGGTAAAAAACGCTACCCGCACCGAGTTGATGTAGGCGGCCAAATAAATATCGTCGCTAAATATGGTGAGGTAGTTTTCCACGGTCCACAGCCATACCGGCTTGCCATCTTCCATGCCCCACAAAGGCATGTACGGCGGCACCGTCATCGACGATTGGGCGAAGCTGATTTTCAGCACCAGCAAAAACGGCAGCATAAAAAACAGCAGCAAAAACACAAAGGGCACACCGATAGCCCAAGCCCGTGGGCCGGGTATCCAGGAGCGTGCGGTGGACGTTTTGGACATAGCGGCCCGGCCTCAGGCCAAACGTACCAGGCTGCGGCTAGACCATTGCAGCAGCACGGTGTCGTCGTAGTCCGGCGCCCGTTCAAAGCCCATCATCACCTCGCGCGGCACGTTCACCATCAAGGTTCGGCTAGACGCCAGCGTCACATAAAACAAGGTGTAGCTGCCCATATAGCCAATTTCCGCGACCGTGCCCAAGGCAGCGTTGACGGGCGGCGGCTTGGTCTGTGGACTGGCCAATTGCATGCGTATGCGCTCAGGCCGCACCGATACCCGCACCGCCTGACCTATTTGCGCATCCTGCGCGACCTCGCCCAGGTCCAAGGGGCCGGCCAGGTCGGCGCACACCATCTGGCCCCGGCGGTCCGCCAGCACACCGGCAAACACATTGGTCGATCCAATGAACTCGGCGGCGAACTGGGTGGCGGGTGTTTCATAGACCTGCTCGGGCGAGCCTATTTGCACAATCCGCCCTTCACTCATCACTGCCAGGCGATCAGCCATGGTCATGGCCTCTTCCTGGTCGTGCGTCACCATGACGCAGGTCACACCCACTTTGTACAAAATATTGCCTAGCTCAAACTGCGTTTTCTGCCGGATTTGTTTGTCCAGGGCGGACATGGGCTCGTCCAGCAAAAGCAACTTGGGTTGTTTGACCAGACTGCGCGCCAAGGCCACGCGCTGTTGCTGCCCGCCAGACAACTGGGCTGGCATGTGCCGGGCATGGCTGTGCATTTGCACCAGTTCCAGCACCTCGGCCACGCGCTCGTTGATTTCCGCTTTGGGGCGGCCTTCGCGCTTCAAGCCGTAGGCGATATTGGCCGTCACGTTCATATGCGGAAACAAGGCATAGGACTGGAACATCATGTTCACTGGCCGCTCATGCGCAGGCATGTCGCTAATGTCTTGCCCGTCCAGCACGATGCGGCCTTGGGTAGGCGTCTCCAGACCGGCCATGATGCGCAGCAAGGTGGACTTGCCGCAGCCCGAACTGCCCAGCAAGGCAAAAAACTCGTTGCGACGAATTGACAAATTCAAGTCACTCACCACCGTGGCGCTGCCAAATTGCTTGCTGACGGATTGCACTTGCAAAAACCCGTCCTCACCCAGCGCGCTGCTGGATTTTTTTAACAAGGGCTTGGCGTTCATGGTTCCATCGCTCCTTGGACAGCGCAATTGGGCACCCTGCGCCCTAGGGTGATACGCTGCATTTCGCTGGCCCACTGGCCCATGCCGCCCAAGCGCAGCGGGCGGTTCAGCCACTCGCGCACCTTAGCTTGCCTGGCTTGTGCGGATGCAGACAGCGGATACGCCATGGTCGCGAGCTTTCCAATAAAACGGTGGGCCAAAATGCGGCCACCGCTTGTTGAACGTTAGTATAGTAAGCGTGCAAAGTCAAGCCAGGCATACCCTGATGTTGTCTCTTTTTATGCGGGCTTGCGGATGCTATTAAACAATCGTATAGTAAGCGTCTGCCAGCCGCACCGGGCGATCTTGCCCTGCCGGTCGGCCCTTGGAGTAACGCGGATGGCGGGGCAAGACAAGTGGGACGCGATTGTGGTGGGCGCAGGCCATAACGGCCTGGTCAGCGCCTGCTATCTGGCACGTGCCGGACTCAAAGTACTGGTGCTGGAACGCAACGACTATGTCGGCGGCGCCGCTGTCAGCCGCAGCCTGCACCCGGAATTCACCTACTCCAATTGCTCGTATGTATGCAGCCTTTTGCGCCCCGAAATCATGCGCGCGCTGGAGCTGCCAAAGTTTGGACTGCAAGTGATTCCCTACGGCGGCGGCGCAGCCCTGACGCGCGATGGCCGCCACCTGGCTACCTACACCAACCCAGACGCGCAGCGGCGCGAGTATGCGCGTCACTCCCCGCGCGATGCAGAGGCCTATGAGCGCTTCTCACGCGATGTCATGCGCCAGTGCAAATTCATCAAGCCCCTGCTCATGCGCACGCCGCCCGACCCAGCCTCTTTCAAGTCGCAAGACATCATGGAGCTGCTCTACCTGGGCCAACGTTTTCATGCGCTGGGCGATGAGCGCATGCACGAGACCATCCGCTTTTGGACCATGAGCGCGGCTGATTACCTGGACGAATATTTCGAGAACGACTTGATCAAAGCCACCCTGGCCGGTAGCTCCATCATCGGCACCGCCTTGGGTCCGCGCTCGCCCGGTACGGCCTATGTGCTGCTGCACCACTACATGGGTGATATTGACGACGCGGTGGGCTCTTGGGGCTTTGCGCGTGGCGGCATGGGCGCGGTGACGCAAGCCATGTCCGACTCCTTGCTCGCCAGCGGCGGCAGCATACGCACCGACGCGCCAGTGGCGCAGATTTTGGTGCGCGGCGGCAAAACCACTGGCGTGGTGCTGGACAGTGGCGAAGAAATTCACGCCAGTACAGTCATCTCCAATATGGACGTCAAGCGCACGTTTTTGGACACCGTAGATGCCAAAGCGCTGCCGCCGGACTTTGTGGAGCTGGTGCGCCGCTTCAAGATTCGCGGCTCCTCGGGCAAGCTCAATATCGCGCTGGACGGCCTGCCGCATTTTCCGGCGCTGCCGCCCGATTCGCCGGCTATCAAAGGCGATATGCATATCTCCGAAACCATGGACGATATCGAGCGTGGCTATGACGACTGGAAAGCCGGCCGCTGGTCGCGCCACCCCTATGTGGACATGCTGCTGCCCTCCATCATCGACCCGACGATGGCGCCCGAGGGCAAACACTATATGTCGGTGTTTGTGCAATACGCGCCCTACGAACTGGCCGATGGCCCCTGGGACGACAGCAAGCGCCAGGCCTTTGGCGATACGGTGATCAACGCGATTGCCGAGCACAGCCCCAACTTCAAAAGCCTGATACGCCATGCCGAAATCCGCACGCCCTGGGATATAGAAAACGAAGTCGGCCTGACCGAAGGCAATATCTTCCAGGGCGAATTGACCATGGACCAGTTGCTGTTTAACCGGCCTATTCCCGGCTACGCGCAATACCGCTCGCCGGTCAAAGGTTTGTATATGTGCGGCTCCAGCACGCACCCCGGTGGCGGCGTCATGGGTGCACCCGGGGCCAATGCGGCGCGCTCGGTATTGCAGGATTTAGGACTTCGGGGGCAGGCATGAATCCGCGTTTTGATGCCATCGTCATTGGAGCCGGCCACAACGGCCTGGCCTGCGCCCTGGACCTGGCGCGCGCCGGTCGTAAAGTGCTGGTGCTTGAAGCGCGCGACCAAGTGGGCGGCGCGGCGGTGACGCGCAGCTTTGCACCGGGCTTTAGCGTATCGGGCTGCGCACATTTGCTGCATGCTTTGCCGCAGAGCATGGTGAAAGACTTTGGCTTGCAAAGCCACGGTCTGCTGCTGGCCGCGCAAGCCATGCCCACGCATGCGCTGCGGCCCGATGGCCCGGCCCTGGCCCTTCACGCGCCAAGCAGCCTGAACGCCGCCGATGCGCAAGCCTATGCGCCTTTTCAAAAGCGCATGCAAGGCTTCGGGGCATTGGTGGCCCACTTACTGAAAACTAGCCCACCGCAACTTTCGCTCACACGCTGGGGCGAGCGCTGGGCCATGTTACGCCTGGCGCTGCGCCTGCGCCTGATGGGCAAAAGCGTGATGCGCGAACTGCTGCGCATAGGCGGCATGAACGTCTATGACTTGCTGGACGACAACCTGGCCGATGCCCCGCTCAAAGGCGCCTTGGCCTTTGATGCCTGCCTGGGCGGCGAGTACGGCCCACGCTCGCCCGGCACAGTGCTGACCTGGCTGTACCGGCTGGCGGGGGAACAAGGCGCGGGCAGCAGCAGCCTGTCACAAGTGTTGGGCGGTATGGGCGCTTTCAGCGACGCGCTGGGCCTGGCCTGCACCGCCCAAGGCGTGCAAATCCGCACCGGCATGGCGGTGCAAAACATATTGATACGGGACAATAAAGCCTGCGGCGTGCGCCTGGCCGACGGGCAGGAAATCGAAGCGGCGATCGTGGTCTCGGGAACTGGCCTGAAGCACACCTTGCTGCACTTGCTGGGTGCGGCGCAGCTCGATACCGGCACGGTGCGCCGCGTGCGCCACTTCCGCGCGCGCGGTCTGGTGGCCAAGCTGCACCTGGGCCTGTCCGCGCTACCGGCCTTTACCGGCGCAGACGCCGCCGCTTTGCGCGGCCGCCTGCTGATCAGCCCGAGCATGGATTATTTGGAGCAGGCCTTCAATCCCAGCAAATACCGCGACATCCCCGAGCACCCGGCGCTGGAAATCAGCATACCCACGCTCAACGACCCCGGCCTGGCGCCCGAGGGCAAGCATGTGCTCTCGGCACTGGTGCAGTTTGTGCCTTACGACCTGGGCCCGGACCCGCAGGCCGCGCGTGCCAAGCTCTTGCAAAACATTCTTTCCGTGTTGGAAAACCACGCTCCCGGCCTCGGCGCTTTGGTAGAGCATTGCGAATTGCTCACACCCTCGGACATTGAGCGTGAATTTGGCTTAGCCGGTGGCCACTGGCACCAGGGCGCGCTGAGCTTTGACCAGTTTTTTATCAACCGTCCGCTGCCGCTCTACCAGCAATACCAAAGTCCGCTGCCGGGCTTGTGGATGTGTGGCGCCGCCTGCCACCCCGGCGGCAGCGTCATGGGCCTGGCCGGTCGCCACGCGGCGCGCGCTATTCTTCAAAGCCGGAGCGCGCCATGAAGTTCGCATCGCTGCCCCAGATGTCCGACGCGCACTACCGCAGGCCCCTGCTGCACACACCGTTTTTTGAAGCCAGCCGCCCTTGGATTCAGACCGACAGCTTCATCGCCTGGACTGGCTACAGCACGCCCGGCGTGTACTCCACCACGGAGCATGAATACTTTGCCATCCGCAATAGCTGCGCCCTGTTTGACCTGACGCCGATGGTGAAGTACCGCATCAGCGGCCCGGACGCCGAGCGCTACCTGAACCGCCTAGTCACCGGCGATATGCGCAAACTGGCGGTGGACAAAGTGGTCTACACGCTGTGGTGCGACGACGCAGGCCATGTGATCGATGACGGCACTGTGTTTCGCCTGGGGCTCAATGAGTTCCGCTTGTGCAGCCAGGAAAGGCAACTGGAATGGCTGCAAGACAGCGCTTTTGGTTTTGACGTGGAGATCGCCGAAGTCACGGCCGACATTGCCGCATTGGCGGTGCAAGGGCCAACGGCTTTTACCGTATTACGCGCCATAGGTTTGGAAGGTCTAGAAAACCTCAAGCCCATGGCCATGGTGCACCAGGACTGGCAGGGCCACCGGGTCACGGTATCGCGCACCGGCTTTACCGGTGACTTGGGCTACGAAGTGTGGATCGCCCCCGAAGGCGCCACGCTGTTGTGGAACAGCCTGATGGAAGCCGGCCGCAACCGGGGCATTACGCCGATTGGCTACGAGGCGCTGGATATGGCGCGCATCGAGGCCGGTTTTATCTTGCCCGATGTGGACTTTATTTCTTGCAAACACACCATCCGCTTAGGCCGCGAAAGCACGCCCTGGGAGCTGAACCTGGCCTGGACCGTGGCCCTGGACAAAGGGCATTTCAACGGACGGCGCGCGCTGCTGGCAGCCCAAGCGGCTGGCCCGCGGCGCAAGTTGGTGGGCCTGGAGCTCGATGGCAATAAAGCGGCGCACGGCTCACTGGTGTATGCCGACAAAGACAACACTGTGCAGGCGGGTGAAATTACCTCGGCGATGTGGTCGCCCACGCTCAAGCGCAATATCGCCATCGCCCGCTTGGACGCACCGTATTGCAACACGCAAGCCAGCTTGTGGGTGGACTTGTACCTGCACCGCGAACTGCAATGGGAGCGGCGCAATGTGCGCTGCAAAATCGTCGAGCGTCCTTTTTATCTGCCCGCCCGCCGCCGCGCGACGCCACCGCCGGAACGCTAAGCTGCACCATGTCCACGACCCAGCCTGTGTTGTTCTACCCCAGCGCCGCGCCCGATGCGCTGGCCAGTCTGCGCCAGGCCTTGGCCGCGACCCAAAGCGGCCACGCGCTGCCGCGTGCGTTTTATAAAGATCCGCAAATTTTTGAGCTAGACATGCGCCACTTTTTGCTGGCGCATTGGCACTGCGTAGGCCATAGCAGCATGGTCGCAAAACCAGGCGATTTTTTTACCGTGGAGATGGCCAGCGAATCCATCCTCATCACCCGGGATGCCGATGGCCAGATACGCGCCTTGCTCAATGTCTGCCGCCACCGGGGTTCGCGCATTTGCGACGAAGCGCAAGGCCATAAAGCCAATGGCAAATTTGTCTGCCCCTACCATGGCTGGACCTATGACTGCAGTGGCCAATTGCTGCACGCACGCGGCATGGACGAAAGCTTCAGACACGCCGAACACAGCTTGCGCCAACTCGCCTTGCATGTAGAAGAAGGCATGATTTTTATCACCCTCGCGCGCAAGCCCTTGGGCCTAGAACACATGCGCCAGGTGTTTGCACCGGCAGCCCAAGTCTATGGCTGGGGCCGCGCCAAAGTGGCAGCGCGCAAGACCTATCACATCGCTGCCAATTGGAAACTGGTGGAAGAAAACTACCAGGAGTGCTACCACTGCACCCCGTCGCACCAAGAGTATTCCAAGCGCCACACCTACTCGCGCCCCGAAGCCCTACGCCAGGGACCAGACCAGGCCTTGCGCGCACGCCGCCAGGCCTTGGGCCTGAACCTGCAAGAGTACGATTTTTATTACACCGCCGCCCATAGCGGCCAGGAGAGCGCGGACTGCATCGCCTCGGCCATGGTCGATGGTTTTCAGACCGGCAGCGCCGATGGCAAAGCCGTCGCCCCGCTCATGGGCGCGTTTCGCGGCAAGGGCTATGACGGCGGGTTTTCGTTTATCGATCTGGGGCCTAGTTCCAACTTTGTGGCCTACCCCGACTACACCCTGCTCTACCGCACCGTGCCCCAAACCGTGGACCGCACCGAGTTTGAATTGATTTGGCTGGTGGACCAAGACGCGGTAGAAGGCGTGGACTATGAGCTGGAGCGCCTGACCTGGATGTGGGACTTCACCAGCTTGGAAGACAAGCGCATCATCGAAGTTAATCAGTTGGGCGTTAACTCGGCCTTCTTCACGCCCGGCCCCTACGCGCCTATGGAGTCCTGCGCGCAGCTTTATATCGAATGGTATTTAGACGGCCTGCGTGCACTGGTGGACGCGCCCGCCGCCAGTGGCTTGGCAAAATAGATTTTTTGCAGACTGATTACATGGCCCACTCGCCAACCGCCACCAAGAAACCCGCAAAGCCTGCGGCGGTGCGCAGTCGCGAGCAGCCCGAGGTGCGCAAGCGGCTCTTGATCGACGCCACTACACGCTCGATTGCCCAATACGGCTACAGCGGCATCACCATTGAGCGCATTTGCGCCGAAGGCGGCGTGTCGCGCGGGCTGATCAACCACCATTTCGGCAGCAAGGATGAGTTGCTGCAGCAGTCTTACAAAACCCTGTGCGACCAGTGGACCGCGTACGCGCTGGACGGCATGAAAGCCATGGCTGATCCGGCCGACGCCTTGCGCTCGTGCATCAACAAAAACTTTGACGAAGCCATGTTCAACCCGCAGCAGTTGCGCATCTGGCTGGGCTTTTGGAGTGTGATTCCTAAATCACCCAAGCTGCAAAAGCTAGACCGCGCGCTCTACCAGCTGGATCTAAAAATTTACCAAGACGTGTTGGAGCGCTTGGCCCAGAAAAATGGTTTGCACATCGACACCCGCGCCCAGTCGATTGCGCTGATGGCCTTGATCGCCGGGCTGTGGTTGCAGGCCGCGCTAGACCCACAATCGCTCAGCGCCGCGCAAGCACGGGCCATGTGCCTGAACGCAGTGGCGCATCTTTTGTAAGTGCGCAAGTAAGCAAGCCAGGCCACCACCATGACACAACACGCAAGGCTCCCCATCCGGCCCACGCTACCGGCCTGGACCTATAGCAATGCGGAGTTGCAAGGCCTGGAAATAAATGCGCTGTTTCGCAGGTCTTGGCAGTTTGCCTGCCATGTGAATGAATTACCGCAGCCGCGCGACTTCATCACCCTGGACATGGGGCCAGACCCGGTGCTGGTGCTGCGCGACGAGGCCGGTGTGCTGCGCGCCTACCTCAATGTATGCCGCCACCGGGGTGCGCGGCTGCTGGACGGCAGCGGCCAATGCAAAGCGCGGCTGACCTGTCCCTACCACGGCTGGAGCTACAGCCTGCAAGGCCCGCTGGCCGCGCGGCCCAGCGAAGAGACCTTTGCCGATCATGACAAATCCGCGCTAGGCCTGCGCGCCCTGGAACTGGAAGTGCTCTGCGGACTGGTATTTGTGCGCATGACACCGGGCGGCCCAGCGCTGCGTACGCAGTGGCAAGAATTTTTACCCCAGTTGCAAGACTACCGTCTGGAAGAAATGGTGCCCCTTGGCGCGCACTGGGTGGAAGACTGGGCCTGCAACTGGAAAGTCGGCGTGGACAATAACCTGGAAAACTACCATGTACCGCTGGGCCATCCGGGCTACCAGCGCTTGCTAGACAGCGACATGATGGGCAGCCTCAATGCCCACGGTGTGGCTGCTAGCACCAGCGTATTGCGCGCGCAGCCGTCGAGCAACTGGGCCGAGCGCATGTATCAGGCCATGGCACCGCACCTGAACGCCGACCTGCCCGTGTCGGTGCGCAATGCCTGGACGTTTTTTACCATGCCACCCAATACCGGCATGGACATTTATGGCGACAGCATGGACTTGTTCCAGTTTTTCCCCAAAACCGCCACCACGTGCACCGTGCGCTACCCCATCTATGTACGCCCGGACAGCCGCCGCGAAATGAAAGTACTGCGCTACCTGAACGCCCGCATCAACCGCCAGGTCAGCGCCGAGGACAAAGCCTTGAGCGAGCGCGTGCAGCAAGGCTTGCAATCCCAAGGTTTTGCCAACGGCCCGCTTTCGCGCTACGAATATTGCATCGAAGATTTCCACCGCCGCGTGCAAGAGGCCTGCCCGGTGACCCGCCAGAGCATCGAGCCGGCACCGGGGTTTTCGCGGGGCGCTTAGGCGCTAGATGCAAGGCGCCACTTTTTTGGCGCGCAGGCAGCGCCAAGGGTGAAAATGGCTCGGCATGCATTGGCACTGCCAAAGGCTAAGATGCCCCGGCACGCATCCGCCGCCCACACCCCGGCGGCTTTTTCAACCCCATTGCGGCGCCGCGCCGCCCCATGCCATGCAGTTTGATTTTTCCAACCCCTACAGCAGCACCCGCCTGCCGGTGTTTGCCCGCAACATCGTCAGCACCTCGCACCCACTGGCCGCGCAAGTCGGTTTGCGCATGCTGTGGCAAGGCGGTAATGCGGTGGACGCAGCGATTGCCGCCGCCGCCGCGCTGACGATTTGCGAGCCGGTTAGCAACGGCCTGGGCTCGGATGCGTTTTGTATTTTGTGGGACGGGCAGCAACTGCACGGCCTCAATAGTTCGGGCCACGCGCCTGCGGCCTGGACGCCGGACTACTTTGCCAGCAAATACGGCAAGGCCTTGGCTACGCCGCCCAAGCGTGGGCTCGATGCGGTCACCGTGCCCGGCGCCGTCGCCGCCTGGGCCGCCATGAGCCAGCGCTTTGGCAAACTACCTTTCGCTGACCTCATGCAGCCTGCCATCGAGATCGCCGAGCGCGGCTACCTGGTGCCGGTAGTGGTCCAGCAAAAATGGGCTGCTGCTACGCCCGAGTTGCAAAACCAGCCCGGCTTTGCCGAGCATTTTTTGCCCTACGGGCGTGCACCCCGGGTAGCCGAGTTATTTCAGTTTCCCGCCGCCGCGCGCGGCCTGCGCGAGATCGCGGCAAGCCTTGGCGAATCCTTTTACCGGGGTGAAATGGCCCAAGCGATGGAGCGCTTTTCCAGCGCACACGACGGCAGCCTGCGCGCCTCAGACCTGGCGGCTTTTCAGCCCGAATGGGTGACACCGCTGGCCCACAACTATCGCGGCTACACCGTGCACGAAATACCGCCGAGCGGGCAAGGCATCGCCGCGTTGATGGCGCTGGGCATGCTGGAGCACTTTGATATCTCGGCCATGGCGCGCGACGGCGTGGACAGCCAGCATGTGCAAATCGAGGCCATGAAGCTGGCCTTTGCCGATGTCTATCGCTTTGTGGCCGATCCGCAAGCCATGGCCCTGAGCACGGCGCAATTGCTAGACCCGCAGTACCTGGCCCGGCGCGCCGCGCTGATCGACATGCAGCGCGCCCAAAGCTTCGGCCCTGGCAACCCGGCCCAAGGCGGCACGGTCTACCTGACGACTGCCGACGAGACCGGCATGATGGTCAGCTTTATCCAAAGCAACTACATGGGCTTTGGCTCGGGCTGCGTGGAGCCGCAGTTTGGTATCAGCCTGCAAAACCGGGGCCACGGCTTTAGCACCGACCCGCAAGCACCCAATACCGCCAACCTGGTGGCACCGGGCAAAAAACCGTTTCACACCATCATCCCGGCCTTCCTGACGCAGGGTGGCGAGCCGGTGATGAGCTTTGGCGTAATGGGCGCCAATATGCAACCCCAAGGCCATGTGCAAACCCTGGTGCGCATGCTGGACTACGGCCAAAACCCGCAAGCCGCCTGCGACGCACCGCGCTGGCGCTTTAACACCGGCTTGGCCATTAATGTCGAATCCGGCATGCGTGCCGCCACGGTGCAAGGCTTGGCATCACGCGGCCACCAAATGGAAGTGATGAACGACAGCTACCAAGACTTCGGCGCCGGTCAATTCATCTGGCGTGCTGGCGATCCAGGGAAAGTTGGCTATGTGGCGGCTAGTGATGCGCGACGGGATGGCTTGGTGGCGGGGATGTAAATCTATCGGGGGCGCAAAACCACCGGGGCCAATAAGAGCGGCCCGAGACTAGCACTACCAACAAAAACTCACTGCCCTCGACGAGCTGAAAAAGTCCCTGCTGCACCGCGCCTTTAACTACGACCTGTGAAAGAGCCTTCAAAATATTAACCATTCAATTTTTCGATATAACTATAGCCAAGGGAGCGTCAACAACATGACCAAAAAACGCATTGCTAATCAGCGCCACGCCACGTTTGAGAGCATTCGGCATACGGACGAAGCCGGACAGGAGTTCTGGCTTGCCAGGCAATTGGCCGAGGTGCTGGATTACTCGCAATACCGCCATTTTTTGCCGGTGGTTGAGCGCGCCAAGGAAGCCTGTCTGAACAGTGGCCAGCCCGTGGGTAACCATATTGAGGATGTCCTCACAATGGTCGAAATTGGCTCGGGCGCACAACGTGAAATTGCCGATATACGCTTATCCCGGTATGCCTGCTATCTGGTGGTGCAAAACGGTGACTCCTCCAAACCCGTGATTGCCAATGGGCAAACCTATTTTGCAATGCAAACGCGGCGGCAGGAGTTGCAAGACAGCGCCAAGTTCGCGCAACTGTCCGAAGACGACAAGCGGATTGCAATTCGCAATGAGCTGGCCGCCCACAATAAATATTTGGCGGCAGCCGCCAAGAGCGCGGGTGTCGAGACCAGTCTGGATTACGCTATTTTTCAGGACCACGGCTACAAGGGGCTGTACGGCGGCATGGGCGCCAAAGAGATTCATTCCCGCAAGGGCCTGAAGAAAAGCCAAAAAATTCCGGACCACATGGGCAGCACGGAACTGGCGGCGAACCTGTTTCGCGCCACGCAAGCAGAAGAGAAATTGAAGCGCGAAAACGTCAAGAGCAAGCAGCGCGCTAACAACACCCATTTCGAGGTGGGCAAGAAAGTGCGCGCAACCATTCGGGAGCTGGGCGGCACGATGCCCGAGGCCTTGCCAACCCCAGAAAAAAGCGTCAAGCAAATAGCAGACGCCAAGAAAAAGCTGGCTGGCAAGTAATGCCAAGCTTGGAGCCTACGCCATGAACGAAGCCGAAACCCGAGCCGAGCACAGCGACCTTTTCGATGTGTTGGCCAATGTAGCGTTCGCCCTAGCGCCCCACACCCGCGCGGAACGGGCGGCTATGGCGAAAACCCAAGTGCAACAACAATTTACCAATAAGCAACAAGCCATTGTGGAGTTCGTACTGGCCCACTACGTGAAATAGGGCGTCGAGGAGCTTGACGCTGAAAAGCTAACGTCGCTCCTTCGCCTTCGCTACAACAACGCAATTGCGGACGCGGTTGATGATCTTGGTAGCGCCGATCAGATTCGCAAAGTGTTTGTTGGGTTTCAGCGTTTCCTGTACCAAAGCGACGGTAACGCTCACAACTTAAACAGATCCTAGAAAAAAGGGCCGGTACTTTCGTACCCGCCCTTGTCACTACCCCCCACCACCTAAACCGCGAACGGCCCGTTGCGGGTCAGCGCTTTAGTGGAACTGCTCTTCTTCTGTCGAACCCGTCAGCGCGGTGACGCTGGAGCGGCCGCCTTGGATGACGGTGGTGATTTCGTCAAAGTAGCCGGTGCCCACTTCTTGCTGGTGCGACACAAAGCTGTAGCCACGGTCGCGGGCAGCGAATTCGGGCTCTTGCACTTTTTCCACATAGGCGGTCATGCCGCGCTTCACGTAGTCTTGTGACAGGTCAAACATGTGGTACCACATATTGTGGATACCAGCCAGCGTAATGAACTGGTATTTGTAGCCCATGGCGCCGAGTTCGCGCTGGAATCTGGCGATGGTGGCATCGTCCAGATTTTTCTTCCAGTTGAAGGATGGCGAGCAGTTATAAGCCAGCATCTTGCCGGGGTGTTTGTCGTGCACGGCTTCGGCGTATTTGCGCGCAAAGTCCAGGTCCGGCGTGCCGGTTTCGCACCACACCAAATCGGCGTACTCGGCATAGGCCACCGAACGGGCCACGGCCTGGTCCATGCCCTTGCGGGTTTTGTAAAAACCTTCAGAGGTGCGCTCACCGGTCAGGAAGGGTTGGTCGATGGGGTCAAAGTCGCTGGTCACCAGATCAGCGGCTTCGGCGTCGGTGCGTGCAATTACCAAAGTGGGCACGCCATACACGTCCGCAGCCATGCGCGCGGCTTTGAGTTTTTGCACGGCTTCGGTGGTGGGCACCAGCACTTTGCCGCCCATGTGGCCACATTTTTTGACTGAGGCGAGTTGGTCTTCAAAGTGCACGCCGCCCGCGCCCGAGCGGATCATGGCTTTCATCAGTTCATAGGCATTGAGCACGCCACCAAAGCCCGCTTCCGCATCGGCCACGATGGGCGCGTGGTAATCGATGTAGCCTTTGTCGCCGGGGCCTACGCCTTTGGACCACTGAATTTCATCGGCACGGGTAAAGGAGTTGTTAATGCGCTCTACCACTTTGGGCACCGAGTCCACGGGGTACAAGGATTGGTCCGGGTACATGGCGGAGTATTCATTGCTATCGGCGGCGACTTGCCAGCCCGACAGGTAAATGGCTTTCACACCGGCCTTGACTTGTTGCATGGCCTGGCCGCCGGTCAGCGCGCCAAGGCAATTGACATAGGGCTCGTCGTGCAGCAAATCCCACAGTTTTTCGGCGCCACGGCGGGCTAGCGTGTGCTCGACCTGGAAGGAGCCGCGCAGGCGGACGACATCAGCGGCCGAGTAACCGCGCTTGATACCTTTCCAGCGCGGGTTGGTGGCCCAGTCTTTTTCCAGTTGTGCGACTTGTTGTTCGCGGCTCAGTTGTGCATTGAGTGCTTGCGGCATAAAAACTCCTTGTGGTTAATCGGTGCCCAGGCCGGGGTGGCGCATGGTGCGGTGCCGCAATTCTAAGTCTTATATAAGACAGAGGAACAATCTTATGTCTTATATAAGACTAAATATTTTTCTATGTAAATCATGAGCTTAGGATTATTTTTTCACCATAGATTAGGATAATTTCTCAATGCGAAATAACAAAGAGGAGGTGCTGGCGGCCTACATACCGCATTGCGGGATGGGGCTTTGTCTGTAAAAGCCACGCTGCGGACCCTACCGCCTTCGCAATTTCTTCGGTGCCTTTGATGGGGTCTTGGTCTGTAAAGGCCCGCTGCGAACGCGGCAGTGCGCCCTTAAAACGCGTCGGCGTAGCGCTGCATTTCCCAGGCGCTGACGTGCTGGGCGTAGCTGCCCCACTCGGTGCGCTTGAGCGCTATCCACTGGGCGCAAAAGGCCGCGCCCACGGCAGTGCGAAGCACCTCGTCCGCGTGCAGAGCGTCTATGGCCTCTTCCAGGTTTTTGGGCAAGCGCGCCGGCATAGGCTGGCCGCTGGCCTGGCGGATGTACAAGTCTTCGTTACAAGGCTCCGGCGCCGCCATGGCGATGTCGATGCCGTGCAAACCGGCATGCAGCACCCCAGCCAGGGCCGCGTAAATATTGCACGATGGGTCGGGCAAGCGCCACTCCATACGACCAGCCACGGTTCGCAGCAAACAGGTGCGGTTATTGTCGCCATAGGCCTTCCACACCGGCGACCAGGTAGTGCCCGATGCGCTGGGGCTGCTGGCCAGGCGCTTATAGCTATTGACCGTGGGCGCGCACAGCGCGGCCAGGGCGTCCGCATGGTGCAAGAGGCCTGCGGCAAACTGGTGGCCCGCCGTACTCAGACCCAGGCTGCCTTGCGCATCGGCAAATACCGCCCTGCCCTTTGCATCGGTGATGCTGATATGGAAATGCAGCCCACTGCCCGGCGCATGTGCAAGCGGTTTGGGCATGCTGCTAAACACCTGGCCGTGGCGCTGCGCTATCGCATGGGCCGTCAGCTTGAACAACATATAGCGGTCCGCCGCAGCCAGCGCCTGGTCGTGGGCGTAATTGATTTCATACTGGCCGCAAGCGTCTTCGTGGTCCATCTGTTGCAAGCGAAAACC
>CAJBBZ010000231.1 GCA_903951445.1 uncultured beta proteobacterium
GCATGATCGCGCAGTTGCTGCCACATCGCTGGACGCCCGCGACGCCATCGGCCTGACTTGCAAACACTGCAGCGGGGGCCGGTCAATATGGGTTCGCTGGGCGCTTACAGCCCACGTCTCTAGGCTAGTTTCCTTAGGGCGTCTTCTCAATCTAGGGATAGAGGCTCGCTGAATCTGTTTGGCATTGAGTTTGAGGATTGGGTCCCTCAGTAATGACCCTTAACTCTTTTGGCGCAAAAATTTGGACATATCCCAATGTGATGCGATATAGGAAACTTATTCCACTGTGACTGATTTCGCTAAATTGCGCGGTTTATCCACATCGGTGCCACGCGCGCATGCGGTGTGGTAGGCCAATAGCTGTAGCGCCACCACATGCAGGATGGGCGATAGATCGCCATAGTTTTCGGGCATGCGGATGACGTTGACACCCTCGCTGGTTTGGATGTGCGTGTCAGCGTCTGCCAAGACAAACAACATGCCGCCACGGGCACGCACTTCATGCATATTGCTTTTTAGTTTTTCTAGTAAGGCATCGTTGGGTGCCACCGTAACTACCGGCATGGCGCTAGTGACCAAGGCCAGGGGGCCGTGCTTTAATTCGCCCGCTGCATAGGCTTCCGCGTGGATGTAGGTAATTTCTTTGAGCTTGAGGGCGCCTTCCATCGCAATCGGGTAGTGCGTTCCGCGCCCTAGGAACAAGGCATTTTCTTTGGATGCAAATTCTTCAGACCAGGAAATGATGGCCGGCTCTAGGGCAAGCACCGCCTGCAGTGCGCTGGGTAGATGGCGTAAGGCCTTCAGTGCAGCAGTTTCATCGGACTCAGATAAATGATCTTTGGTTTGCGCCAAGGACAATGTAAGCAAGAACAGGCCGACCAGCTGTGTCGTGAACGCCTTGGTGGAAGCCACGCCGATCTCCACGCCAGCGCGTGTGACGTAAGACAATTTGCACTCCCGCACCATTGCGGAGCTTGCAACATTGCAGATGGTTAGCGTGTGGGCCATTCCGAGCGATTGGGCGTGACGTAACGCCGCCAGCGTGTCAGCAGTTTCACCGGATTGGCTTATGGTAACGACCAAGGTTTTGTTGTCTGGTACCGAATCGCGGTAGCGGTATTCACTAGCAATCTCCACCGCGCAGGGCAGTTTTGCGATGGATTCGATCCAGTATTTGGCAACGCAGCCACTGTAATAACTGGTCCCGCAGGCCAAGATAAGCACTTTATCAATCTGTTTGAAGACGCCGTAAGCGCCATCTCCGAACAACTCGGGCACTATGCCCTCGATACCTCCTAAGGTGTCCGCGACGGCGCGCGGTTGTTCAAAAATTTCTTTTTGCATGTAATGTCGGTAGGGTCCCAACTCCGCCGCCCCGCTATGGGCGAGCACAGTTTGTACGACACGCGTCACTGGCTTGTGATGACTGTCGACCACCCAGAATTTTCCGGCCTGAACATCCACTACATCTCCCTCATGCAGATAGACGATCTGGTCTGTAACACCGGCCAATGCCATGGCATCGCTAGCTAAAAATGTCTCACGCTGTCCGGCACCCACAATAAGAGGCGACCCGGCCCGTGCGCCCACCATGCGCATCGGCTCGTCAACGTGGATGACTGCAATCGCATACGCACCACGCAACTGCAAAACGCAGGCCTTCACCGCATCAAAAAGATCACCGTTGTAGCAACTGTCAACCAGGTGTGCGATCACCTCGGTATCGGTTTGACTGCGAAACACATAGCCTTTGGCCTCTAGGCTGGCGCGCAATTCATCGTGGTTTTCGATGATGCCGTTATGCACCAGCGCTACGCGGCCTTCTTGGATATCTGCACCCCTTCCGTGGCTGAAATGGGGATGCGCGTTGTGCACCACCGGAGCGCCATGGGTGGCCCAGCGCGTATGTGCGATGCCGGTGGCGCCCTCAATAGCATCGGCCTCGACCTGGGCCATCAACTCCACCACGCGCGCGGTGCTTCGGGCGCGTCGCAAGCCAGGGTTCGCTGTATCGGGGCGCAGGCTGGCAGAGTGAATTGCCACGCCACAGGAGTCATAACCCCGGTATTCCAGGCGCTGTAAACCTTGCACAAGGACCGGGACGATATTGCGGTTGGAAACCGCGCCGAC
>CAJBBZ010000232.1 GCA_903951445.1 uncultured beta proteobacterium
ACCGACTTCTTCACAGCGTTTTTGCAAAATATTGAGCAAGCGTTTGCGGCCTATGCCGCAAAAACCATGACCGCCAGAGCGCATGGTTTCGCCTTTGAAATGCACCGCAATGTCGTCCCAGTGGTTGAAGGCCTGCTTCACTTCGGCGG
This sequence comes from uncultured beta proteobacterium, assembly GCA_903951445.1. Lineage (GTDB taxonomy): Bacteria > Pseudomonadota > Gammaproteobacteria > Burkholderiales > Burkholderiaceae_C > Allorhodoferax. The sequence continues at coordinate 150 of CAJBBZ010000232.1, forward strand.
CGGATTCGCGGTCCCATTGCTGCATATAGCCCATGGTCTGGTCGGAAAACACCACGCCCCAGCCAAAAGTGTCATAGGGCTTATTGCGCTCGACCACGGTGATGTCGTGGTGGGCACCCAGCTTTTTCATGAGTAACGCAAAGTACAAGCCCGAAGGGCCGCCACCGATGCAAACGATTTTCATCCAAACTCCTCTTAGGCCAATGCAGCCGGAGCATATAGTATTTACAGCCTCAATTGTTGAAGCTTGAAATAAATAGGTTTGGGTTTGCTGTGAAGCGGAAGGTGGCTAAGCCATGGCCTCAAGGGACGTCTGCCTAAGAAGTTCTTAGGCCAAAAACCTATATGAATCAATGCGCCATATAGGTAATCGGCAAAGTATGTAGAGGATTTTGCACTCTGCCCGGCTGGAATCTATGGTCCTGCACTGGCAAGCCAACGGAACGCTATTTTGAGCTAAATCCCAAACTGCAATTGATTCGTTGGGGTTCTTGCATATTTCAGAGCCATTTATTACAACCCAGCGTAGCAAACCTATAGCCCAGTGTTTATAGTGCGTTACTGCCGCTGCCTGTCCTGTTCAGCCTACCTAGCTTTTCAGATTATTGGATTTAAATACTTAAACGCTCGGACGAGAACTTAAATCCTACTTCCAGTGAAAGTGCCAGACGAAGGCGTGGCGTTTGTCTTACTCCATGTCCCACCGCTTATAGCGCCGGTGTAGTAACTTATGCTACCGGCAGCAATAGTTCCATCTGGCAGAGTTATGACCAAATTGGCAGAGGTGCTATCTGAAACCACTGGCGTCAATGTAAACGTGCATGTAAAGGCTACTCCTTGTGTAGCAGGGCTCTGAAAGGGGGCAGTGCCAGTACATGAATTTTTACCATCTGCACCGACAGTCGCACGTATGCTGCCACTGGTGTACCCGTTTGCAACCATCGCGCCTCTGTAATTCCCAGCGTATGCAAACCGGTTTAATGTAATCATTGATGCGGAATCAAATCCGCCATTCAAGCCGTTGAAATAGCTTACGGTATTCAAACCTAACTGGGCAAACAACCCATCCACTGCAACCTTGTTGAAGCGCGCGGTTACATAGGTTCTTGGTAAATATTTGTAGCCCCAGTAAATCAGGTTATTTCGCTCAACAAAAACTCTCTGCCAACCCAATCCAGCCGCAATTGGCGGCAAGTCGGTAAATGTCAGTGTTCTTGAACCATCATTGAGTAAATTTATTTTGTATTTCCCAGATGCTGCAAGATCGCAATTTCTAGGACTGTAATCATATCGCTGCTTACATACGTAAAAATTGGCTACTTCATTAGCCGCAAACGCTACTCTTAGTACCGTATTGCCCGTGTAATAACTCGCCGAAGCGGCAGCAGTTCCCGGTACGTTAAAGGTTTCAAAAGTACCTATGTTAAGTGTTGTGAACCCCCAATTTTCATTTCTTGTTTGTCCGCCCTCAGTAGTTTTCAAAGCAGCACCATTTGCACCGTTGATTACTGCAGCAGCAAATTTGCAAGGCATCCCAACATAACGGGCTATCAAATCCTCAAGCTTTATAGCAGGTGAGTTTGAAGTATTCAGGCAACTCGTTGAGGCCGCGCCCGAAGTGAAATCGCCACCAACCGAATCTGCCAAACTCACAAGTATCACAGTATTGTCGTATCCCGGATTGCCAGCACTCGGATAGTATTCAACAGCCATCGTGTCTGATTTATCCGTATGATATACAAGTTGTGATCCTGTTGGAAAAACTGCAGCGCCAAGCAATGAATTGACACCTGAAACCGTACCATCACCTATCTTTATATTCGTGAAATTAGCCTCTGATATTTTATCTAAATAGACACTATTCATTAACTGTCCACCGACGTCAAAGGTAGCACTGGTTGGCGCTAGATAGTTAACGTCCCCAGTTGACAAGCTATCGCAGTAGTTGTAATTTGCAATGCCATTCGCCGCAGGCAATGTTTGAGTATTTTGATGATTGAGAACACAATTTACCCATGCTGTACCATTCCAATGCAAGACAGCACCTCCAGCTGGGTTGCCTCCAGTTCCACTCCACGAAACTGGACCGCCACCATAGTTTTTATAATATGCCCAGCGGTACTTGTACGTATTATTCGAATCTAGAGTCGCTTCAGCCAATGTTCTTTGCGAGATCCTTGCATACCAATTGTTCTTATCGGTGAATTGAAAGTTTGCCAAAGACGCCGTCGCCGTCGGCGAATAGCTGCTAGCACGACTGCCAGATTGGCTTACGGCTACAGTCTGTATCCCAACCGCGACCTGTGCGCCAGCTACAGACGTTAAGCCGCCATTATTTTTTAAAAAATCTGCGGTGACCAAATTTTGTAACGCCGTTAATCGATCTTTGGGTGTTGTTGCACTCGTTACAGTGTTTGAGTTTGCAATATCGCTGAGAATGACTGCAAGCATATTTGCTGCTGCGCTCGCAACCGCTTTGTCAAAATTAGCTTGCGTAATAGCACTTCCATCTATTGCGTTTGTTCCTACTGCCAGTTGTGCAACAGTGGTTTGTTTTTGAGTTGCAACCACCATCGCTTGCGCTATAGCGTAGGCAGTTGCACCCGAGGCCGAGGTATCTTTCGTGTAGTCAGATGTTAATTGTGCCGTGCTAAGTCCAGTTGAACTAGCAACAGAGGCAGTTGCCTGCGCCGTTGTTTGCGCGAACGTTTCAACTTGCACTTGAACCAACGTTGTTAATGGGCTGATTACCGCGTTGGCATCGGCTGGCGCCTTCATCACATACCGAGTTGTCACCGGGCCAGTATCTTTATCAATAGCGTTAGTACCAACTACTGCAACAACAGGATATTTGGCTAGATCCGCGTTATTTACCGTAAGGTTGGTTAACCCGTTGGCATCAGTTGTTCCGGTAGGTTCCCCCGCGTCGCAAGCACCATTTAGATTCTTATCTAAACAAACTGTCGCATTTTGAATCGGTCCGTCGATAACGGTTATCGGGACATTTGTCGTCTGCGCAATAACATCGCCGCCAGTTGTGCCGCCTAAATTATTGCCTCCACCTCCACCCCCACCGCAGGCCGTTAAAGCAAGCACCATTGCAAGCATAAGTCCGAGAATGTGTTTCATTTTTAATACCCTAATGTTTATTTTTTTGGATATCGTTTAAAACGACACCTAAACCTCAAGCCAACCTATCCGTCGCCATAGTAGCCGTTAATTTGCTGTAGTGCCGCTCAATCATCGCCGCACTATTGCCCATCTGCCGAGCCAAAGTGTATATATCCGTCCTGTTCGCAAGCAGTGCGTGCGTAGCATAGGTGTGTCTCAGCGAATAAAGTGTGCGGGTATACCCTTGCTGATTAAATAAGAGACCCACATCTCGCAAGAATCGCCTTAACGTTCCAATCGAAGCCCGCAGACTGATTGTGATTATGGATTCGAAATAATTTCTGACATAACCTCTGCTATTCCGCTGGCACCAGTTGGCTGTCTGCGCCGAGCACCTGAAGCTAACCTAAAGCGGCATTGGGAGTGTTGGCTGCGGCTACGGCGATAAAATGAAGGAGTCAAAATGTTTGATTACCCAGTAACCCTGACCCCTGACGAAGGCACCGTGATGGTGACATTTGCCGATGTACCGGAGGCTATTACCTTCGGACTCGATGAAGACGAAGCCTTGCTTCAGGCCGTGGATGCACTGGAGTCCGCCCTGACTTTTTATATCGAAGATCGCAAACCGCTGCCCACACCAAGCAAACCAAAAAAAGGGCAGAAGACGGTGCGCCCTTCGGCTTTGGAGTGTGGCAAGCTGGGTGTTTATCAAGCGATGACGGAGCAGGGCATCAAAAAGTCAGAGCTCGCTCGCCGCTTGGGTTGGCACATGCCGCAAATTGATCGGCTCTTTGACTTGCGTCACGCTTCAAAACTTGACCAAATTGAAGCTGCGGCCGGCGCACTCGGCAAGCACGTTAGATTGCAGATTGCCTAACGCACAAACACAAAATCCCCAACGCAATTGGGCGGCGTCTAGCGCTTTGGGTGAATTTCAGAGTGCCACAGCGGTCCGTAAGTTAGAGAGCTTCACTTGCTGTTGGCCATCGATAGTGGGCTTCATACAAAGCGACCGATCGACTCAGTACACAATGGGGCTTCCTTAAAACTGCCCCTGCCCCATGCAAACCCCCACCAATCTCTTCAAGCAATCCCTGCTCGCGCGCCAAGTGCAAATCGGCCTTTGGCTGGGTCTGGCCAACCCCTTGAGCGCCGAGTTGTGCGCCTGGGCCGGCTTTGACTGGCTGCTGATCGACGGCGAGCACGCGCCCAACACCCTGCCCTCCATCCTGGCCCAGGCCCAGGCGATTGCCGGGGTGCCGGGTAACCAGGTGCTAGCACGCCTGCCCGTGGGCGACCCGGTGTTGGTGAAACAGTACTTAGACCTGGGCGTACAGTCCTTGCTGATACCGATGGTGGAAAGCGCAGCGCAAGCCCACGCGATGGTGCAGGCGGCGCGCTATCCGCAAGCCGACGGCCAAGGCGGTGTGCGCGGCATGGCCGGCGCCCGTGGTTCGCGATGGGGGCATATCGCCAACTATGCGCAAGAGGCCAATGCCCAAGTTTGCGTGCTGGTGCAAGTGGAAACCGCGCTGGGGTTGGAGAATTTGGACGCGATTTGCGCCACGCCGGGTATTGACGGAGTGTTTATCGGCCCGGCCGATTTGTCCGCCTCACTAGGCTTTCCCGGTCAAACCGAGCATCCGCAGGTGCTAGCCCAAATTGAAGAGGCCATCGCGCGCATCTTGCGCGCGGGCAAGGCGCCGGGCATCCTGACCACCAATGAAACCCTCGCGCGGCGTTATCTGGACTTGGGTGTTTTATTTATTTGCGTAGGCCTGGATACCAATTTGCTGATGCAACACACCCGGGCGCTGGCTGCGCGGTTTAAAGGACAGACCTCGCCGGACAAGCCTTCGGGCATGGGTTACTGAGATGCGGGACACTCAATCCCTTAGGGGTGTGCTGGCGGCATGCTGGCGACGCGCGGACACAAGCATGTCTGCTGCGACGCTGCCGTCTCCCCTGCCCGTCCTCAAGAAGTCAGGAGCGGGCCACCTAAATAGCAAATGCACGCGGCCCGCCGATGGCCGCTGACACCAAAGCGCTTTCGGGCGCAGCCTTCGCCACTTTGCTTTTGATCGCGCTGATGATGGGTGCCAACCATGTGTCCGCTCGCTTTGCTTTTAACAACGGTGTGGATGTATTGACGGCAGTGAGCGCCCGCAGCGGCGTGACGGCTATCGTGCTGGCGCTGATTTTGTGGCGCGCGCGGGTGCCATGGGCATTGAGCGAAAGGCACCGCATTTTTCTGCCCGCTATCGGGCTGGTGATTACCGCGCAAAGTATTTGCATTTATTCCTCGGTGGCGCGTTTGCCGGTGGCATTGGCTCTGCTGGCCTTTAACACCTACCCCTTAAGCACCGCTTTATGGGCACGTGCCCTCTACGGCCACCGACCCGAGCGCGCACTGCTGCTAGCGATTCCGTTTTTGCTGCTGGGCCTGTCGCTGGCGCTGGATGTGTCTGGCGCCATCTCCGGCTTGGGCGCGGTGGCGCATTGGCAAGAAATTGGTGTGGGCGTGGCCTTTGCGTTTGCCGCATCGGCATTTTTTGGCTTGGCGCTGGTGCTGACCCAGCACGAAGCCAGCGCGCTGGACGGACGGGTCCGCACCTTCACCACCATGCTGACAGTAGGCGTGCTGGCTTCGCTGGGCGCTGAGCTCAATGGCGGTATGCACTGGCCTACGGCGGATGCGGGCTGGATCGGCCTAGGTCTGCTCACGTTCTTGTACGGCACGGGATTCACCATCATGTTTACCGTGCTGCCACGCCTGGGCGTAGTCGGCAACTCGGCCATCATGAACGTGGAGCCGGTCTTCGCCCTGATGATGGCCTGGGCCTTTTTAGACCAAAAAATCTCTTGGGTTCAAGTGATAGGCGCGCTGATTGTGGTTGCGACGGTGATGGGCTTGGGCTTGCGTCACAAATGACATTGGCGCGGGCCGATCGCAATGCGCATGTGCATTGCAGCGCAACCAAGAATGCTTCACCAAGGCATAAACTGGGGCTTCATGATGAATGCATTGCGTAGTTTTTTCCTCTTGCTAGTGCTTTGGTGCGGCGCATGGGTGCATGCTGAGCCCGAGGAGGCTGCACTGTGTAAGGCGCAAGGCTATCCGGTGGGAACGGCCCGTACCTGGTTCATGGAACCTTGCTTTCGGGTGGGCTCGTTTAGTCACCAAGCAGAGATTGCGGGGATTTTTGGTGGTGTTGCCAATGTGATGCAAGCTGCCGCCCGCCCCTTGGAGCTGGGGCGCGCAACCCAGGAACCTGCCTTTCAGTGGTCTGTAAACGGGCTGTCTGGATTGACCATAGATGATTACCTGAACCGCCAGCCAGCCATGGCGATTCTTATTGTTAAAGATGGTGTCATGCAGGTTGAACGCTACCGATACGGGCGAACCGCAGAGCATCGGTTTTTGTCTAATTCCATGGCAAAAACCATGACGGCGATGGGCATTGGTATTGCCCTGCGTGAGGGCAAAATCCAATCCTTGGAAGACCGCGCCGATCTGTATGCCCCCGCATTGTCGGACACCCTCTACGGCGAAACCACCATTCGCAATTTACTGCGCATGTCCTCCGGAGCAAAATTTGACGAGCGGTATGACGGCAAAGATGATCTAGCGCGGTATGGGATTGCTGCGCATATTGGTGGCGCTGCGGCCGGAGCCAAGGTGATCTCCACCCGTCTGCATCCTCAGGGCACTGTTTTTAATTATGCAAGCGCCGAAACCGATATGCTGGCCTTGGTGATGCGCGGCGCTACCGGGCAAACGCTCAGTGCCTATCTGGAGTCGCGTCTTTGGCAGCCCATGGGTGCGAAAACCTCTGGGCTCTGGCGCGCTGGATCTGACCGACTAGAGCGGGCGAGCGGCAACTTCAATGCCACGGCACAGGATTACGCCCGCCTGGGGATGCTCCTGGCCAATGATGGTGTGCGCGCAGACCGCCCTGACTTGGGTGAAATCATTCCCAAAGACTTTTTGATTGAGGCAACGGACTGGAGGCGTCACCCGGAAGCCTTCGCGCCTAAAAAGGCGACGCGCTACTATGGCTATGGCTACCAGGTATGGATCTTTCCGTCCACCAAACGTCGGTTTGCGCTGTTAGGGGTCTATGGTCAATCTATCTTTGTGGATCCAGAACAAAAACTAGTGATGGTTCACTTAGCGGCGAATGCAACGGCAAATTCGGGGCAAACCAGTATGGCGATTGATGCGGGATCACTGTGGCATGGGGTGGTAAGCCATTACGGAAGCTGGTAAGTACCTTACAAATCGTGCCTCGGGTCGGAGAGCCCCGGAGCTGTAGCTCACTCAATTATTTAAGGCCAAAAACGAAGCGTCTGCCTCGGCCTGCGCATGAGCCTTGTCCAAGGTTCATGTGCAGCGACGTAAAAAAGCACCGAGCATTTCCGCCAAGTGCTTGATTTACAAAGGTGTTTTGGTAGGCGCAATTGGACTCGAACCAACGACCCCCACCA
>CAJBBZ010000233.1 GCA_903951445.1 uncultured beta proteobacterium
CCCGCCACGCACCGGCAGGCCCTGAATGCCCTGCTATTTCTCTACCGTGAGGTGCTGGGTCTGGATTTGCCCTGGATGAACCAGATAGGCCGCCCGCCGGAGCGCAAGCGCATTCCAGTGGTGTTCGCCACAGCTGAAGTACAGCAAGTTTTGTCCTTCATTTCAGGCGTTGAAGGGACCTTGGCACGCTTGCTGTATGGCACCGGCATGCGCCTGTCCGAAGGCCTGTCGGTGAGGGTGAAAGATGTGGACTTTGACCACCACGTGGTCATCGTGCGCAGTGGCAAAGGCGACAAAGATAGGGTGGTGATGCTGCCGCGCTCTATGGAGGCCGCTTTGCGCGAGCAAATGGCCGCCTTTAAATGCTCTAAAGGTCGATCGACCATTTTTTTGATTCCGATGCTCCTCGTACGGCTTCAAGGGCAAACCCTAGGTTGACCTCATTTAAAATTGACATGTATAGTGTCATAACTTTGGAGGCCTAATGAATACACCATTAAATGCTGCAGCGCGTCAATTTAGATTACGCGAATATCCCGTCAAAGCCGTCAACTCAAATACTTGGCAAATGACCAGTGATGCACCACAAGAGCCTCTAGCGGGTCAGTTGCTGGTTCGCAACCGTTGGCTTTCTGTTGATCCCGGCATGCGTGGCTGGATTACGCCCAAGCGCAGCTACATGCCACCTGTGCAACCGGGGGAGGTGATGCGTGCATTTGGTGTGGCAGAGGTGGTTCAGTCCAACGCAGAGGGCTTTAAGGTCGGCGATGTGATAACCGGGTTTACCGGTGTGCAGACCTTGGGGCTGGTCGATGCACAGATGGTTCGCAAACTGGATTTGCGTTATGCGTCAGAGCAACAGTACCTGAGTGGCCTAGGCATGACGGGCTACACCGCTTACTTTGGCTTGCTCGATGTGGGTAAACCACAGGCGGGTCAAACCGTGGTGGTTTCGGCTGCCGCAGGTGCCGTTGGCTCCATCGTGTGTCAGATTGCAAAAATCAAGGGTTGTAGGGTAGTTGGCATTGCGGGCGGTGAGGAAAAGACGCAGTACCTTAAAAACACGCTGGGCCTGGACGCTGTCATCGACTACAAAGCAGGTCCCATCGCTAGCGCCCTCAATGCCGCCGCCCCCCAAGGCATTGATGTCTATTTTGACAATGTGGGCGGCGACATACTTGACGCAGTCTTAATGCAAATCAACCGTCATGCGCGCATCGTAGTGTGCGGCGGTATTTCTCAATACTTAGATATCGAAAAAGTGCGCGGCCCAGCCAACTACCTGCAACTGATAGCGCAGAGCGGAACGATGCAAGGCTTTACGATGCGCGATTACATGAGCCGTGTTCCTGAAGCTTTCATGGCACTTGCCGGATGGAATGCAAAGGGTGAAGTTAAGTTCCGTGATCATGTGCTGCAGGGCATTGAGTCTTTTCCGCAAGCCTTTGACATGCTTTTTAGTGGTGCCAACCAAGGTAAGTTGCTGATCCAGCTCCCGTCGGAGAATGCCTGATGGTTGGCGCCTGGTGGGCATGGTTGCTTGCGTTGGCACTGTACGGCGCTTTTCGCTTTTGGTACGACAACTGGCGCGGGCCATTGACCAAAGCTGAAATTGACCATTTCATGGCCAAGGCTGATGAAACCAAAATGGGCGAGTACAGTGATCCAGCGGTAATCCGGGCCTTTTTGGAAGCCGACGATGGACGCGAGTTCATCATGAGTAATTTGGTGGGGGTGCATCTGGGTGCAGTGCCGCATCCTGTAACAGGCGTTCCCACGCAGGGCCTCCTCCTCCTGCAGGAATACGGCAAGCGCTTTATCAAGGTGCTGCTGCGCCATGGCGGCCATCCCATGTTGGCGATGCGCAAGGCGGGTGGCTATGTAGACAGCTGGAATACACCGCCCGACCCGGGCTGGCATGTGGTGGGCGCAATGCGCTATCGCAGCCGACGGGACATGATGGAGCTTGCTACTGACCCCACTTTGCGAGACGTGCATCCTCTGAAGACAGCAGGAACAGCCGTGACCTTTTCCTTCCCGACGCAAGTCATCGTGGGATTCGCAATGCGCCCCCGCGCTTGGGTTGCGCTGTTACTGGCCCTGCTTGCTGCCTTGGCACACTTGATCAGCGTGATCGCACTTTTAAATCCCTAAAACTATGCAAATATTACGAACCCCAGACTCCCAGTTCGAAGGCCTGCCCGAGTGGCCCTTCGAGCCTCACTACACCACCATCGCGGCCGATGATGGAACCCCAATCCGTATTGCCCATGCGGAGATGGGGCCGGCGCAGGGTGAACCGATTTTGCTAATTCATGGCAATCCAAGTTGGTCCTACTTGCACCGCCATATGATGGCTCCATTGGCCGCCACCGGGCGGCGTGTGATTGCGGTAGACCTAGTCGGCCACGGCCGTTCTGACAAGCCAGCGTCCAAGGATGACTACACGCTTGCGCGCCATATAGATTGGATGTCTAAGTGGTTAGTGGCGATGGAATTGCAACACATCACCCTGTACTGCCAAGACTGGGGCGGCACTATTGGGCTGCACTTGGTGGCCAACTTCCCAGAGCGCTTTGACCGGGTGGCCGTCTCCAACAGTGGTATGCCGCTGGGTGACCGCTCGAACTGGTTTCTCAAGCTGTGGACTAATTTAATGGGACGCGCGACGCGCTTTCCCTGGTTTGTTTTCAAACCGGGCTTTGCCAAACCCATTAGCGATGCGACCTATCGAGCGTACCGTGCACCTCATCCCACGCCTGCATACGAAAAAGGCTTGACAAAATTTCCCGTGCTGATCGCCGTGACACCCGATAACCCCGGAGTTCCACTCAACCGTGCGGCCTGGGCAAAGCTGAAAACTTTTGATAAGCCATTTCTCACACTCTACGGTGCCAAGGACATTGTTGCTCCTGGTGCCGATGCGCGATTGCAAAAGCACATTCCAGGTGCTGCGGGGCAAGCCCATGAAATTATGCCAACGGCAAAACATTTCATCCAAGAGGATGAGCCGCAATGGCTGGTGGAGCGACTCATCCGCTTTGTGCAGGTAAAGCCGTGAACGTTTTACTGGAAACGCTGTTCCCAGTTAGCTATGAAGGCCACAATGCCTCGTTGTTCTTTCTCGGCATCTGTGGTGTCATCACCTTAGTCACAGGATTGATCCACCATTTCAAGCACGATGGGGGCGCCGAGTCTATAGCAGGCTTGACACTGGGTGATCAGCGCGAATTGGTGATTGGGGTCTTTGGTTGGCTCGGCGCTACCCAGATTTCCTGGGGTCTTCTGATGCTGGCCGTATCCCTGCATTACCAAATGCTTTCTCCGCTGCTTTTACTTTTGATTGTTCTTGAGCGCAGCCTGCTTGTTTGGCGCTGGTGGGTTGGGAACCGAGGCCTTAGGCACCGGCCACCGGAGCATTACGCCAGCTTGGTCTTATTGCCGGTCGGCGGGTTTTTCTTATCTCTGGCGCTTACCAAAAACGCCTAGCGCGCAAGCTAATTCAAAGATCCGATGACGCAAGCAAAGACCATAAACCCCGCCATAACTCTCTACGGCGCACCCGTGGGCTTGTGGACTGGCAAGATTCGGAGCTATCTGCGAAAGCAGGCAATTCCATACATCGAGCGCCTGCCTACAGACCCTGCATTCCAGGGCGAAGTCATGCCCATCGTAAAGCGGTTCATCAATCCGGTTATCCGCTTTAGCGACGGCACCTTGGTTCAGGACACGGCCGACATCATTGACCACCTCGAGCAGGGCGGTCACGCGCGTTTTAGTGTGTACCCAAAACAACCGTTGCAATATGCTGTCGCACGTACTTTAGACCTCTTTGGCGGCGAAGGGTTGGTACGCGCTGCCATGCACTACCGATGGAGTTATCGAGACCACAACGAGTCGTTCTTACGGCACGAATTTGGCCTGGCCTACCGCGCGGCTGGCATGCCCCAAAAGGCAATTGACCAGCAACTTGATGGCTTTATGGGTTATCTGAACGCTTACCTGCCTAAGTTGGGAATCACTGCCGCTACTGCACCGGCGGTAGAGGCTGCCTATGAAGATTTACTTTTGGCGCTTGATGCACATTTCAAGGTGTGCCCCTACCTTCTAGGCGGACAACCCACTGTGGCCGACTTCGGATTTATCGCTAACTTGTTTGCCCACTTGGGCCGCGACCCTTACCCAGCAGACTTGATGAAACGCAAGGCTCCCAGCGTCTTTCGCTGGACCGAGCGCATGATGGCCAACGACCC
>CAJBBZ010000234.1 GCA_903951445.1 uncultured beta proteobacterium
CCTGACCCATTTCAGTTCCGCCGTGGTTTGCTTGCACGCTACCGTCGGTGTACACATGCACCAGCGCGCCCGCCTGGTTAAACTGCGTAGCCGTAAAAGAGATGCCGAACTTGACCGGCGTTAGCGCCAAACCGCGCTGAATTACGGGATTGCCGGCGTTCCAGTCTGCAATTTCTTTGCGGCGTTGCGCGTAGTCGCTTGTTGCGGCTAAGGTGGTTATGAGTAGCTCCAGAATGTTGTCTTCCAACCTCATTCCGTAGTGCGTGGTGTCTCGCAGGCCACAGGATGCGGCTTCGTCGCTGTAAAGATTGGCCAGGCGGACGGCCAGCGGGTCCAGCCCGAGATAACGGGCGATGTCGCCAAGAATGCTCTCGATGACAATCATCCCTTGAGGGCCACCAAAGCCACGAAAGGCTGTGTGGCTTTGCGTGTTGGTTTTGCAGCGGTAAGAGGTGATGGCCACGTCTTCCAGAAAATAAGCGTTGTCGGCATGAAAGATGGCGCGGTCGGCCACCGGCCCGCTCAGATCTGCTGACCAGCCGCAATTGGCTGCCATCATGAGTTGCAGACCACAAAGGCGCCCATGCTCGTCAAAGCCTGCAGTGAAGTCGTACTCAAAGGGGTGGCGCTTGCCGGTCACCATAAAGTCGTCATCGCGGTCCATGCGCAGCTTGACTGGCTTGCCGAACTTCCGAGCGGCTAGCGCCGCCCATACTGCCATGTGGCCACTTTGTGTTTCTTTGCCGCCAAAGCCGCCGCCCATGCGCCGGCACTCGACGCGCACGGCGTTATTGTCTACGCCCAGTGCGTGCGCAACCCAGTGCTGCGCCTCGCCAGGGTGCTGCGTGCTCGAATAAACCAGCCACTGGCTTTGCTCTTGCGGCAGCACGTATGCGATTTGCCCTTCTAGATAAAAGTGCTCCTGACCGCCGACTTCGAGGCTGCCGATAAGCGTGTGCGGGGCTCGCAACAAAGCGGCTGAAGCATCACCGCGGCGCACGGTTACAGGCGGCAAAACAAAGCTTTGTGCGAGCATCGCTTCGCGCAGTTTCAGCACGGCAGGCAGTGCGGTAATGTGCAAGTTCACTTTTCGCGCAGCGTGACGCGCTTGCATCACAGTCTCGGCCACCACCAGCCCGATGACCTGGCCGACGTACTCGACCGTATCGATGGCAAAGATGGGCTCGTCATGTACAAAGGTGGCCAGCAGTGGATCGCCCGGAACGTCATCAGACAGGACCACGCCGCGCACACCGGGCATGGCCAGTGCGGGCGCCGCGTCTAAACCCAGCAAACGGCCATGCGCCACGTTGGACAAGATGGGCGCAGCAAACAACGTGCCTTTGACTTCGGGAATGTCGTCGATGTAATTGGCCACCCCCATTACTTGGGCCCGGGCGCTTTCATGAAAATGCGAACGGCCAGCGGCACCTGTCGCCAGCACAGCGGTCTGGATAATGGCCGGGCGTTTGTTCAGTGGCTTCATGCCAGTGCCTTAAGCGTGAAGGACTCCAGATTAATGTGTTGCACGCCTTGGCTCTCCAGCCAGAAGCGTTGCAGCAGGTGACCTATAACCTCACGCCGGTAGCCCGACGATGCGCGCATATCTGATATAGGCTCGAACTCGGCACGCAATGTGGCCATAGCTGATTGCACGCTGGCCTCGGTCCAAGGCTTACCCTGCAGTGCGGCTTCGGTTTGCACAGCACGCACAGGAATAGCGGCAACACCACCAGCTCCGATAGAAATAGACTGAACAACACTATCAGCCAGGCGCAGGTTTAGCGCCATGCACACAGCGGAGATGTCGTCGTCATAGCGCTTGGAAATTTTGTAGGCGCGCAGCAGTGCCTGTGAGTCGGGCGTTCCGGCGTAAAGCGGTAGCTTAATGAAGGCAAGCACCTCGTCGGGAGCCAGTAGGTTTTGTCGGTAACCAGTATAGAAGTCTTCTAGCGCCATTTCATGTTGTCCGCGTAGGCTGGCCAGAACGATGCGGGCGTGCAGGGCAATCAACAATGGCATGGTGTCGCCAATCGGTGAACCGTTGGCCAC
>CAJBBZ010000235.1 GCA_903951445.1 uncultured beta proteobacterium
ATCCGACCCGCTAAACCCATCTGGGACAGTGCAAAAGCACATCAAAGTCCGAATGTACGGTTGCAACCTCTCCGATTTAGCCCAAAGTCAATAAAACAGTTTGCTTAACAGGGAGCGTCCATGTACGCGATGACGGACTTGTGCAGACATTCCTAAGCGGCAAGGCCCTCGCGCCAGCTAGACCGCAGTGCTTTGAAATCTCAAGCTAGTTGCCGCTTTTTTAGGCATGTACGAATTGGGTGCAAAATCGCGCCACTCAAATTGACGTTCAGGAGACAATGAATGCGAATCAAAAGCCAAAAAGATTTTTTTTCAGGCTTGATGTTCCTATTAGTAGGAATTGCTTTTGCTTGGGGCGCCGGTAACTATTCCATTGGCACAGGCGCTCGCATGGGGCCGGGTTACTTCCCTATGGTGCTTGGCGTGCTCTTAGCCGTTTTGGGCTTGATTGTCACCATTACCGCTCTGGTCGTGGAGACGCCCGGCGGTGACCCAGTGGGCAGTATTGCCTGGAAACCGCTGGTCTTCATCATTGCGGGCAACCTGGTGTTTGGCGCCTCCATTGGCGGTCTGCCTAGCATCGGCCTTCCCCCTATGGGTTTGATTTTTGGGATTTTTGCGCTGACTTTTGTGGCCAGTAACGCAGGCGACGAATTCAAATTCAAAGAAGTTTTGATTCTTGCGATCATTCTTTCCGTGTTTAGTTATGGCGCATTCATCATGCTGCTGAAGTTGCAGTTCCCGGTCTGGCCGACCTTTTTGACCCGATAAGGAACTGCCATGGATTTGTACAACAACCTCGCCCTGGGTTTTGGGGTCGCTTTCACGCTACAAAACCTGGCATATGCCTTTACCGGCTGCCTCTTGGGCACACTGATAGGCGTTTTACCCGGCATCGGCCCGCTGGCCACGATTGCCATGTTGCTGCCTGCCACCTATGCGCTGCCCCCGGTGGCGGCGCTGATCATGCTGGCTGGTATTTACTACGGCGCTCAGTACGGCGGCTCTACCACCGCGATTTTGGTCAACTTGCCTGGCGAGTCTTCGTCGGTGGTGACGGTGATCGACGGCTACCAGATGGCGCGCAATGGCCGCGCCGGTCCGGCACTGGCCGCAGCGGGCATGGGCTCGTTTTTCGCCGGCTGCGTAGGCACTTTGATTTTGGCCGCCTTTGCCGCCCCGCTGACCGAGTTGGCCTTCAAATTCGGCCCTGCCGAATATTTCTCACTGATGATTTTGGGCCTGATCGGCGCAGTGGTCTTGGCTTCGGGCTCGCTCATCAAAGCGGTAGCCATGATTGTGCTGGGCCTGCTGCTGGGCATGGTGGGTACCGACGTGAACTCGGGCGTAGCGCGCTTTAGCCTGGATGTGGCCGAACTCACCGATGGCATCGGCTTTATCGTGATCGCCATGGGCGTGTTTGGTTACGGCGAGATCATCAGTAACCTCTCCAAACACGAAGACGACCGCGAGGTGTTCACCGCCTCGGTATCCGGCCTTTTGCCAACCAAAGAAGATTTCCGCAACATGATTCCGGCCGTTTTGCGCGGCACCGCGCTGGGTTCGCTACTGGGTATCTTGCCCGGCGGCGGCGCGGTGATGGCGGCGTTTGCGGCCTACACCCTGGAAAAGAAAACTGCGCTGCGCCCTGGCGAAGTGCCTTTCGGCAAAGGCAATATCCGTGGCGTGGCCGCCCCGGAAGCGGCCAACAATGCAGGCGCGCAAACCTCGTTCATCCCCTTGCTAACCCTGGGCATCCCGCCTAACGCGGTGATGGCTTTGATGGTGGGTGCGATGACCATCCACAACATCCAACCCGGCCC
>CAJBBZ010000236.1 GCA_903951445.1 uncultured beta proteobacterium
CGCTCAAACAAGCGCCCGCCCTGATCCGGTCGCCGCTGCGTTGCTCAGCACGGCCAATGGCCCAGGAAGCCCGAATACCGCGTGTGCTCGTTCGCTTCGCTCACCTTGCACACGCTTGTTGGCGCGCTGCGCGCGCCCTCGCTACGGCCGCGCCAACCATCAATCCATTGACTACGACCGCATCGTTTACCAATCGGGGCCAACCCACCCATACCGCAACGTCCCGAATCAACACCCCTATCCGGCCCAAATAAACCAAATTGGGTATTCCAGCTCCCCTTCACCCCGGCGGGGGTGAAGGGGCGGGGGGAAGCGGGGGGCAAACAAGCGGGGGACAAACCATCAGTTCCGAAAACTACTATCCATCCGATCCAACTTTCGCAACATCGCCGGCCAAGCAAACGCCCCGCCGATGCCATTGCTTTGGGTGCGCATCGCGTGCCCCACGCCATCGATGATGCGCGGGTCCACCTGGGTGAGTTCGCCGCCCGCCTGCGCGCTGATCTGGATCTGGCAAGTGGACTCGAAGTTGTACATCAGCAAGAAGGCTTCCGGGATGGAGGTGCCCACGGTCAGCAGGCCGTGGTTGCGCAGCATCAGGTGGTTGGCGCTTCCCAGGTCGGCTTGCAGGCGCGGTTTTTCTTCATCGCGCAGGGCGACGCCTTCGTAGCTGTGGTAGCCCAACGAGGCCAGCACAAAGGTCGATTGCTGGCTGATGGGCAGCACGCCGCCTGCCTGGGCGCTCACCGCGACGCCGGCGCGGGTGTGGGTGTGCAGTACGCACCCGGCATCTTCGCGCACCGCATGGATGGCGCTGTGGATCACAAAGCCTGCGGGGTTAACCGGAAAGGGCGAGTCCATTAATTTGTTGCACTGCTGGTCCACTTTGATCAAGCTGCTGGCGGTGATTTCTTCAAACAGCAAGCCGTAGGGGTTGATCAAAAAATGGTGCTCGTCGCCGGGCAGGCGGGCGCTGATGTGGGTGAAGATGAGGTCGCTCCAGCCGTAGGCGGCGACTAATCGGTAGCAGGCCGCCAGGTCCACGCGCAGTTGCCATTCTTGCTCGCTAACCTTGTCTTTAACCGAGGGGATATGCATACGAAAACTCCTGTGGGTATGCGCTTCACTCTAACCCAAAGGTGTGGCCCCCGTACCTAGGGAAATGAATAAGCCATCACGTTTGCGACAGCGCCGCCTAAAATGCAGTCCCCCCTTGATTTGGACTGCGCGCCATGCTGTATCCCCAACACTTTGATGTGATCGTTGTCGGCGGCGGCCATGCCGGCACCGAGGCGGCGCTGGCGGCTGCGCGCATGGGCTGCAGCACGCTTTTGCTGACGCACAACATCGAGACCTTGGGGCAGATGAGTTGCAATCCCTCCATCGGCGGCATCGGCAAAGGGCATTTGGTTAAAGAAGTTGATGCCCTGGGCGGCGCGATGGCGCTGGCCACCGACGAGAGCGGCATCCAGTTTCGTATCCTTAATTCCAGCAAAGGCCCTGCGGTGCGCGCCACCCGCGCCCAGGCCGATCGGGTGCTCTACAAGGCGGCGATACGCCGTATGCTGGAGAACCAACCTAATTTGTCTTTGTTCCAGCAGGCAGTCGATGACTTGCTGGTGGAAGGCGACCGCGTAGTGGGGGCGGTTACGCAAATAGGAATTATTTTTAAAGCGACTACGGTGGTGCTGA
Organism: uncultured beta proteobacterium; assembly: GCA_903951445.1. Taxonomy (GTDB): domain Bacteria; phylum Pseudomonadota; class Gammaproteobacteria; order Burkholderiales; family Burkholderiaceae_C; genus Allorhodoferax. The sequence goes on from CAJBBZ010000236.1 coordinate 1,693, forward strand.
CGGCGGGCACGTTTTTGGACGGCAAGATCCACGTCGGCATGAATAACTACGGCGCAGGTCGTGCCGGGGACCCGCCAGCGGCGCGCCTGAGTGCGCGGCTTAAGGAGCTGAAGCTGGCGCAAGGTCGCCTGAAGACGGGCACGCCGCCGCGCCTGGATGGGCGCAGCATCGATTTTTCGCGCTGCCTGGAGCAACCGGGTGACGGCATGCCCGGTGGCATGGGCGCGCAGTTGCCGGTGTTCAGCTTCATGGGCAGGGCAGAGCAGCACCCGCAGCAAGTGCCGTGCTGGATTACGCATACCAATGCGCGCACGCACGAGATCATCCGCAGCGGCTTTGGCCGCAGCCCCATGTTTACCGGCACCATCGAGGGCGTGGGCCCACGCTATTGCCCCAGCGTGGAAGACAAGGTGAACCGCTTTGCCGACAAAGAAAGCCACCAGATTTTTCTGGAGCCCGAGGGCCTGAGTACTCACGAGTACTACCCCAACGGCATTTCCACCAGCTTGCCTTTTGATATTCAGTACGACTTGGTGCGCAGCATGGTGGGGCTGGAGAAGGCGCATATTTTGCGGCCCGGCTATGCCATCGAGTACGACTACTTTGACCCGCGTGAGCTCAAAAGCAGCTTCGAGACGCGCGCTATCCGGGGCCTGTTTTTCGCCGGGCAGATCAACGGCACCACCGGCTACGAAGAGGCGGCGGCGCAGGGCTTGTTCGCTGGTATCAACGCCGCCTTGCAAGCCGGTGCCCCCACCAGCTATACCGGTGACAGCTGGTTGCCCGCGCGCGACCAGGCTTATATCGGCGTGCTGGTCGATGACCTGATTACCAAGGGCGTGACCGAACCTTACCGCATGTTCACCAGCCGCGCCGAGTTCCGTTTGCAGTTGCGCGAAGACAATGCCGACGCCCGCCTGACCACAGTAGGCCGCGCGCTGGGCCTGGTGGACGACGCCCGCTGGGAGGCGTTCAGCCGCAAACAAGAAGCTGTTTCACGTGAAACCGAGCGCCTGCGCAGCCTGTGGGTCAGCCCTAAAAACCTGGCCGCACCCGAGGCCGAGCGCGTGCTGGGCAAGGCTTTGGAACATGAATACAGCCTGGCGGATTTATTGCGCCGCCCCGAAGTGGGCTATGCGGATTTAATGGCCATGGCAGGTGGCCGGTTTGCAAATCCAGATTTGCCGGTGTCGGCGGGGCAGGGCGAAGCTTCTGCTGAAGTGGTGCTTGCCCCGGCGCAGGATGTGTTTGTGCAAAGCGTCATCGAGCAGGTGGAGATTGCGATCAAGTACGCCGGCTACATCGACCGGCAAAAAGAGGACGTGGGGCGCGCTGCACATTACGAAAACCTGCGCTTGCCTGAGACCTTGGACTATATGCAGGTGTCCGCGCTTAGTATTGAGGCGCGCCAGCGCCTGAACAAGCAGCGTCCCGAAACCCTGGGTCAGGCCTCGCGCATGTCCGGCATCACACCGGCGACGATTTCGCTCTTGCTTATCCACCTGAAAAAAGGCAACTTCCGCGAGTTTGCGGCCAAGCCGCCGCAGCCTGCGACCGAGGCAGCGCAGTGAGCATCAGCCTGGCGGCGGGCTTGGACGCAGGGCTGGAAGCGCTGGCTTTAGACCTGAGCCCAGCGCAACGCCAGGCTTTGCTGGACTACCTGGCCCTCCTGCAAAAATGGAACCAGGTCTATAACCTGACGGCGGTGCGCGACCCGCAAGCCATGCTTAGCCACCATCTTTTGGATTGCTTGGCCGTTGTCGCGCCGTTGCGAGCACAACTGGCGGCGCTGGCGATGACGGCCCCGATACGCTTGCTCGATGTCGGCTCAGGCGCCGGTTTGCCCGGTTTGGTGTTGGCGATCTGCCTGCCGCAATTACAAGTCGATTGCGTAGACACGGTGGCCAAGAAAGCTAGCTTTATCCAGCAAGCCGCCTTGAGCCTGGGGCTGGCGAACCTGCGCGGCCTGCATGCGCGGGTGGAAAGATTGACCGCCGCCTACCATGTGGTCAGCGCCCGTGCCTTTTCTTCCTTGCCCGATTTGGTGGCTGGCTCGGACAAAGCCTTGTTGCCCGGCGGACTCTGGATGGCGATGAAGGGCAAAACTCCGGACGAAGAAATCCAGGCGCTGCCAACGCCAGCGCAGGTGTTCCACGTGGAACCTTTGCAGGTGCCGGGCCTGGACGCCCAGCGCTGCATCGTCTGGATGCGCCGCGCGAGTGCATAGCCAAGCGCTGTTCCACGTGAAACTTTCGATCACGTAAACTCGCCCCTTGTTTCCTGAGGGTTTGCGATGCTGGGCGTCACCGATTACGGCACTTTTGTGGCTGCCGTGCTGATATTTCTACTCATTCCCGGGCCGGGCAATTTGGCGCTGGTGCTCTCCACCAGCAAAGGCGGTATACGCGGCGGCTTGGCGGCGACGCTGGGCGTCATCCTTGGCGACCAAGTCTTGATGTGGATGGCCGTGGCAGGAGTCGCCGCTTTGCTCAGCCACTACCCGACGGCTTTTCATCTGGTGCAATGGGCGGGCGCCGCCTACCTGGCCTGGCTGGGTGCTTATATGTTGTTTGCCAAGCCCGGTGCGCCTTCGCCCATCGAGATTCGGCCCAGCCAGTTTTTGCGCCAAGCTTTGTTTATTACCTTGCTCAACCCCAAAGCCATTTTGTTTTACATGGCCTTCTTCCCGTTGTTTGTCGACCCAGTGCAGCAGCAGGGCGTGCTGACCTATGGCTTTATGGCGGCGACGATTGCCGCCCTGACTTTTCTGTACGGCCTGGCCGCGACCCTGCTGACCTACTTTTTTGCCGAGCGCGTGCGCGCCAGCCCCAGAATCAGCCAGGCGCTAGAAAAGCTGGCCGGTGTGGTCTTGATCGGCTTTGGAGTCAAGCTGGTGGTGTCGCAATAGCCGCCCGGCTCCTTGCCCCGCCACAAAACCCCGCCGCGCTGCTGAACCCGCCTCCTTGTTGAACGACTTTGATTGAGACAGCCTATGGCCCAGATATTTTGTGTTGCCAACCAAAAAGGTGGCGTCGGCAAAACCACCACCACCGTTAACCTGGCGGCCGGTCTGGCGCTGCAAGGCCAGCGCGTGCTGATGGTGGACCTGGACCCGCAAGGCAACGCCACCATGGGCTCGGGTGTGGACAAGCGCACCTTAAAGCTCTCGGTGTATGACGTGCTGCTCGAATCAGCCACCATGGCCCAGGCGATTACCCGCAGCGACAAACTGATCGCTGCCAAATGCAGCTACGACATCTTGGGCGCCAACCGCGAGCTGGCCGGTGCCGAGGTCGAGATGGTGGAGCTAGAGCGCCGCGAGCGCCGCCTCAAAGCCGCTTTGTCCGAGGTCAATAGCCAGTATGACTTTGTGCTGATCGACTGCCCGCCCTCGCTCTCCATGCTCACGCTCAACGGCCTGTGCTGCGCGCATGGTGTGATCGTGCCCATGCAATGCGAGTATTTCGCCCTGGAAGGCCTCACCGATCTGGTCAACACCATCAAGCAGGTGAAAGCCAATTTGAATGACGATTTAAAAATTATTGGCTTATTGAGGGTGATGTTCGATCCGCGTATTACCTTGCAACAGCAGGTCAGCGACCAGCTCAAAGCGCACTTTGGCGACAAGGTTTTTGACACCGTGATTCCGCGCAATGTGCGTCTGGCCGAAGCGCCCAGCTATGGCTTGCCCGGCGTGGCGTTTGACCCGGCGTCCAAAGGCGCGCAGGCTTTTGTGGCCTTTGCGCAAGAGATGATTCGGCGCATTCCCACCATGCAATAAGCGCTGATGCACGCACAAGTTTTGCTCTTGCCCGGTTGGCAAAACTCCGGGCCCGACCACTGGCAAAGCCGTTGGGAAGCGCGCTATGGCTACACGCGGGTGCAGCAACACGATTGGATGCGGCCCTTGCGCGGCGACTGGATGGCGCAGCTCGAAGAGGCCGTGCTCAGCCACAGCCAGCCTTGTGTGCTGGTGGCGCACAGCCTAGGCTGTTTGTTGGTGGCCAGCTGGGCCGCGCATTCGCGCAACACGGCCAAAGTGCGCGGGGCCTTGCTGGTAGCGCCGGGCGACGCGGAGCGCGACGATTTGCGCCCAATGCTCGCCAGTTGGGCGCCAGTAAGCATGCAGGCACTTCCGTTTAGCAGCGTGCTATTTGCCAGCCACAACGACCCTTATTGCAGCTTTGAGCGCGCCAGCGCCATGGCCCAAGCCTGGGGCGCATGCTGCATCGATTACGGCATGGCCGGACACATTAACGCGGACTCGGGACTGGGCGACTGGCCCGACGGGCACGCACACCTTAGGCAATGGTTAGAAACAAAGGACGACGCGCATGGCGACTAAAAAACTCAAAGGCTTGGGCATGGGCCTGGAGGCCTTGCTCGGCCCCAAAGTGCAAGACATCGCACCGGGCGCGGCAGATGAAAACGCCTTGCCAGTCAGCCTGGCTTTGGATGATTTGGTAGCCGGTCAATACCAACCGCGCACCCGCATGGACGAAGGCGCTTTGTACGAATTGGCCGAAAGCATCAAGGCCCAGGGCATCATGCAGCCGCTGCTGGTACGCCAACTCAGCAGCGAACAAGCGCAGGCCGCGCAACCGGCACGCGGCGCCAAGCCGCTGTATGAAATCATCGCTGGCGAGCGCCGTTTCCGCGCGGCCCGCTTAGCTGGTTTGGACGCGGTACCGGTGCTGGTGCGCAATGTGCCCGACCAGGCCGCCGCCGCCATGGCGCTGATTGAAAACATGCAGCGTGAGGACTTGAACCCGCTGGAAGAAGCGCAAGGCCTGCAACGCTTAATCAAAGAATTTGGGCTCACGCATGAAGCCGCCGCCCAATCAGTAGGCCGCTCGCGCAGCGCGGCCAGCAACCTGATGCGCCTTTTGCAACTGGCCGAGCCGGTGCAAGCCATGCTCATGGCGGGCGATCTGGACATGGGCCATGCACGCGCTTTGTTGGCTCTGGACAAGGCCACGCAAATTAGCGCCGCCAACCAGATCGTGGGCAAAAAAATGTCGGTGCGCGAAGCCGAAAGCTTGGTCAAAAAACTAGGTGCCGAATTCACACTGACATCGGCCAAACCGAAAAAAGAAAAGTCGCGCGATTTGAAGCGTTTGGAAGAAGAGTTGTCAGACACCCTGGCCGCCGAGGTAGAAATCCG
>CAJBBZ010000237.1 GCA_903951445.1 uncultured beta proteobacterium
AGCAGATCAACCGCATGAAACGGGCGCAGGCCGCACCGGCTGAGCTAGCACCAGCAAGTACGCCTGAGGATATTTTGCTGCTGCGTGAAATCCGAGATCAACTCAAACGCTGACCCATTGATCCACTACCCCTTGTTTGCATGATTGGCCGGAGCAGCGCAAAAACTATTTCAGCCCTTATCTTCCCGGTCCATGCTCCGGTCAATCGCGCGCAAGCGCGTCAGCGGGTCGCTCTCTTGCAGCAGGGCTTGTTTGTAAACGGTGGGAAGCGGCAGCAGTTCGGCCCAACGGTTGGCGACCCAGCCGCATTCGTCCAGACGAAAGGGGGGCAGCAGGGGTAGCTCTGGTAGGCGCCCGTCTTGCTGCGCCATAGCGATGCCCCGGCCCAGGCGCTGGGCTAGGTATTCCAATGCGGGCGGGATGTCCAAGGCGGCATCGGGCGCCAGGTACTCCACATCACCTTGCCACACGCCCAGCGGGCCGGCGTGGGTGCGGTGCAGGGCAAAGCGCTGGCCGCCATGGCAGCGTACGCGCAGCAGCGCGGCCTGCACGGTTTCCAGGCTGTCGATATGGGCCAGGGTGCCATAGCTGTGCAAGGTGGGTTGCTGGCCGGGCACGGTCACTTCCTGGCCTTGCTCTATCCAGGCCACGCCAAACGGTATTTGCTCGCGGTGGCAGCGGCGTACCAAGTCCAGGTAGCGAACTTCAAAAATTTGTAGGTCCAGGCGGCCGTCGGGGAACAGGCCGTGGGCGAGGGGGAACAGGGGGATGGTTTCCATGACGTGGCGGGTGGCTGGCGGTGCGGCAGGATACTATCGCGCCCAGAGCCGCTGGACGCTGCAATGGACCAAAGCCCTTGCCGGCCAGCGCCCACCGCCTGACATTTGGAAAGCAAGCCCATGAAAGCCATTTGGAAAAACACCGTAATTGCCCAAAGCGACGATATCGTGATGGTCGAAGGCAACCACTATTTCCCCGCCGGCGCGCTGAACCGCGACTTTGTGCAGTTCAGCAACCACCGCACTAGCTGCGCGTGGAAGGGCCAAGCCCATTACTACTCGCTGATGGTGGACGGCGAGCTCAATCCCGATTGCGTCTGGTACTACCCAGACCCCAAGCCCGAAGCTGCCTCCATCCGCGACCGGGTGGCCTTCTGGAAGGGTGTGCAGGTCAGCGCATAACCAGGTCTTTCGCTTCGAACGCCTTTGAGCTTGCCCAAGCTGAGCGTGAAAATCGTCTGAAGCGCCTCAGGCGATCAGGTCAAACAAGCGGCCGGTCAGGCCGTCGGTGAAGCTTTTGGCTTCCTGGGGCTGTGTCGCGATAGGCGGCGCATGGCTTAAGTGCTTGGGCGGGGCGACAAAAGCCCAGGGGTAGGCATGTCGCAAATCTTGCGCACAACGCCAGGCGCCGGGCAGGTTGCTGCTTTGCAGGGCGGCGCCTATGTGCGCCATATGGCTGTTGTGTGCCATGTCATCGTCATGGCTGACCACCGCGCTAAAGGCCAGGCGCGCAGCGTCCAGTGAGCCCGATTGCAGGGCCGCGATCAATTGGCGCAGGCGCTGCTCCCGCTTTTTTTTGCGGTCGTCCGCGTTGCCTGCGTAAGTGCCTGAGCGGATTTCCCAGCCCATGCTTTGGATACCAATTCCTTGTGCCATGGCGCACTCCTGCGTTGGCTACAAGACGTTTGCACGCCTTACCTATCCGCTGCGCGAAGCCTATTGCGGCCCCTGCCACGGTGCGGATGCCTGCAAGCGGCGCCTAAAAGTTGCCGCTTGCAATTGGGACTAGCAATTTTCGGGCCATAGTGAAAGCGCCATACCCGGCGGGTCGGCCCCAATTGGGCCAAACGCCTAGAGCTAGCAGAACTCTTGGGCATCCAAACCATGGGTTTGCACTGGGTTTGTGTATCCTCGCCGCTACCCGCTTGAACCCAAGGAGTTTCATGGTCCCCGCCCCCCATTTGCTGCCCCCCGACGATGCGTTGCGCCGCCAGTTGCATGACGAAGTCCACGCCCGCCCGTCGGCCAGCTTGCAATTGCCCGCCCTAGTCACTTTTGTGGCGGTGCTCAACACCGATATCAGCCGCGAGCAGGAGGCCGCCCATTTGCGCGCCTTGCCCGGAAACGCGGCTTTGACCGCGGACAGCCTAGAAGGCAATTTTTTGCGCCTGCAAATGGAGGGCTATGCCCTCAAGTGGGAGCGCCATACCGAGTTCACCCGCTATTCCATCGTCCAGCCCCTGGCAGCATCGGACAGCGTGCGCCAGCCCGCTGAGGTACTTGCAACCCTAGCCGTACCGGCGCAGTGGCTGCGCGCCATTCCTGGCGCCACCGTGGCCGCCGTGCAACTGGCTATGGTGCATGGCGATTTGGAGCAAGGCGGCATGTTGATGGACTTGGCGCAAAAGTGGCTGGGCGGCACGGACATCGTGGGTTCGCAACTGGGGCATGGGCATTCGGCGGCCTATACGGAATTCAAAATCGGTGACGATGGTTTTGAACGCATGCTGGTGGTGGCGCCGTTGGGTACCAGCCAGGCGCGTGCCGGACGCATTTCGCAGCGCTTGCTGGAATTGGAAACCTACCGCCTGATGGCGCTGCGCGGTTTGCCGGTGGTCAAGGCCCTGGGCCCGGAGTTGGCACAGGCCGAGACCGCGCTGGCCGACATCACTGCCCGGCTGGAAGGCAACACCGCCAGCGACCAACAACTGCTGGACCAACTGGTGGCGCTGGCCGCGCGGGTGGAGCGCTATGTGGCCCTGCACAGTTACCGCTTTTCGGCGACCCAGGCTTACAACACGCTGGTGGTGCAACGCATTACCGAGTTGCGGGAAAAAGTGATGCCTGGCACCCAAACGATTGGCGAATTTATGCAGCGCCGCCTGTCACCGGCCATGGCCACGGTGGCGGCGACGGCGCAGCGCCTGGCGACTTTGTCCGAACGCGTATCGCGCACCAGTGCCTTGCTGCGCACCCGGGTGGACATTGCCACCGAACAGCAAAACCAGCAATTACTAGAAAAGCTCACGCGCGGGCAGGAACTGCAACTGCGCTTGCAAACCACGGTGGAAGGCTTGTCCATCGCGGCTATTTCCTACTACGTGGTTAGCTTGCTGCATTACGCTGCCAAAGCGCTGCTGGCAGCGGGCGTGCCTATCAACCCGGAAATAGCCGTAGGTACTTCGGTGCCCTTTGTGCTCTGGGGCGTTTGGCGTATTACCCGCAAAGTGCAAGCGGCTATGAATTAAAAAACAAGGTACAGGGGATTGCTTCGCTGCGCTGGCAATGAACTATCGGTATCCACTGACCTTGTGTCCTAGAAAAAAAATACGTCAGCGTGAGGCGCGAAGCGACGCGGCCATCCATAGACTCGGCATGATGGATTGGGCCTAAGCCAGCCCTTCCCTAAGCGCGGTAGCCCATGGTCTGCGGCAGCCAGAGCACGATTTGCGGGAACACGGTTATGGCAAGTAGCAGCGCCAGCAGCATCAGCAAAAACGGCCAGCCTTCTTTCATCATCGCACCTATCGGAATGCCGGTGAGCGCTTTGATCACAAACAGCAGCATGCCAAAGGGCGGGTGAATCAGGCCGATCATCATGTTGAGCACCACCAGCACGCCAAAGTGCACCAGGTCGATGCCCAGCAGCTTGACCGCAGGCAGCAGCATGGGCACAAACACCAGCAGCAGCACCGACACATCTAAAAAGCAGCCCAGCACCAAAAACAGCAGGTTCACAAAGAGCAAAAATTGCAGGCGCGACAACTGCATGCCCTCGACCCACTGCGCCATGGCCTGGGGCACGCCTTCGGCAGTAAAAGCGTAGTTCAGGATAAAGGAGCCCGCCAGTATCAGCGTAATGACGGCGCTGCTGCGCGTGGACTCCAGTACCACGGCCCAAAAGCTTTGCCAGCTTAAGGCGCGAAACACCAGCGCCGCTAACACCAAGGCATGCAGCGCGGCCACGGCTGCCGCTTCGGTGGGTGTGAAGGCGCCGCTGTAAATGCCGCCCAGCAGCACCAGCGGCATCGACAAGGGCAGCGCGCCCCGGAAAAAAATCTGCGGCCACTCGCGCAAAGGCACCGGCGCTTCGCGCGGCATATCGCGCCGGGTGGCGATGATGTGGACCACCAGCATCATCAGCAAAGCCATGCAGACCCCGGGCACCACGCCGCCCAAAAACAAAGCGCCCACCGAGGTGCCGGACACCAGGGCGTAAATCACCATGGGGATGCTGGGCGGGATGATGGGGCCCAGGGTGGCGCTAGCCACCACTACCGCACCGGCAAAGCCGGGTGTGTACTCCGGCTTTTTCAGCATTTCGCGGATGGTGACCAGGCCAGGCCCGGCGGCGTCGGCAATGGCGCTGCCGCTCATGCCGGAAAAAATCACGCTCACCACAATGTCCACCTGCGCTAGGCCGCCGCGCATGCGGCCCACCAGAATGCGGCAAAAATCAAATAGGCGTTCACTCACCGTGCCCGCATTCATGATGTTGGCAGCAAACACAAACATGGGCACGGACAGCAGCACATAGTTGTTGTACAAGCCGTTGCACACTTGCTCTGCCACCAGCCCCAAGTCCTGGCCCTTGGCCAGCAGATAAGCAATGCCCCCGGCCAGCATGCCAAAGCCGATGGGCATACGCAGCAGCATGGTGATGACCATGACCGCCACCAAGAGGAGTAGGGGCTGGCTCATGGTGGTGCCACCCCGCTCATGCCCTTGTTGCTGATTTCGCCTGCAAGGGAAGCGCTACCCGGGCTATCGACGGGACTATCCATAGGACTGTCCATAGGGCCGCGCAATGCTTGCACGATCTGCCCCAAACTGCGCAGCACCATGGCCAGCAGTAAGACGATAAAAGGGAGATAGACCGCCATCAGGGGCACGCCCAACACGGGCGTACCTTCGCGCGCCATAAAGCGCACATAGTCCCAACTGGCCGGTAGGGCGACCAATGCCAGGCCGCCGACCAGCGCATTGCCCAGGATTTGCATCACTCGGCGCCAGCGCGCATTGGCTAAATTCCACACCAGGTCAAAAGCCACATGCTCGCGCTGCGGCACCATGGTGGCTGCCGCCCACAAAATAATCCAGACGTACAGAATGACCGCTGCCTCGTCGCTCCAGGCCAGGGGTTTGTTAAAACCAAAGCGCGCGGTGATTTGCACCACAAAAACCAGAAACAAAGCGATAAACAACAGGCCACCCAGCGCCTGCGCGGCCTTGTGCAGCCAGGTTTTCATCGTGGGGTCGGGGCCTCAGAGAAGGTCCACATTGGTTTGTCATCGCGAGGAGCGTAGCCACGCGGCGATCTATAAGGGCTTGATTGGTAAGCCAAGATGGATTGCTTCGCTGCGCTCGCAATGACGGGTTTGGACTTATGCAGAGCTTCCTTAGCGCACCGCATTGATACGCTCTAACAGGCCGGCGGGCCAGGTTTTGGCGTAATCGGCGTTTTGGTAGGCCGATTGCACGGTTTTGTGGAAAGCGTCCAGGTCGGGCGTGCTCACTTGCAAGCCTTCTTTTTTGAAGAACTCCACCAATTGGGATTCTTCTTTCAGGCGGTTTTCATTGTTGAATGCCGCTGCGGCTTGGGCTGCCGCTTGCAGCTTGCTGCGCTGGGTCGGGCTGATCGCTTGCATGGCTTTATTCGAGATAGCGATAAACAGACCATCGACCAAGTGGCTGGTCAGCACAATTTGCTTGGTCACCTCATAAAACTTGGCGGCTTTGACGGTGGGCAGCGGGTTGTCCTGCGCGTCGATGGTGCCGGATTTCAGGCCCAAATACACCTCGCCAAAAGCGAGCGGCGTGGCTGTGGCGCCCAGGGCCTCTCCCAAAAACAACCAGTCTTTGGAGCCGGGCATGCGCAGCTTGATGCCTTTGAGGTCCGCAGGCGTGCGCACATTGCGCACTTCGCGCAAATTGAGTTGGCGCGTGCCAAGGTAGCAAGTGGAAAGGGCGCTGATATCCATTTTCTCGGACATGGTTTTGAAGAGTTCGGCGCCAATGGGCCCGTTAAAAATCTTTTGCTGCTGGGCCGGGTCGCGCACCACATAACCGGCGGTGAAGATGGAAAACTCGGGCACGATTTTGGCAATATCGGCGGCGGAAACCGTGGTCAACTCCAAGTTACCGCGCGCCATAGCGGCGGGTTCGGCGCCTTGCTTGAAAAGACTCGCGTTCAGATTGATCTGCACATCAAACTCGCCCGGTGCGCTTTTGTCTAAGTGCTCTTTGAACACCGTCCACATCTTGGCGTGCCAGTCGTCCGGCACCGCTGGCGAGGAGATGCGCAACACGATTTTGCTTTGCGCTATCGCGGGCAGGCTGTGGGCCAGCAAGGTGGCTGCGCCTGCGGTCATCAGGTTGCGGCGGCGCAGTGCGCCAGTGGGTGCGAAATCAGGGTTTTGCATGGTCTTGTCTCCTATGAAATTTCGTAGCTTTACCAAAATGTTGTCACTGGCGGTACCGTCCTCGAAAGACGTAGGTAAGGTCTGTATAAGTCCGTCATCGCGAGGAGCGCAGCGACGCGGCGATCCATCAGTGCTTGATAGGCAAGCAAAAATAGATTGCTTCGCTGCGCTCGCAATGACGGGTTTGGACTCATGCAGAGCTTCCCTAGGACGCCAGCGCCTCCAGCAACTCGGTCTCGATGGCAATTTGGGTTTTATTGTGTTGCAAAGGCGCGCCGTGAATCAAAAAAGTATCTTCCACGCGTTCTCCCAGGGTCGCCACTTTGGCCAGTTGCACCACGATGCGGTGCTGCGCCAATACGCGTGCAATCGAATACAACAGGCCCAGGCGGTCGCTGGCAGAAATATTGAGCAACCAGTTTTGTGCTTTTTCATCCGGGCGCAGCGTCACGCGTGGCGCAATCGGAAAGCTTTTGACGCGGCGCGACACCCGGCCTTTGCTGGGCGCGGGCAGCGGGCCGGCTTGCGCAATCGCTTGCGCCAAATCAGCTTCGATCATATTGGTCAGCGCTTGGTAATGTTCTTCCATGCCCGCCGACGTCACCACTTCAAAGGTATCGAGCGCATAGCCATTGCGGGTGGTGTGGATGCGGGCATCGACCACGCTGAAAGAGGCCTGGTCAAAATACCCGCATATACGGGCAAACAAATCGGCCTGGTCCGGCGTGTAGACCAGCACTTGTAGGCCCTCGCCTACGGTGGAGCGGCGGGCGCGCACTACCGGCGTCTTGGCATCCACATGGCGCGAGAGTTGTTTGGCGTGCCAAGCAATATCGGCCGCCTCGTGGCGCATGAAGTAGCTCACATCCAGCGTGTCCCACAGCGCTTTGTGGGCTTCAAAGGGCAGGGCGTGCAAGGCCAGCATCACCAGGGCCTCGCGCTTGCGGCTTTCCACTTCGGCCTGTGCGTCGGGCGCGCGCCCGCCCAGCGCGCGTGCGGTGTAGCGGTACAGGTCTTCTAGCAATTTACCTTTCCAGGCATTCCACACTTTGGGCGAAGTGCCGCGTATATCGGCTACCGTCAGCAAATACAAAGCCGTGAGATTGCGCTCATTGCCTACGCGCTTGGCAAATGCGTTAATCACATCGATATCGCTGAGGTCAGACTTTTGCGCCACATGGCTCATGGTCAGGTGTTGGGCCACCAGAAACTCGACCAGCGCCGTGTCTTCTGCCCCAATGCCGTGCAGCTTGCAAAAGCGCCGCGCCTCTACGCAACCCAATTCGGAATGGTCACCGCCGCGCCCTTTGGCAATGTCGTGGAACAGCGCGGCGATGTACAGCACCCAGGGCTTATCCCAGCCCGCTGCCAGTTGCGAACACAGCGGGTATTCATGTGCGTGTTCCACCACAAAAAAGCGCCGCACATTGCGCAGCACTGTCAGGATGTGCTGGTCCACGGTGTAGACGTGGAACAAGTCGTGCTGCATTTGCCCGACGATGCGCCGAAACACCCACAAGTAGCGGCCCAGCACCGAGGTCTGGTTCATCAGCCGCATGGCATGGGTAATGCCTTGGGGCTGCATCAATATCTGGCGAAAGGTATCGCGGTTGACCGGGTCACGCCTAAAGGCGCCATCCATCAAGGCGCGCGCGTTGTAGAGCGCGCGCAGAGTGCGGGACGACAAGCCTTTGATGCCCACGGTTTGCTGGTAAAGCAAAAAGGTTTCCAAAATCGCGTGCGGCTGGCGGTGGTACACATCGTCGCTGGCCACATCGAGCATGCCGGCTTTGTCGTTAAAGCGTTCGTTGATGGGACGCAGGTTGTGGGTGGAGGGATTGAGCCGCTCCTCGATATTCATCAGCAAAATTTGGTTGAGCTGCGAGACTGCTTTGGCCGCCCAGTAGTAACGCTTCATCAGCGCCTCACTGGCGCGCGCCAGCGCCCGGCCTTCGCCGCCGCTATTGGCGTAGCCAAAGCTGTGGGCCACCGCAGTTTGCAGGTCAAACACCAGTCGGTCTTCGCGCCGCTGCGCGGCCTGATGCAGGCGCACCCGGATCAAAAAAAGCAGCGCCTGGTTGCGCTCGATATGCTGGATTTCCAGCGCCGTGGCCAGGCCCTTGGCTTGCAGTTCCTGCCAGTTGGTGCCCAATTGCGCAGCCTTGGCCACCCACATAATCGCTTGCAAATCACGAATGCCGCCGGGCGACTCTTTGCAGTTGGGCTCTAGCGCATAGGGCGTGTCTTCAAACTTGGTGTGGCGCTGGCGCAGCTCCAGCGTCTTGGCGACAAAAAACGCACGCGGGTCCAGCGCAGCCATAAAGGCGGTTTTGAACGCTGCCGCCAGCGCCGGGTCGCCGGTAATACAACGGCTCTCCAGCAATGCGGTTTGCACGGTGACGTCTTTAGCCGCTTCGCTCAGGCATTCGGACAGCGTGCGCACGCTGGAGCCGATCTCTAGGCCCGCGTCCCAGCAGTTGCCGATGAAGCCTTCAATGCGCCGGGCACGCTCCGGGTCGGGGCTCTGGCCTGCGTAGTCCGGCATGAGTACCAGCACGTCTACATCCGAATAGGGAAACAATTCGCCCCTGCCATAGCCGCCTACGGCCAGCAGCGCACAAGGCGCACCGAGCCCGGCTTGGTTCCACAGTTGGATGAGTAAGCCGTCGGCCTGTGCTGCTAATTGATGCAGCACTTTGTGCACGCTGCGGGCTGAAAAACCTGGGGTCTGCACGCGCGCTAGCAATACCTCTTTGCCGCTGCGGTAGGCGGCGCGCAGGGCTTGCAATTCACTCATGGCATGCGCTGCCCGCTGGCCGCCGTGCTTAGGCGGGCTGCGACTGCGCGGCAGTCACAAAGGCCGGGGTGGCCGGGCTGCCTTCCGACAGGGTCAGCACTTCGTAGCCGGTAGGCGTGACCAGCACGGTGTGCTCCCATTGCGCCGACAAAGATCGGTCCTGGGTGACGATGGTCCAGCCGTCTTTTTCCGGGCCGTCTTTGATCTCTTTGCGCCCGGCGTTGATCATGGGCTCAATGGTGAAGGTCATGCCCTCCACCAGTTTTTCTAAAGTGCCGGGGCGGCCATAGTGCAGCACTTGCGGCTCTTCGTGAAAAATGCGACCGATGCCGTGGCCGCAAAACTCGCGCACCACGCTAAAGCCCTGGCCTTCGGCAAATTTTTGAATCGCATAGCCAATGTCGCCTAAATGGATGCCGGGCCGCACCATTTTGATGCCGTGCCACATCGCGTCGTAGGTAATAGCGCATAAGCGTTTGGCAGCGATCGACACGTCGCCCACCATAAACATGCGGCTGGTATCGCCATGCCAGCCGTCTTTGATGACCGTCACGTCGATATTGACGATATCGCCTTTTTTGAGCACTTTGTCACTCGGGATGCCATGGCAAACCTGATGGTTGACCGAGGTGCAGATGGACTTGGGGTAAGGCGTGTTGCCGCCGCCTTTGTAATTGAGTGGCGCCGGTATGCCGCCTTGCACATCGACGATGTAGTCATGCGCCAGTTGGTCCAGCGCATTGGTGGTGACACCGGCTTGCACAAACGGTGTGAGGTAATCCAGCACTTCGGAAGCCAGCTTGCCGGCGACCCGCATGCCAGCAATACCGGCGGCGTCTTTATAGGTAATCGTCATGGGGGCGGATTATCCCACCGGGCTTATTCTTGCTCGAGAAAGCGCTGGGCGTCGAGCGCCGCCATGCAACCCGTGCCCGCGCTGGTGATAGCTTGGCGGTATACATGGTCTTGCACGTCGCCCGCGGCAAACACGCCGGGTACGCTGGTCATGGTGGCAAAGCCTTTCAGGCCGCTTTGCGTCACGATATAGCCGTTTTCCATGGCCAGCTTGCCCTGGAAGATGTCGGTATTGGGCGAGTGGCCGATGGCGATAAAGCAGCCTTGCAGCGCCAGGTCTTGGGTGCTGCCGTCCACCGTGCTGCGTAAGCGGATGCCGGTAACGCCGGAGGTATCGCCCAGCACTTCGTCCAGGGTCTGGAAGGTTTTGAGTTCGATCTTGCCCGCAGCGACTTTTTCCATCAGCTTGTCCACCAAAATCGGCTCGGCTTTAAATTTGTCGCGCCGGTGCACCAAATACACCTTGCTGGCGATGTTGGAAAGGTAGAGCGCTTCTTCTACCGCCGTGTTGCCGCCGCCGACCACGCAGCACAGTTGGTCGCGGTAGAAAAAGCCGTCGCAGGTGGCGCAGCCTGACACGCCACGGCCCATAAACGCGGTTTCCGAGGGCAGGCCCAGGTACTTGGCGGATGCGCCGGTGGCGACGATGAGCGCGTCGCAGGTGTAGCTTTTGTCATCGCCCTTGAGGGTAAAGGGGCGCTGGCTCAGGTCCACGCTGCTGATATGGTCAAAGATGACTTGCGTCTTAAAGCGCTCGGCGTGCTCTAAAAAGCGTTGCATCAAATCCGGGCCTTGCACGCCCTGGGCGTCTGCGGGCCAGTTGTCCACGTCGGTGGTGGTCATGAGCTGGCCGCCTTGGGCCATGCCGGTGATCAGCACCGGGTTGAGGTTGGCGCGGGCGGCATAGACGGCGGCGGTATAGCCAGCGGGGCCGGAGCCCAAAATCAGGACGCGGGCGTGGGCGGGAGTAGTCATAGGGGATTTAGCGCAGTGCAGTCAAAAAGGTAAGGAGGGCGCAAGCGGCCAGGCCTGGCGCCTGGAGAGACTTGCAAGAAGCGGGCGCGGCAGGCCGCGCGAGCCCGTATTTTACGAAGCCCGCCGCAGTGCCCCAGCGACTGGTGTGGGTTAAGCTTCGGACTTACAGCGCCCGCCCTGCGGAAAAGGCTTTTTTACCGTACCCATGACATATTCACTGCACACGCTCCACGCTGATACCCTCGAAGAAGCCCCCGAGCCCTCCGGATGGGCCCGTTTTGCCAGTGAAATCGTCTTGTTTCTGGGTTTTTTTGTGCTGGCTTTTTTGCTGCTGGCTTTTGCCAGCTATGCGCCCCAGGATGCGGGCTGGACAACTTCGGGCGCTGGTGGCGCCGTTCTGAACCGGGCCGGTCGCCTGGGCGCTTTGCTGGCGGATCTGGGTTATTTTTTGCTGGGTTACTCGGTCTGGTGGTGTTTGGCGCTGGCGGGGCTGGCCTGGGCGCGTCTGGCCATGCGGCGTTTAAAGGGCGAGGATGGCCCGCCGACCTATGTCAAGCTGGACGCGGGCAGCCCTTTGTGGCTTCGTCATCCGCAAGTGGTGTTGTGGGTCGGCCTAGCCCTGCTACTGGTGTCCAGCACGGTATTGGAATACACCCGTTTGTACCGCCTAGAGTCGCATTTGCCGGGCTATAGCGGCGGCGTGCTGGGCTTTATGTTGGGTACGCAAGCGGTGGGCGCGCTGGGCTTTGTGGGCTCGGGCCTGCTGGCCATTGGCGCGGGCTTGCTGGGTTGTGCCTGGGCTTTTCGGTTTTCTTGGTTGCACAGTGCCGAGGCCCTTGGCGGCTGGTTGGATGCGCGCTGGGAGTCTTTTCAAGAGCGCCGCGCATTGGCGCAAGACCTGGAAATGGGCCAGCAGGCTTTGCGTGAGCGCGAGGTGTCTTTGCATCCCGAAGGGCCGCCTATGGACGGCAGCGCTGCGGGCGCAGCAGGCCAGGACGATGCACCAGACATTGCGCCCCTGATGGCGCCGACGGTATTTGCCGAGCCGCGCGTGCCGGTAGAGACGCAGCGCATGGTGGAAGTGCCCAAGAGCACGCGGGTGGCCAAAGAGCGGCAAAAGCCCTTGTTTGCCGATATGCCCGACAGCAAGCTGCCGCAGGTGGCTTTGCTGGACGAAGCCTTGCTGCGCCAGGAAACCGTGTCCAATGAAACGCTGGAAATGACCAGCCGCATGATCGAGAAAAAACTCAAGGACTTTGGCGTGGAAGTGCGGGTTGTGCTGGCCCAGCCCGGCCCGGTGATTACGCGCTATGAGATCGAACCGGCTACCGGCGTGAAGGGCTCGCAAATTGTGGGCCTGGCCAAGGACCTGGCGCGCAGCCTGAGCTTGGTGTCTATTCGGGTAGTGGAAACCATTCCCGGCAAAAACTATATGGCGCTGGAGTTGCCCAACGCCAAGCGCCAGTCCATCCGTCTGTCTGAGATTTTGGGCTCGCAGGTCTATAACGAAGGCAAGTCGCTGCTGACTATGGGCTTGGGCAAAGACATTGTGGGCAACCCCATCGTTGCCGACCTGGCCAAGATGCCGCACGTGCTGGTGGCGGGCACCACCGGTTCGGGTAAGTCGGTGGGTATTAACGCCATGATTTTGAGCCTTTTGTACAAGGCCGAAGCACGCGATGTGCGCTTGTTGATGATTGACCCCAAGATGCTGGAGATGTCGGTCTATGAAGGTATTCCGCATTTGCTGGCGCCGGTGGTGACCGATATGCGCCAGGCCGCGCATGGCCTGAACTGGTGCGTGGGCGAAATGGAAAAACGCTACAAGTTGATGAGCAAAATGGGCGTGCGCAATCTGGCAGGTTTTAACGCCAAGATAGACGAAGCCAAGGCCCAGGGTACCTTTGTGTACAACCCCTTTAGCCTGACCCCCGAAGACCCGGAGCCGCTGGACCGGCTGCCGCATATCGTGGTGGTAATCGACGAGCTGGCCGATTTGATGATGGTGGTGGGCAAAAAAATCGAAGAGCTGATCGCCCGCCTGGCGCAAAAAGCCCGCGCCGCCGGTATCCACTTGATACTGGCTACCCAGCGCCCCAGCGTGGATGTGATTACCGGCCTGATCAAGGCCAATATCCCCACCCGTATTGCGTTTCAGGTGAGCAGCAAAATCGACAGCCGCACCATCCTGGACCAGATGGGCGCCGAGGCCTTACTCGGTATGGGCGACATGCTCTATATGCCCAGCGGCACCGGCTTGCCGATTCGCGTACACGGCGCTTTTGTCAGTGATGAAGAAGTGCACCGGGTGGTGAAATACCTGAAGGAACAAGGCGGCGAACCCAATTATGTGGAAGGCCTGCTAGAAGGCGGCACGGTGGATGGCGAAGAGTCGCTGGACGGCGACAGCGGCGGCGAGAAAGACCCGCTGTACGACCAGGCGGTGGAAGTGGTGCTGAAGAACCGCAAGGCCAGTATTTCGCTGGTGCAGCGCCACCTGAAAATCGGCTATAACCGCGCCGCACGCTTGGTGGAGGATATGGAAAACGCCGGCCTGGTCAGTTCCATGAGTTCCAGTGGCCAGCGCGAAATTTTGGTGCCTGCGCGTGCGTCCTGAAGCGCGCATGCCTTTGAAAAACCTGGCAATGCGGATGTCCTTCCCAGCCCTGTTGCGCGCCAGCTTGGGGCTGCTGGCCGCCAGTGGTGTCCTTGTGACTTATTTGTGCGGCCGGACTGCGCTGTTGCGCGCTAGCCTGGGGCTGCTGGCCTTGAGCGCTATGGCCGCGCAAGCCACCGGGCTGGAGGCCTTGGAAGGCTTTATCAAAAACACCCGTAGCGGGCGCGCGCAGTTTGTGCAACAAGTGACTTCTCCGCCCAAAGAAGGGCAAAGCGCGCGGGTGCGCAATAGCAGCGGTAGCTTTGAGTTTGTGCGGCCCAACCGCTTTCGTTTTGTATTTAAAAAGCCGCTGGAGCAAATCATCGTGGCCGATGGGCAAACCCTGTGGCTGTACGACGTGGACCTGGCCCAGGCCACGGCACGCAAACAAGCGCAGGCACTAGGCGCCACCCCTGCCGCGCTGATTGCGTCTGCCAGCGACTTGCGCGCTATGGAGACTGAGTTTGAGCTGAGCAACGCAGCCGCGTCCGAGGGCCAAGAT
>CAJBBZ010000238.1 GCA_903951445.1 uncultured beta proteobacterium
AAACTACCCACCGCGCTGTAATCGCCCAGGGAAACCAGCGAACCAAAATCGCGGTAGTGGTAGGGCTCTAGCGCCTGGCCGCGCATGCGACGCACAATTTGGCGGCGCAAATGGCTGGCCTGCT
This sequence comes from uncultured beta proteobacterium, assembly GCA_903951445.1. GTDB lineage: Bacteria > Pseudomonadota > Gammaproteobacteria > Burkholderiales > Burkholderiaceae_C > Allorhodoferax. Next base: position 125 of record CAJBBZ010000238.1, read on the forward strand.
GGTGCGCCGCCTGGGCACGCGGCGGGACCATGGCGTTTTTCTCTGGCCAGGGGCAGGCGGCGCAGTCGCCCATGGCAAATATGTTTTCGTCGCGGGTGGTTTGCAAAGTTTGATGCACAGCCAACTGGTGGATGCGGTTGGTCTCCAGCCCATCGATGTTTTCCAAAAATTCCGGCGCTTTGATACCGGCCGCCCACACCACCAGCTCGGCGGGAATGCGGGTTCCATCGGCTAATTCGACATGGTGGGCACCCACCCCCGAAACCCGCGCATTAATGTGCACCGCAATGCCCAATTTTTCTAGCAACTCATGCGCGCCCAGCGATATACGCGGCGACAAAGCGGGTAGCACGCGGTCCGCAGCCTCGATCAAATGCAGCTTGATATCGCGCTCGGGGTTGATGGTGTCCAAGCCGAAGGCCACCACTTCGCGCGTGGTGCGATGCAGTTGGGCCACCAACTCCACGCCGGTCGCACCGGCACCGATCACCGCGAGTTGCAATTGCGAAGGACGCAGCGCGTCGCTCTGGGCATGGGCGCGGATGCAGGCATCGAGCATGCGGCGGTGAAAGCGTTCCGCGTCAGCAAGCGTTTCTAGTTTGAGCGCATGCTCTTCCACGCCGGGCGTGCCAAAGTCATTGCTGCGGCTGCCTACCGCAATCACCAGGGTGTCATAAGGAATGCTGTGTTGCTGGGTAACCAGCACGCCGTCTTCATCGACAAAGGGCGCTACATGCACCAGGCGCTGCGCTCTGTCTAGGCCGTTCATCTCGCCCAAGCGGTACTTGAAATGGTGCCAATGGGCCTGCGCCAGGTAATTCAGCTCATGGCGTCCCACGTCCATGCTGCCAGCGGCAATTTCGTGCAGCTTTGGCTTCCAGACATGGGTGCGGGCTTTTTCGATGAGCGTGACCTCGGCCAGGCCTTTGCGCGCCAAGGTATCGCCCAAACTGGTGGCGAGTTCCAGTCCTGCAGCGCCGCCGCCTACGATAACAATGCGGTGGCTTTGCGATTTGGAAGCTTGGATCATCAACAAATTCTAAAGGCTCATGCTGACAGTGATACAAATTGCGAGTGCGCTCGCTTTTAGGCTGCTGCGGCTGGCGTGACCCGTGCGACAGCTACGCAGGATGCCAAGCCACATAATCCATGGGCAAGCCCCGCCGCGCAGCTTTTTCCTTGCGCGACCTGCTCGACATCCACTTACATCCGCCCATGGCCACAGCCAACCCATCTTCCGATACACACATTCACACCGTTATTGTGGTGGGCGCGGGTTTTGCTGGCGTAGGCGCGGCCATTGCCTTGCGCAAAGCCGGTATCGATTTTTTGATGCTGGAAAAAGCTTCAGAGCCCGGTGGCGTGTGGCGCGACAACACCTACCCGGACTGCGCTTGCGATATTCCGTCGAGCTTTTACTCCTACTCCTTCGCGCCCAACCCGCGCTGGAGCCGCATGTTTGCGCGGCAGGAGGAGATCAAAGCCTATTGCGGCGACACCGTTTCCCGCTTCGGTCTTTTGCCGCACTTGCGCTTGAACTGTGAAATGCACAAGGCCCATTGGAATGAAGCCGAAAAGCTTTGGCAATTGGACACCTCGCTAGGCCTGTTGCGCGCTCGCTTTGTGGTGATGGCCTGCGGGCCCATGCATGTGCCGCTAACCCCCGACATTCCCGGCCTGGAAAGCTTTACCGGGACGCACTTTCACTCCGCGCGCTGGCGGCATGACCTGGACTTAGTCGATAAGCGCGTGGCGGTGGTCGGCTCCGGCGCTTCGGCGATTCAGTTTGTACCGGCGATAGCGCCTCAGGTGGCGCAGCTCACGCTGTTTCAGCGCACCGCACCCTGGGTATTGGCGAAGATGGATTTGCACATCACCGAGCAATGGCAAAGCCGCTTCGCGCGCTTTCCCTGGCTGCAAAACCTGCTACGCCGCGCTTTGTATTTGCAATTTGAGTTGCTTAACTACAGCTTGAAATTTCCCCGCGCTATTGGCCGCTTGCAAGTGGCCGGATTGAAAAATATTGCTCGAGGCATCAAGGACTCGGACTTACGGCAAAAGGTCACTCCTAATTTTTCACTCGGCTGCAAACGCATCCTGCAATCCAACACTTGGTACAAAACCCTGGCTCAGCCCAAGGTGCAGGTTTTTTCCGGCATCGCGCGTATCGAGGGCAACACTTTGGTATCGAGCAAGGGCGAAAGCTGCGAGGCAGACGTCATCATTTGGGGCACCGGATTCGAAGTGGCCGAGCCGCCGGTTGCGCAGGTGATTTTTGGAAAATCCGGGCAAGCACTGTCCACCCATTGGAAAGGCTCTGCCAGCGCCTATTTGGGCACCATGCTGGGAGACTGCCCCAATTTATTCATGATGTGCGGCCCCAATTTATATGCTTTTTCCTCGGCCTTTGTCATGATCGAAGCGCAGGTGAAATTTATCCTGGCGGCCATCCGCAGCACCGAAGCCAAGCCGCATGCCAGCATCAGCGTAACGCCCAGCGCCCACCAGGGCTACAACCAAGCGGTGCAATTGGCACTCAAGAAAACCGTGTGGAACAGCGGCTGCAGCAGCTACTTCATCGACCGCAACGGCAATAACAGCACCAACTGGCCTTGGACCACTTGGTATATGCGCTGGCGCTTGGCGCGGCTGCGTCCCGGCGATTTCACCGAGGACTAAATACTGGTCCGGCTATTAGGATTTGCTGGGTTTTTTCTGCAAAAAGCTGGCGATGCGCGCGTGCACATCCGGGCCCACGCCCTCGTGGCGATAGACCTCGTGCGCCAGGCCTGCGCCTAAAGGCAGGCCGTCGGTTTGGACGAGCAATTTTTTGTTGGCACGATGGCTAAACCAGCTATGGGCCAGCACCTGCTGCGCGTAGGTATCCACCGCGTCAAAGAAATCTTCGTCGGCAAAGCAGCGGTTCACCAAGCCCAGGTTAAGCGCCTCCTGCGCGCCCACGGTGCGGCAGCTGAGCATCATTTCCATGGCCTGGCTCTGGCCCACGCGGCGCGGCAGACGCTGGCTCATGCCCCATAAAGGCGTTAAAGCCCATTTGGCATGGGTATCGGCAAACTTGGCGTTGGCACTGGCGACAATCACATCGCCCGCCAGGGCCAGCTCCAAACCACCGGTATAGCAATGCCCGTGCACCGCGCAAATCACCGGCTGCGGTAGGTTCGCCAGGCGCTCTATCACCAGCGACTGAAAATGCGCGCGCGGCACTTGCTCGCCCTTGGCCAGATCACCCAGGTCGTGCCCGGCAGAAAAGCAGTTACCCGCGCCGCGCAAGAGGACCAAGCCTACGGTATCGGTCTGCCGCTCCAGATCGGCCAAGTGCGCGTCCAGCGCTTCAAATACTTCCACATTCAAGCTGTTGAGCTTGTCCGGGCGGTTGATCGTGAGAACGGCCAGGCCTTGCTTGTCGTTGCGTAATACAGTTGAAGTCATTGCTTGGATTTCCTTGAAGCGCGTGCAGCGCCGATTTCAAAAAATTCACCTGCCATGCAGTGCGCATAGCCTTGGGCCCATAAAAAAAGCCCCCGAGTATCGCTACTTGGAGGCTTTTGTCTCAACTTTTGGTCGGTGTGAAAGGATTCGAACCTTCGACCCCTTGCACCCCATGCAAGTGCGCTACCAGGCTGCGCCACACACCGATCGAGCCAGCGATTATAGCCCGCCCATGTGCTGCAAGCCCCTAGGCCGCAGCCAGTAGTTCACGAATTTCGAGCAATTCGGCGCGCACTTGTTGCCACGGCATGGCGCCCGCAAAGCCAGCGTTGGAGGCAGCGGAAAAGTCACTGCCATCCACGCCATTAGTGTCCTGGTCCATGTGCGGCGCATCGTCGCCATGGGCGCCCTGCTGGCGCTTTTTATCGCGCTCTAAGTCCAAAATTTCCTGCATCTTGTTGCGCGCACCGCTGATGGTGAAGCCTTGTTCGTACAACAAGTCGCGTATTTTGCGGATCATCAGCACTTCGTGGTGCTGGTAATAGCGGCGGTTGCCGCGGCGCTTCATGGGCCGCAGCTGGGTAAATTCTTGCTCCCAATAGCGCAGCACATGGGGTTTGACGCCGCACAAATCCCCCACCTCACCAATGGTGAAGTACCGCTTTGCGGGAATGGATGGAAGTGTGTTTTCCATGAAAATCAATGCGCTAGGGGGAAAAGTGAAGAGATTACTCTAAGTTTGGCTGCAAAGCAATCGGGAAAACACAGGAGCCCGCAGACACTGGTTCCGAAGCGGCGGCCTTCGCTTAGATTTTCTGCAATTCGGCCTGGATCTGGTCCTTGAGCTTGTGGCTGGCGTGGAAGGTCACCACGCGGCGCGCGTCAATGGCGATGGCTTCGCCGGTACGCGGATTACGGCCCGGACGGGGCGCTTTGGTGCGAATCTGAAAGTTGCCAAAGCCGGAAATTTTCACATCCGTGCCGTCCACCAATTGCGCGGACACCAAATCAAAAAACGCGTCCACCATGTCTTTGGACTCGCGCTTGTTCAATCCCAATTGGTCGAACAACATATCGGCAAGATGGGCCTTGGTCACTGCCGCCGTTTCCAGGCTGTCAACAGAAATTTGCATAAAAGAGTTCCGAAACTGGCGCGTTGAGGTCTGAAAAATAAATACCGGCTAGGTGCGCTGGCGTGCGCCCAGCCGGGAAGCCAATTGGGCTACGACGGCCGCAACAGTAGTTTCAATTTGCTCTTCCGTCAAGGTAGCCTGCGCGCTGCCTAGCGTCAGGCGCAGTGCCACGCTGTGCTCGCCCGCGCCCTGCCCGGCAGCATCGGCAGTGGGCCGATAAATATCAAACACCCGTGCGTCTTGTAGCAGGCCTTGCGTAGGTGCCGCATGGATGGCGGCTAGGATGGCGTCGTGGTGCACGCTGTCGACCACCATGATGGCCAAGTCGCGCTGTACCGATGGAAAGCGGGCTACCGGCGCAAAAACCGGCATCGCTTTTTGCAGCAAGGCCTCCAGCTCCAGCTCAAATAACTGAGGCGCTTGCGTCAAGCCATAGGCTTGCACCCAGCGCGGATGCAACTCGCCCACATGGCCGACCACTTTGCCGTCCAGCGTCACTTGCGCGCAACGACCGGGGTGCATCGCCGGGTGCGCAGCGGCGCTAAATTGCGCCACGCTAGGCGCAAACAAGGCCTCTACATCGCCTTTGACATCGAAGAAATCCACTGCACTGTCTTTGCGGCCCCACTGCAGCGCATCGGCACCGCCCCAGGCAAGTGCCGCCACGCGCATAGGCTGGTGAAACCCGGCCACCGTGGATTCGCCGTCCTGCACGGAGCCATCGCGGAAAAACACTCGCCCGAGTTCAAACACCCGCACCCGCGAGGCCTTGCGGTCCTGGTTGAACTTAAGCACCTGAACCAAAGAGCCAATCAAGGACGAACGCATCACGTTCATTTGGCTGGCAATAGGGTTAAGCAAGCGCACCGGATCGGCATTACCGGCCAACTCATGTTCCCAGCGCTCGTCGACAAAGCTGAAGTTAATGGTTTCCTGGTAAGCCAAGGCAGCCAATTGGCGGCGCACAGCAAAAGGATTGCGTCGACTTTCCGAACCAACCTTGGCAAATACCGGCGCGCGCGGCGGCGTGTTGGGCAACTGATCAAAACCGATCATGCGCACCACTTCTTCGATCAGGTCTTCTTCAATATGCAAGTCGAACCGGTAGCTTGGTGGCGTCACGGTCAAGACGCCAGGCGTTTCGCTAAAGGCCAGGCCCAAGCGGCGCAGAGCCACTGCGCAATCGGCTTGGGTCAAGGGCATGCCGATGACTTTGGCCGCGCGCGCCACGCGCAAATCTACCGTTTTCACTTCAGGTAAGCGCAGGGTCTGGTCGTCTATCGGACCACAGGTAGTTTCCGGCGTGCCGCAAATTTCCAGAATCAGCTGCGTGATGCGCTCGATGTGCTGCACCGTCAAGGCCGGATCCACGCCGCGTTCAAAGCGGTGGCCTGCGTCGGTAGAAAAATTAAAACGGCGCGAGCGCCCGGCGATGGATTGCGGCCACCAGAAAGCCGCTTCCACGTACACGCTATCGGTGGTGTCGGACACCGCGCTAGCCGCGCCACCCATGATGCCGGCCAGAGACTCTAGTTGCGCCTCATCGGCAATCACGCCCACGGCATCGTCCACTTCGGCGGTATTGCCATTGAGCAAGGCCAGCTTTTCGCCGGCCTGTCCCCAGCGCACCGTCAGGCCACCGGCGATTTTGTCCAGGTCAAAAATATGCGTGGGCTGGCCGGACTCGAACATCACGTAGTTAGAAATATCAACCAAAGCACTGACGCTGCGTTGGCCGCAACGCGCCAGGCGCTCGACCATCCACGCCGGCGTTTTGGCTTGGGTATTGAGCTTGCGCACCACGCGCCCGGAAAAGCGGCCGCACAAATCGGGGGCCAACACTTTCACTGGAAGCACTTGCGCATTACTGGCCGCGATAGGGGCCACATCCAAAGGCAACAGGGGCGCACCGGTCAGCGCTGCCACTTCACGCGCCACGCCATACACACTCAGGCAATGGGCCAAGTTGGGCGTGAGCTTGAGGGTGAACAAGGTGTCGTCCAGGTTCAGGCACTGGCGGATGTCCTGGCCCAGTACCGCGTCCTGGCTCAGCTCCAACAAACCGCTGTGGTCATCATCGAGCTGCAATTCTTTGGCTGAGCACAACATGCCCTGGCTTTCCACGCCGCGCAGTTTGCCTAGCTTGATCAGAAAAGGTTTGCCATCCTCGCCGGGCGGCAATTGGGCGCCGACCATCGCGCACGGCACTTTGATACCCACGCGCGCATTGGGCGCACCGCAAACGATTTCCAGCAAAGTGCCGCTGGCCACGTCGACCTTGCACACACGCAAGCGATCCGCGTTGGGGTGCTGTACCGCTTCCACAATTTCACCCACTACCACCCGGCTAAAAGGCGGCGCGACAGGACGCAGTTCTTCCACTTCCAGTCCAGCCATGGTCAGGGTATGCGCCAGCGCTTGGGTGGAAAGAGGCGGATTGCAAAAACTGCGCAACCAGGATTCAGGAAATTGCATAAATATTCAGTGACCTAAGTACATCAGATCCATCGCGCAAGCCCCAAGGGCTTAGGCAAATTGGGACAAAAAGCGCACATCCCCTTCAAAGAATATGCGCAAATCGTTGACGCTATAGCGCAGCATGGCCAACCGATCGATGCCCGAGCCGAAGGCAAAGCCGATGTAGCGCTCCGGGTCCAGACCCATATTGCGTATCACCTGCGGGTGTACCTGACCCGAACCGGACACCTCCAACCACTTGCCTTGCAGGGGGCCGGATTCAAACATGATGTCGATCTCCGCGCTGGGTTCGGTAAATGGAAAGTAGCTGGGCCGAAAACGCAGTTGGAGCGCATCGGTCTCGAAGAAACTGGTGATAAAGCTTAGGTACACCGACTTCAAATCTTTGAAGCTGATGTCCTCGCCCACCCACAGACCTTCGACCTGGTGGAACATGGGCGAATGTGTGGCGTCGCTATCTACCCGGAAGGTGCGTCCTGGCGCAATGACGCGAATCTCGGGCATGTCGCCGGAAAACAGGCGGCCTGCTGCCACATCAAAATCACCACCATGCTTGCGCACATGCGCTTGTGCGTAGCGAATTTGCATCGGGCTGGTGTGCGGGCGCAAGTTGTAATAGACGCCGTCCGCGCCCTTGGTATCAACATAAAAAGTATCTTGCATGGAGCGCGCAGGATGGTTGGGCGGGTTGTTCAGCGAGGTGAAACTAAACCAGTCGCTCTCGATCTCGGGGCCGTCGGCCACATCAAAACCCATGGACGCAAAAATGCGCTCGATGCGTTCCTGCGCCAGCGACACCGGATGCAAACTGCCCTGCCCGCGCACCCGGCCCGGCAGGCTCACGTCGAGGGCCTGGGCTTGCAATTGCTTTTGCAATTGCGCTTCGGCCAGCGCCTGGCGGCGATCTTGCAGCGCCGCCTCGATATCCTGCTTGGCAACATTAATCGACGCACCCAGGGTTTTTTTCTCTTCAACGCTGAGCGCCGACATGCCCTTCATCAGCTCGGTGATGCGGCCCGATTTACCCAAAAATTGGGCTTTGGCATTTTCCAGGTCAGCGCTGGCCGAGGCAGCTGCAAATGCAGTGCGGGCGGCGGCAACAATGCTTTCGAGTTCGTTCATGGCAATCGTGGCGGTTATTCAATGAAAAACGGGCTAGTGCTTGGGGCAAGCGCTAGCCCGATTTTGCGGGCGGTACCGGCTGCGGCCCGCATGGGGCAGCGCGCCGGTGGAACCCTTAAGCAGCGGCGAGCTTGGCCTTGACCTGCTCCACGATGCTGGCAAAAGCGGCCATATCGTGCACTGCGATGTCCGACAGCACTTTGCGGTCGATCTCGATCTGCGCTTTTTTCAGACCGTTGGCAAATTGGCTGTAGGTCATGCCGCATTGGCGTGCTGCCGCATTAATACGGGCAATCCACAACTGGCGGAACACACGCTTTTTGGTACGGCGGTCACGGTAGGCATATTGCCCGGCCTTCATTACCGCTTCTTTAGCGACGCGGAAGACATTACCGCGGCGACCGCGGAAACCTTTGGCAAGGGCGAGAACTTTTTTGTGGCGGGCGCGAGCCGTTACACCACGTTTGACGCGAGGCATGGTAGTACTCCTTGTTCGTCGTTAATTAAATACCACGACCGGGAAGCATCTGTGCCATATGACCCATATTGGTCTCATGAACAGCTGTCGAACCGCGCAAGTGGCGTTTATTTTTGGTGGTCTTCTTGGTCAGAATGTGACGTTTGAAGGCTTGGCCGCGTTTAACGGTTCCACCGGGACGGACGCGGAAGCGTTTCTTCGCCGCGCTCTTGGTCTTCATTTTGGGCATTTGCATGCTCCTTCTTCAATTGTGCTCGTGAGGCGTACGGAAAACTTTTCCGTCCTTGTTGGCCCCGAGCCACTTGTGGGGAACCGGCCTGCTGGGTATTACTACCTGTGCAAACCGGTCCACCTGATGCCAGAGGTCTCCCTCTGTGCAAACCTGGGCAAATTACTTTGCCCGGCAACTGCTGAAAAGCAATTGCAAAAAATCTACGCTGCCATCTCCTGTGCCGGCTTAGCCGCGCCACCGGGTTTCTTCTTACCCGGCGCAATCATCATGACCATCTGGCGGCCTTCGAGCTTGGGAAACTGCTCCACGACGATCAGATCCGCCAACTCTTCGCGCATACGCTGCAACAAAGCCAACCCGATTTCCTGGTGGGTAATCTCGCGACCCCGGAAACGCAAAGTGATCTTGCACTTGTCGCCGTCTTCCAAGAAACGCTTGATATTGCGCACCTTGATGTTGTAGTCACCGTCATCGGTTCCGGGTCGGAACTTGACTTCCTTGACTTCAATCACCTTTTGTTTGGACTTGGCTTCCGCCGCCTTTTTCTGCTCCTGGTACTTGAACTTTCCGTAATCCATCAAGCGGCATACCGGAGGTACAGCGGTGGCGGAAATTTCAACCAGGTCTACGTCCAACTCACCCGCAAGGCGCAAGGCCTCGTTGATGTTGACAACACCTATCGGTTCGTTGTCGACGCCGGTCAGGCGGACTTCCGGGGCCATGATTTCCCGGTTTAGGCGGTGTTTACGTTCTTCGCGCTGGCGGCGGTCACGAAATTCAGTAGCGATGGCTCAATCCTTCACAAAACAAACCCAAAGGGGCACTATCCGCGCGGTGCGCGACGCATCGTCTTCATCTTTGGAAAAACCTTAGACAAGGGATTTATCAGCTATGTCCCTTGCAATGAGCGCACAGAACGCTTCAAGGGGCATGGCACCGAGGTCTTTTCCACCCCGGGCGCGCACTGCAACG
>CAJBBZ010000239.1 GCA_903951445.1 uncultured beta proteobacterium
AGTCATCAAGGTCTCCTTGATGGCCAACTTTTCGGAGATGATCTTGTTGCTCTCGCTGAGCAACTTGGCCGCCTCGTTTGGCTCAAACCCCAGCTCAGCAAAGATATTTGCGCCCGCCGGAGTGATGTGCCCCAATTTCATATTGCGTTTCATTTTTTACTCCTTTCTTGGACCAATTCCTTGTACCGTGCTGCGGCCAAGTCTTTGTCCTTTTTACTCGTTTCTGAAGTCTTTTTCTTAAAGCAGTGAAGTACGTACACAGCCTCTTCAAACTTCGCCACGTACATCACCCGAAACCACCCATCATCTCGGTTGATACGAATTTCTTTTGTACCGGGGCCCACAGCATCAAAAGGCTTCCAGTCATCCGGATCAAGTCCTTTTTGGATATGATTGAGCTGGTGACCTGCTTGCTTTCGAGCATTCAATGGAAACGTTTTTTCGTCCGTTAAGTCTTTGTACGAGGACCCGCACCAACCGATTGGCTTGTCTATCGGCTTTTCTTTAGGTTTATCCACCATCCAGACTCCAAGTGTATCGAATTTTGTACAAAACGCAAAAGCGCACTTTGATAATTTTGGTGGTCATAGCTGTGACGCTCTACGCAATGCTGAAAAAGAATAATTATCAAATATATATCCATATACTCAAAAATTTCGGCCAGCATTACCCGGATCACTTGGGAAAGTCTTGCCAGATGTATGGCCGCCTAACCGATGAAAGTGAAAAGGACCGTCTACTTGCGCAATGGGCGCAATTGGTAGAAACAGAACTTCGCTTTCAAGACGTTCGCGCGGCATCCCGTGCGGTCGATGCAGTAGCGGGAGAAGCAATTTCATGAGTGGCAGCATTCGACACGGGGACATTTATGTGACCCAAGCCCTTGAGCCCTTTCACACTTTATTACCTGTGGACGAGCAAGCACTTGAAGCGATCGCTGCTGCCTTTATGAATGACCCCGCCAATGCCGAGGCAATTGCAGAGGAAAAGCTTTGGGATGCCACCATCGGCGACGGCCTTGACGGCACTCCTAGCTAAGCCTGGCAAATTATGGCGTTCCAAACGCGTTCAATTTTTAGACTTGGTTAAGCCGAAGCACACGCTTAAACCGAAGCATACGCCGCAGTGCATATTCCATGGCAGTGATACCTAGCGCATCAGCGCCCATGGACGGCGTTGCTTGCAGAAGTGGTGCCCTCTTGCTTGACCGCCTGAAATTGGCGTTCAAACTCTAACGCGTCAAATTCATCATCGCTGTTTAAGAGACTGGCATTGAGCCAAGCAGCATCTTCTTTTTTAAGTGCTGCATTTTTAGACTCAAGAGCGGTCAATGCTTGGGCGGCTTGCGCAAGCTCATCGCTTTCCCGGTCCAGATCGCCTGGCAAGAGCTCCAACGAATAGTTATTGCGCTTTGCACTCGGGTTTTGGCGCTTGGGTGCGGTTGTCGGCTTCGTGTTGTCCATGGTCACAGGCAGCTATGCACTGCCAAAAATATGTTCTTTGAAATCTGCCAGCTGAAGAATTCGAACCCCTCTGAAAGGGTCCATTTCCAGCAAATGCTGGTCGCTTGAAACCAGAAAATCCGCGTTTGCGGCCAGGGCTAATTCCAGAAATTTATCGTCTTTGGGATCGCGACAAGCCAGGATCGGAGTCGTGGGCTCAAGCAAAATTACCGATTCGCGGAAAAGCCTCAGCCACATCAAACGGTATTCCAGAGGCCGCCAGGCATTAAATTTGTCACGCGCTAAAACAGCGGCTAATTCGTCAAAGGTCGCAGCGGAAATAAAAACATCATGCGCCAGTGCGGCGCGGCGGAAAATGTGGGCCGGTTCGCGGTCGGGGTTTAGACAGGCAGGGACTAGCGAACTCGTGTCGAAGACAAGCCTTTTACGGGCGTACGTCATGAACCAGCTTGTTCATTTGTTCGAGGCTAAGTTCTGGTGCGTCCGGGTTGGCCGAAGGCATCGCGTCCATGAACTGCACCAATTTGCGCGCGTTGTAGTCGCGCAGGGCTTCTGTGGCCAGCGCATACGGAAGAATCATCATGGTTGGGGTGCCATATTGCGTGACTGCCACCGGCTCGCCGCTTTTCACAATATTGGCGATGGACCCAAAGCGATTTTGTACTTCGACAGATGAGATCGTTTTCATAAAGATATCCCAGATATGTTAGCTAACATAGGCATCATAGTGAAGCTAACTCAGAAGTCAATCGGAAACATGTTTAGGTTTCCGAAACAGCTATAATGGCTGTAACGACTAATACAAGGAGTTCGCAACATGCTCACCATGACCTCGCTTGACGCCCAAAACCAATTTGGGACGCTTATCGACGCTTCCCAGCGCCAGCCTGTCACCGTCACGCGCCGTGGCCGGCCTGTAGCGGTCGTCCTGTCGTATCAAGACTATCAAGCGACTATGCAAACCATCCCGTTTCATGTTGCCGCGCTCATTAGCGAAAACTACCCGCTCCGTGGCCAAGACGCCGCAGATTCCATGCGCTTACACCTATCAACCATGAGCGACACGGCCGCCCAAGAGGGCTTAACCGAAGACACTGTCTTGCGCATGCTGAATGAAGACTAAACCCGCATTCATCGTCATTGATACCAATGTCCTGATTAGTGCGGGCCTGCTCCCCCAATCCAAGACGGCTCAGGTTCTGGCACTGGCCGTCGCGCATTTTGTGATCGCCCAGAATCAAGACACCTGGCATGAACTCGAAACACGCATAGCGCGGCCAAAATTTGACCGCTATTTCGGCGATTCTGGCCGCTTACGTCACCTGGTCAAGATTGCGCAATCAATCCAAGGCTTTGAAGTAAGGGCGGCAGCCTCGGTCAGCAGAGACAAAACCGACGACAAATTTATAGCGCTTGCCATCGATTCAGGCGCAAGCATCCTCATTTCAGGCGACCCAGATCTGAAGGAAGTGCAAGCATACGAAGGGATAGAAATACTCTCGCCTGCTCAGTTCTTCGAGCGCTTCAAGCCGAAATAGCATTCACCAGGTCATTTGCATTGATCAAATTGAATTACTAAGATTGCGTCCGATTGAAATGGAGACACGCGATGGAAACGAAAGTGCTTACTGCCCACGTGCCGCTGCCACTGGCCAGAAAGATTGACGACTTGGCCGCACGACTGGGTCGCCCACGCGCCTGGATCGTTAAGCAGGCCCTGACTGCCTGGGTAGGCGAGGAAGAAGAACGCCACCGCTTGACCATGGAGGGCATGGCCGATGTCACCGCTGGTCGTGTGGTTGACCAAACGGATGTGGAGGCTTGGGCCGCGAGCCTGGCAACTGGTAGTCCGTTGCCCGTGCCGCAACAATGAAGCTAAAGTGGTCCAACCAAGCTGTAGCCGATGTTGCGCGCCTGCACGACTTTCTGGCCAAGATGAATCCGACCGCCGCTGCTCGCGCGGCACAGACCTTGACGGTGGCACCCAGGCAGCTACTGGATCGTCCCCAAAGCGGCCGACAACTGGAACAATACTTGCCGCGCGAGGTGCGTCGCATCATCATCGGCAAATACGAAATGCGCTACGAGTTGGTCGAGTCGACAGTCTTCATCTTACGTGTCTGGCACACACGCGAAGAGCGCTGATTCACTTCACCCCCTGCAACTCCACCAATATCGTCCCACCGTAGTTCTCGGCCAAGCCCACTTGTCACTTTAAAGAAAACGCCTATACTTTACACACTACACAGTAATACTGTGTATCTCATAAGGAAACCTATCATGGCTGCCACTACGCTACGAGCCTCGTACTCCATTTCTGCGCCAACCCTTCAGCGCTTTAATGCCGTCGTGCCCGCAGGCGAGCGCAGTCGGGAGATAGAGGTATATATGCAGCAAGCCTTGGCGAGCCGCGAGCAAGCGCTCGAGGCGATTGCTGCCGCCTTCATGAATGACCCAGCCAATGCCGAGGCCATTGCAGACGAAAAACTATGGGATGCCACCGACGTCCCCCCAGTTTCAGTAGCACTGGGCTTTGGAGTCCGGGGGTTAATTTAACTGTTTTTGAATAAGCGTCTTGGCGTAGTCCGTCGGAGTCAGTCCTCCAAGAGATCGTTTAGGTCTCTCTTCGTTGTATTCCTTTCTCCATGTTTCCACCACAACGCGGGCGTGCTGCAAGCTTGTGAACCAATGTTCATTCAGACATTCATCTCGAAACCGACCGTTGAATGATTCGATGTATGCGTTCTGATTGGGTTTGCCAGGTTCGATCAGGAACAGTTGCACACCGCGCGTATGGGCCCAAGTCAGCATTGCACGACTACAGAACTCTTTGCCGTTGTCTGTCCGTATAGCTTTGGGCAGTCCTCTGGTGCCGGCAAGTTGTTCCAGGATTCGCACCAGTTGATTTCCGCCCAATGCACGCTCCGGCACGATCGCTACCGCTTCATGGGTTGCGTCATCCACCACCGTCAGGTTCTTGATGCTGCGCCCTTCAGCCGTGCGGTCAAACACGAAGTCCATAGACACCTGATTTGCCGACGTTGGGCGCTCCAAGGGATGCCTGTCGCTCAGGGGAATCTTCTTGCGTCTGCGCTTCTTCACCTGTAAACCCGCTTCAGCGTAGAGCCGGTCCACGCGCTTGTGGTTGACGATCTCTCCAGCCTGGCGCAACTTCAAATAGATCATTCCAGCGCCGTATCGGCGATGGCGTTGGGCCAAGGCAATGATCTTCTCCTTGAGCACGCAGTTGCGGTCCTGAGCTGGCTCATAGCGGTAGGCACTGGCACTCATGTCGGCGATGCCTAACGATCGCCGCTCGCTCAGTCCCTTATCAATCATGTAGCGCACCAGTTCGCGTCTGGCCGGTGCGCTCACCACTTTTTTCTCAAGGCTTCTTTCGTCACCTCGTTCTCCAGCATGGACTCGGCCAGCAGCCTTTTGAGGCGGGCGTTTTCTGCTTCAAGCTCCTTCAGACGTTTTGCGTCTGATACGTTCATGCCGCCAAACTTGCTGCGCCAGAGGTAGTAACTCGCCTCTGAGAAGCCGTGCCTGCGGCACAGCTCGGCAACCGCCAGGCCCGCTTCCGCTTCGCGCAGAAAGCCAATGATTTGTTCTTCGGTAAATCTCTTCTTCACGTCCAATCTCCTGTCTATGGGATTGGACTCCAAGCTTAGACGCTACTCAAATCTGGGGGGACGTCGCCACCATCGCTGACGGCCTTGACGGTATTCCCGAATAAGGCTGGCAAATCATGGAGTTCCAACGCGGTCAAATTTACCGCTTCAATCTGGAGCCAGCGCGGGGCAGCGAGCAACAGGGGGTTGCGCGGCCCTGCGTGCTGCTGTCACTCACGCCTTTCAATAAGCAGTTTCGCACCGTTGGGATAATCCCACTCTCTTCGTCCGCCAGGGCGTATGAACCAGTTGCCGTCGCAGTGCCCTCGGCGGGCGACACCTCGGTGGCGCTGGTGTATCAGTATCGGGCTGCGGATAAAACAAGGGCCGGACGATATATCGGAGAGCTGTCACCTAACGATATGGCGCGGCTAGAAAGCGCGGTACGTCAGTACCTTGGCTTGTAAACCTCCGCCAGGCCTCACTTCACCCCCTGCAACTCCACCAATATCGTCGCACCATAGTTCTCGGCCAGGCCGATCTGGTAGCGCACCGGCATTTTGCTGGCTTCGTCTATCCAGATCTCGAAGGTGGCGGTGTCGTTTTTGTCCACGCGCTTGGCGTAGCGGCGGGCTTTTAGCTTTTTGTCGCCCACCGGTATGTCCCAAA
>CAJBBZ010000240.1 GCA_903951445.1 uncultured beta proteobacterium
CAGGTCATGGCACAGAAAAAAGGCGGCGGCTCTACGCGAAACGGGCGCGATTCCAAGCCCAAAATGCTCGGTGTGAAATCATTCGGCGGACAGCTGATCAGCGCAGGCGCGATCATTGTGCGTCAGCGTGGCACCAAGTTCCACCCAGGCACCAATGTCGGCATCGGCAAAGACCACACGCTGTTTGCGTTGGTTGAGGGCCATGTCCAATTCGCCGTTAAAGGCGCGTTGAACAAGCACACGGTGAGTATCACAGCTGCGGCTTGATCTGCAGCGTGTTCCCCGCAAAACCCTGCGCCGAAATGCGCGGGGTTTTTCATTTTTACCAGCAGGAATGCCATGAAGTTCGTTGACGAAGCCTATATCGACATCGCCGCAGGCGACGGCGGGGCCGGCTGCGTCTCCTTCCGGCACGAAAAATACAAAGAATTCGGCGGCCCCAATGGCGGCGACGGCGGACGCGGCGGCCATGTGTTCGCCGTGGCGGACTCCAACCTGAACACGTTGGTGGACTTTCGCTTTTCCCGCCGCCACGACGCCAAGCGCGGCCAGCATGGCATGGGCTCGGATATGTTCGGCGCAGCGGGCGACGACATCACGCTCAAAATGCCGGTCGGCACCATCATCACCGACGCCGAAACCGGCGAAGTCTTGTTTGAGCTGTTGGTGCCCGGCGAAGTGATCACCATTGCCAAGGGCGGCGATGGCGGCTTTGGCAATTTGCGCTTCAAAAGCGCGATCAACCGCGCACCGCGCCAAAAAACGCCGGGCTGGCCCGGCGAAAAGCGTAACCTCAAACTCGAACTCAAAGTGCTGGCCGATGTGGGCTTGCTTGGCATGCCCAATGCGGGTAAATCGACCTTCATCACCGCCATTTCCAATGCCCGCCCGCGCATTGCAGATTACCCTTTCACGACGCTGCACCCCAATTTGGGCGTGGTGCGCGTGGGGCCCGAGCAAAGCTTTGTGGTGGCTGATCTGCCCGGTCTGATCGAGGGCGCCTCCGAAGGTGCGGGGCTGGGCCATTTGTTTTTGCGGCATTTGCAGCGCACGCGCTTGCTGCTGCATATTGTCGATGTGGCGCCCTTTGACGAAGGCGTGGATACCGTCGCCCAGGCGAAGGCGATCGTCAATGAACTGAAGAAATACGACGATGGCCTTTATAAAAAGCCGCGCTGGCTGGTGCTCAATAAGCTGGACATGGTCGATGGTGACGCCCGCGCCGCGCTGGTTAAAGACTTTGTGAAGCGCTTCAAGTTCAAAGGCCCGGTGTTCGAGATTTCGGCCCTGACGCGCGAAGGCTGCGAGCCCTTGGTCAAAGCCATTTACAAGCACGTGCAAGCGCAGCAGTTGTCCGAGCAGCCTTATGTCGAGGAAGATCCGCGTTTCATCGTTGCCTCCCCTGCGGACGCCGAACCGGCACCCTGAGTTTTTGTAAGCGCCCCAAGCCCACCCATTTCCCGCCAAGCCGAGTCCGGTAAGCCCCATGCCCATTACCCGCACAACCCGCACAACCCGCATTGTTCAGGATGCCAAGCGCATCGTGGTCAAGGTCGGCTCCAGCTTGGTGACTAATGAAGGTCGCGGTCTGGACGAAGCGGCCATCGGCCAATGGTGCCGCCAGTTGGCTGTCTTGCGTGCCCAGGGTATCGAAGTGGTGATGGTCTCCAGCGGCGCGATTGCCGAAGGCATGAAGCGCCTGGGCTGGACCACCCGCCCGCATGCGATCAACGAGTTGCAAGCCGCTGCTGCGGTCGGCCAAATGGGCCTGGCGCAGATGTACGAAACCAAGCTGCGCGAAAACGCGCTGGGCAGCGCCCAGGTGCTACTCACCCACGCCGACCTCGCCGACCGCGAGCGCTACCTCAATGCCCGCTCCACCTTGCTCACGCTTCTCAAGCTGGGCGTGGTGCCGGTGATCAATGAAAACGACACGGTGGTGAACGACGAGATCAAGTTCGGTGACAACGACACCTTGGGCGCGCTGGTGGCCAATCTGATTGAAGCCGATGCCCTGGTGATACTGACCGACCAAAAAGGCCTGTTCAGCGCCGATCCGCGCAAAGACCCGCAAGCGCGCTTTATTGACGAAGCGGCGGCGGGTGACTTGGCCTTGGAAGACATGGCGGGCGGCACGGGTAGCAGCCTGGGGCGCGGCGGCATGATTACCAAAATTCTGGCGGCCAAGCGCGCAGCGGGTTCGGGCGCCTCCACCATCATCGCCTGGGGCCGCGAGCCCGATGCGCTGCTGCGTCTGGCGCAGGGTGAGGCCATAGGCACGGTCTTGGTGGCACCGACCCAGAAAACCCAGGCGCGCAAACAGTGGATGGCTGACCACTTGCAATTGCGCGGCGCGGTAGTAGTGGATGCCGGGGCGGCGCGCATGGTGCGAAGCCAGGGAAAAAGCCTGCTGCCCGTGGGCATGGTCCGCGTGGAGGGCGATTTTTCGCGCGGCGATGTGATTGCGGTGCGCGGACCGGAAGGCCAGGACATTGCGCGCGGCTTGGCTAACTATTCCAGCGCCGAAGCGCGTTTGTTGTGCGGAAAGCCGTCCGCCGACATCGAATCCTTGCTGGGTTACGCTGCCGAACCCGAAATGCTGCACCGGGACAATCTGGTGCTGATGCGCTAAACGAAATAAGCGAAAACGCCGTATTCCTCGTCGTTTTGAGACGGTCTGCAAACGCTCAAAGCTATGCAGTGCAAGGGATGCGAAGTAATCCACATTGGCTTGCGAATCCTATATTGATGAGTCGCAGCGTCGCGGCGCTTGTCGCGATGACGGATTTAGGCAGACAGTCCTTAGCTATCTTGCGCTTTCGGCTCTTGCTCTGGCGCGTTTTGCGGATCAGGCATACCCGCTTCTTCTGGCTGATGCCCCGCAGCGCCGCGTCCGGGGCCGACTCTGGCACGGCCATCCATGCGCGGAAGGTAGCGGGATAACTCGGTGAGCGCGTCCTGGTACACCCCGCGCTTGAAATCCACCACCGCGTCCAACGGCACCCAATAGTCGTTCCAACGCCAGGCGTCAAATTCCGGATGGTCGGTGGCGCGCAGGTTCAGGTTCCAGTCAAAACCGGTGAGCTGGAGTAGAAACCAGATTTGCTTCTGGCCTTTGTAGTGGCCGCGCGCGTCGCGGCGAATGTAGCGGTCCGGCACCTCGTAGCGCAACCAGTCTCGGGTTCGGGCAACAATGGCTACGTGCTCCGGCTGGAGCCCCACTTCTTCGTGCAATTCGCGGAACATGGCTTGTTCCGGGGTTTCGCCCCGGTCAATGCCGCCTTGCGGAAACTGCCACGAGTGGGTACGTATGCGTTTGCCCCAAAAAACCTGATTTTTCTGGTTGAGCAGGACGATGCCGACGTTGGGCCTAAAGCCGTCCCGGTCGAGCATAATCAAAACCCCAATTTTTAAACTTGGGCCATTATGCACGGCAAGGCGCCGTTGCGTGCTTGGCCCGCAGCGCCGCAATAGCGCACTGTTTTACGAGTACCTGCATGAAAGCTTCCCAATTCCTGATCTCCACGCTCAAAGAGGCCCCGGCCGACGCCGAAGTGCCCAGCCACCAACTGATGATGCGTGCAGGCATGGTGAAAAAACTCGGCGCCGGCATCTACAGCTACATGCCCATGGGCCTGCGGGTGATCCGAAAGGTCGAGGCCATCGTGCGTGAAGAGATGAACCGGGCTGGCGCCATTGAACTGAGCATGCCGGTGGTGCAACCCGCCGAGCTATGGCAAGAAACCGGCCGCTTTGACAAGATGGGCCCCGAGCTGCTGCGCATCCAAGACCGCCACGGGCGCGACTACGTGGTGCA
>CAJBBZ010000241.1 GCA_903951445.1 uncultured beta proteobacterium
AATCTTCGGCTTGCGGCTGTAGCTCAGTTGGAAAGAGTACTTGGCTACGAACCAAGGGGTCGTGGGTTCAAATCCTGCCAGCCGCACCAATTAAAAAGCCCCGAAACAGCGATGTTTCGGGGCTTTTTTCTTGCCTGGCGACGGCTATAGTCGTTGTAGGGTAAGGGTATTCGTTTGCATGTGTCGCAAATAAGACAAAATGTGCCTTGGTTTAATTCAAAACGGGATTGCCGGTGTTGAAGTTCAGGTGCACTACAAACAGCCATAGCCCAAGCGTGCGCGCCCCGGCGCGGGTGCGGGCATGAACCGGCAGGTAACCGCCCTATCGCCGCCGCCGCGGCCCTACCGCTTTGTTTTTTTAACCCTTCCCAATTACTCGCTCATCGCCCTGTCCAGCGCCGTCGAGGCCTTGCGCATGGCCAATAGGGTGGCCGGACAAGAGGTCTACCAGTGGACGCTGGCCAGCATTGGCGGGCATCCGGTGCCAGCTAGCAATGGCTTGGCGCTAGCGCCCACGGTGGCACTGGCTGATATAGGCAATGCGCATATCGTGTTTGTGTGCGGCGGCGTGGAGATTGAGGCGGCTTGCACTCTCGACGTGACCTCGGCCCTGCGGCGTCTGGCGCAGCGCCAGATAGCGCTGGGTGCGCTATGCACCGGTGGCTTTGTGCTAGCCAAGGCCGGATTGCTCGACGGCTACAAAGCGGTGGTGCATTGGGAGAATATGACAGCTTTGGAAGAACGCTTTCCCAAGGTAATTTTTTCCAGGCAGCTTTTTGCCATCGACCGCGACCGTTATACCTGTACTGGCGGAATCGCACCCTTGGACTTGATGCTGCATATTATTCAGTCGCATCTGGGCCGCGAAGTCGCGCCCATGATCTCGGACCAGTTCATCCTGGACCGCATCCGCAACGACCAGGACCGCCAGCATGTGCCCTTGATGGCCCGGGTTGGCTTGTTTCATGAAAACCTGATCGAAGCGGCCGCCCTGATGGAGGCTAATTTGGAGGAGCCGCTGTCGCTGGACGAAATTGCCTCGCTGGTGGGTGTGTCGCGGCGCCAGATCGAGCGCTTGTTCAAGCGTTATGTGGGTGAAGTACCGACCAAGTACTACCTGGATATGCGCCTGCGCCGGGCGCGCAGCCTGCTGTTACAGACCTCCATGTCGGTGATGGAGATCGCGCTGGCCTGCGGCTTCCAGTCGCCGCCCCATTTTTCCAAGTGCTACCGCGACTTGTTCGGCCACACACCCAGCGCCGAGCGGCGCAATAGCCGCTTGGCCCTGCTGGCGCCGGACAAGGCGCCAAGCCCGACGCCTTGAAGCAGTGCAGGGCTGCAATTGCTTGCATTGCACAGGCATTGTCACCCTGTCGTATGGCGACAATCACGGGTCGCTAAACTATCAGGCTTTGCGCAGCGCGGCCCGTACATTCTGTCCGCAAGTGCGCGCCATGCCCCGGGCATACCCCGTACATCAACCGAAGGAGTCTTTCTGTGGCTGAAGAATTTGACGATCTGGATTTGAACTCGCTCAACGACGAGGAGTTGACCGAGCAAGTCCATGACGACCTCTACAACGGGCTGCGTGAAGAGGTGATTGAAGCCACGAATATTTTGCTAGGCCGCGGCTGGTCGGCCAGCCGAGTCCTCGATGACGCTTTGGTTGAAGGCATGCGCATCGTCGGCGTGGATTTCCGCGACGGCATTTTGTTTGTTCCTGAAGTGTTGCTGGCCGCCAACGCTATGAAGGGCGGCATGGAAATTTTGCGCCCTTTGCTGGCTGAAACCGGCGTTGAGCCGATTGGCAAGATGGTGATCGGCACCGTCAAAGGCGATATCCACGACATCGGCAAAAACCTGGTCGGCATGATGATGGAGGGCGCGGGCTTTGAAGTCATCGACCTGGGCATTAACAACGCCGTCGAAAAATACATTGCAGCACTGGAAGAACACAAGCCCGATATTTTGGGTATGTCTGCCTTGCTGACTACGACCATGCCGTATATGAAAGTGGTGATCGACACGCTCAAGGAAAAAGGCCTGCGCGATGATTACATTGTGTTGGTAGGCGGCGCGCCATTGAACGAAGAGTTTGGCAAAGCCGTGGGCGCGGACGCCTATTGCCGTGATGCCGGTGTGGCTGTAGAGACTGCCAAGACCTTGATTGCTGCGCGTCGCGCTGCGGCCCGCGCCTGATTCGCGATGCCGGCATGGCCGCTGCTGCAAACACTTTGGTGATTGCCTGCGGCGCGCTGGCCCGCGAATTCATCGCGCTGCGCCAAGCCAATGCTTGGTCGCACATCGATGTGACTTGCTTGCCCGCCGAATTGCATAACCGCCCGGAAAAAATCCCCAGCTTGGTGCGCGAAAAAATACAACGGTTTAAGGCGCAGTACCCACACATTTTTGTGGCCTATGCAGATTGCGGAACGGGTGGTTTGCTCGACACGGTATTGCAGGAAGAAGGCGTGCAGCGTTTGCCCGGCGCGCATTGTTATGAGTTTTATGCCGGGTCTGCGGCTTTTGCGCAGATGGCCGAAGCCGAGTTGGGAACCTTTTATTTAACGGATTTTTTGCTGCGGCATTTTGAGCGATTGATCATGCACGGTCTGGGTATTGATAAGCATCCGCAGTTGCTCCCGGTGTATTTTGGCAACTACACCACCTTGATGTATTTGTGCCAGAAAGAGAGCTCCGAGGGCATAGCCCTGGGCCAGGCCGCCGCCAAGCGCCTGGGCCTGGCATTTGCGTACCGTGTCACCGGCTACGGTGAGATGGAAACTGAATTGAAAACCGTAAGCGAGAAAGTGATCCAATGGCAAAACTGATTGTGATTTCATGGCGTGACTTGCCTGCGCAGGTAGTGGTCAAGCGCGGACGCGAAACCGGTAAGGTGCAGCTTTCGCACCGTTTCCAAGAAGCGGTGGACCGCGCGGCGATGCGCGCGGGTAAGTCCAGCGCCGGGGACTACCTGGCCGACTGGAAGCGCAGTGATCCACGCGAGTGCGGTGACGAGATTCAAGAAGAAGCCAATGCCGAGGCTGCCCGTATCGAGGCGCGTTATTCGGACGAGGATTTGCTGCGCATCATCCGCGCGCACGGTGTGGATGAAACCTTGCCAACGCCGACGGTGATCTCCGCCGACGAGTCGGGGGTGCCGCTGCCCGAAGGGGAGCATTGATGTACGCGGTGCGTCGCTGGTCGGTGCGCCATGCGCGCGGTCTGGAAATTTTTTACCAAGGTTTTGAGCGCGTGATGGTGGCCTTGCATCCTTTGTGGAAAGCGATTGGCTACCAGCGCCTGGAAACGCCGGTTGCGGTGGTGGAAAAAGCGGTGAAAGGCTTTTTGTTTGACTGCCAAATGTGCGGCCAATGCGCCTTGTCCAGCACCGGCATGTCCTGCTCCATGAATTGCCCTAAAACCATACGTAACGGCCCCTGCGGCGGCGTACGCGCCAATGGCAATTGCGAGGTCAAGCCCGAAATGCGCTGCGTCTGGGTCGAGGCCTTTGACGGCAGCCAACGCATGCAAGCGGGCCGCGAGGCGATCAAAGTGGTGCAGTTTGCCGTCGATGGACGGCTCAAGGGCAGTTCTTCGTGGCTGCGCGTGGCGCGTGAAAAGGGCGAGCCGGTACAGCAGGAGGCCAAAGCATGAGGTTTGATGACGAGCCGGTGCCCGGCTACCCTTTGCCCATCTTGCCGGGCCACACGTCCCCCGGACGCTTAGAGCGCGTGCTGCGCGGCGGCGGCTTTGCGATCACTGCTGAATTGGAGCCGCCGGATTCCGCCGATCCCAGCGAGGTCTATCGCCGCGCCAAAGTGTTTGACGGCTATGTCGATGCCATCAACGCCACCGATGGCAGCGGCGCCAATTGCCATATGTCCAGCCTGGCGGTGTGTGCTTTGCTCACCCGTGTGGGCTATGCGCCAGTCATGCAAATTTCCTGCCGCGACAAAAACCGGATTGCCATTCAGGGCGACATCCTGGGCGGTGCGGCCATGGGCGTGTGCAATATGTTGTGCCTAAGCGGTGACGGCGTGCAAAGCGGCGACCATCCGCAGGCCAAACCGGTGTTTGACCTCGATTGCATGTCGCTCTTGGAAATTGGCCGCGATATGCGTGACGAGCGGCGCTTCCAAAGCGGGCGCAAGGTCACGTTTGCGCCACGCGTGTTTTTTGGCGCAGCGGCCAACCCTTTTGGCCAGCCTTTTGACTGGCGCGCCCAACGCCTGGCGAAAAAAGTGGCCGCTGGGGCGCAATTTATCCAAACCCAGTACTGCTACGACGTGCCGCGTCTGCGCACTTACATGAAAGAAGTGGAAGACCTGGGCCTCTTGGACAAAGTATTTATTTTGGTGGGCGTGGGCCCGATGCGTTCGGCCAAAGTGGCCGAGTGGATGCGCAGCAATGTGCCGGGTGTGCATATTCCGGACGCGGTGATCAAGCGCATGGCCGGGGCAGAAAAACCAGCTGCCGAAGGACGCAAAATATGTACCGAAATCGTGCAGGAAGTTAAAGAGATCAAAGGCGTCGCCGGAGTCCACATCATGGCCTACCGCCAGGAAGACTCGGTGCCCGAGATCGTGACCAATTCCGGCGTGTTGCAAGGCCGTGTGCCCTGGTATCCGGGGCGCGATGGCGATTCGCCGGACGTGCCGCATATTCCGCCTCCGGTGCTTGCTGCGGTTTAAGCCTGTCAAGTTTTTATTAAATTGTTTTAAGTTTCCAATTCAAAGGATGTAGCGTGACCGATACCATCATCAGTTCTGCGACCCGCGAGGTCGTTATTGGCTTTGACCGCCCCTTCGTCATCATCGGTGAGCGTATCAACCCCACAGGCCGCAAAATCATGGCCGCCGAAATGATGGCCGGCGACTACAGCCGCGTGATCGCCGACGCGCTGGCCCAGGTCGAGGCCGGTGCGCATATGTTGGACGTGAACGCCGGTATCCCGCTGGCCGATGAGCCGGGCATGCTGGCCAAAGCCATCCAGTTAGTGCAAGGCGTGACCGATGTGCCCATCTCCATCGACTCGTCTATCGTCGCCGCTTTGGAAGCGGGCTTGGCGGTGTACAAAGGCAAGGCCCTGGTCAACTCAGTCACCGGCGAAGAAGACCGGCTGGAAACCGTGTTGCCGCTGGTCAAAAAATACGGCGCGGCGGTGGTCGCCATCTCTAATGACGAAACCGGCATTTCGCAAGACCCGGATGTACGT
>CAJBBZ010000242.1 GCA_903951445.1 uncultured beta proteobacterium
AAAGCGATGACAAGCGACGACGACACCTGTTGGGGTGGGCGTAAATGGAAGTTTGCCTCGGACGCGCAAAAGTTGTGGCTTGAGCGCATGGCTGAGCGCGGCTGGACGGTGCCGACTTGGCCGAAAGAGTACGGAGGTGGCGGTCTTACGGGTGCAGAGGCCAAAGTCTTGGCGCAGGAGATGGCGTCCCTCGGCTGTCGCCCACCTGTGGTGAGTTTCGGTATTTGGATGCTGGGCCCGGCACTTCTCAAGTTTGGTACCCATGAACAAAAACTCGAACATCTTCCAAAAATAGCCCGAGGAGAAATTCGTTGGTGCCAGGGCTACTCCGAACCCAATGCCGGGTCGGATCTGGCCTCGCTTGCTACCCGCGCTGACGACATGGGCGACCACTTCATTGTCAATGGCCAGAAGATCTGGACCTCATATGCCGATGAATGTGACTGGATTTTTTGCCTGGTGCGCACCGATACAACCAAGAAACATACCGGCATCAGCTTTGTGCTGTTCGATATGGCAACACCCGGCGCCAGCACCAGACCTATCCGTTTGATCTCTGGAAATTCGCCATTCTGCGAGACCTTCTTCGACAATGTCCGGGTGGAAAAACGCAATCTTGTCGGCACTCTGAACGCCGGCTGGGATGTCGCTAAATACCTGCTGACGCACGAGCGCGACATGATCGGTGCGATGGGAGAGATATCGAGCACACCGTCGCTGTCTGAAACCGCAAAATCGACTGTTGGCCTAGATGCGCTGGGTCGTCTATCTGAGTTTCACTTGCGTTCGCAAATTGCAGAATTCGAGCTCGACGAAGCAGCGTTTCGACTCACCTTGCAGCGTGTCGGCGACATGGCCAAGGCCAGTCTGGCGCACCCGGCCATGTCATCCATGCTCAAGTATTACGGGGCCGAACTCAATAAGCGGCGTTGGGAATTGATGGCTAGCACGGGCGGCAGCGACGCACTGGAGTGGGAAAGCAAACGCTCTGATCAGGGCCAGACTGCACGCACCTGGTTGCGCACCAAAGGCAATTCGATTGAGGGTGGGACCAGCGAGGTGCAGCTCAACGTCATTGCCAAAAGAATTCTTGAACTGCCGGGAGCCTGATCATGTCACTCATACTTACCGAAGAACAAACCATGCTGCGCGACAGTGCCCGCGATTTCCTTGCTGACAAAGCACCGGTGATGCAACTGCGGCAGTTGCGCGATTCAAAAGACGCGACGGGCTTCTCGCCAGTTCTGTGGAAGCAGTTTGCCGAAATGGGTTTTAGCGGAGTGCTTGTGCCTGAGGAATTCGGCGGAATGGGACTCGGGCATATCGAAGCTGGTGTCGTGATGGAGCAAATCGGCCACCAGCTCACATGCTCCCCTTTTCTGGCTTCAAGCATTGCCGCAGTCACAACCCTGCGCCATGCTGGGACACCTGAACAACAGAAAACCTGGTTGTCGCGTTTGGCTAGCGGTGAGCTTATTGCCGCCCTTGCTGTCGACGAAAAGTCCAAACACCAGCCAACACAGATTGCGATGCGTGCCGACACTACGGCGAGTGGTTTCACTCTTAACGGTACTAAGACCTTCGTACTAGATGGTCATGTGGCAGATCTTCTGATCGTCGCTGCCCGAAGTTCTGGTGAGATGGCAGATTCCGAGGGGATCACCCTGTTTTTGGTGGATGCGAAGGCATCTGGAGTTGAAATAGAACGTACCCTGATGG
Organism: uncultured beta proteobacterium; assembly: GCA_903951445.1. Taxonomy (GTDB): domain Bacteria; phylum Pseudomonadota; class Gammaproteobacteria; order Burkholderiales; family Burkholderiaceae_C; genus Allorhodoferax. Next base: position 1,720 of record CAJBBZ010000242.1, read on the forward strand.
TGGACGCTCACAATGCTGCCCGCATTACTTTTAAGGCCGTGCAGGTCAGCACGAAAGATGTATTGGGACGAGTCAACGCGGGTTGGGCAACTTTGAGCGCCGCGCTTGACTGCGCGCGTACCGCTGCTGCAGCTGAGCTGCTGGGCTTGGCAGACGAAGTTTTCCAGCGCACGGTGAACTACCTCAAAGAACGCAAACAATTTGGCCGAATCATTGGCGAGTTTCAGGGCCTGCAGCACCGCGCGGCAGAACTCTACTGTGAGCTGGAAATCACCCGCTCCATGGTCA
>CAJBBZ010000243.1 GCA_903951445.1 uncultured beta proteobacterium
CATCGGGCTATTGGAACATGCCTTACCGGACACCTTGTGAGGCTGCAGCCTGCCGGACTTTGCCGCTGCGCATTGGAAAAAGATAGCGATAGGGCAATAGCCAGGTCTGCCATGTCCAGACCGGACGTTGGTCGTTATGCGCATGGGAGCCAAGGTCAGGGAATGGCAATGCAGCCTCGCTTTGGCGGATACGTCGGCGTACCGGGAGGCGCGATTGACGCGCCGCGGCAATAGCCACCTGATACGCCGATAAGCCCTCTTGGCTGTGCTTGGCCAGAACGGCACGCTGATGCGCAAAAAGACTTTGCAACTGCGGATGCTCGTAGAAAAAGGGAACGATGCTTAAGGGTCGCAGGTAGGCGGCTAAAGCCAAATCCGCCAGGGAAAAAGTATCGCCCACTACAATTGTGCGCGCCTCTAGTCGCCGCGCCAGTTGCAAGAGGTAATTCTCCAAGGCTTCGTATAAATGCGAGGACTCCGATTGGTGAAATGCAAAACGCTGGCACAAAAGCATCCCCAAAATATGCCCGCTTACCCATCGCACGCCCGGCAAGGTGAAAAACCCGCCAGCAGCTCGGCTTAAAAACAAAGTGCTTAACAAACTGGGGCATTCCAGAATGACTTGCGTATAGCCAAAGCGACGCGCCAGCAAACCCAACTTGGTATCAAGCTCAATCAGCATCGCGTCTATCGCCTGCTGATTACTGAAATCCCCCGGATAGAGTGCTTGCACTTGCGGGTAGTGCTTGCACAGGTAACGCAGAACGGGGGTGGAGTCCATCACAAATTCGCCACGCTCTGTGTCGAAAATGGCGGGCACCGTGCGCTTGTTCAGATGTCGTGGCAAAGGAAAGGCAAGCAGCTCTTTTTTGCTGAATGCGTGTATGTCGCAAGTTTGCCAAGACAGCCCAGCATACGACAGTGCCAAGCGGATTTTTTCGCAGTAATGCGACCAATGCAGTTCGTAAAGCGTAATCATTTTGCGTGCTCCCTCAGCGCGCATTATGAATTTCTTTTTGGAAAGTAGTTTTCCTAAAAATATCAACCGGCGATTAAACGACCAAGGGCACCAGCAAGCTAAACCGCGCACAGCCCTTGCATAGTAGGAGGAAAGCGCGAATGGGCTTGGCTGTGCTTTTTGAAGTGCTAGCGTCCTACCCGCTTTGCGCCTTCAGGCCGCAACTGTCTGCAATCCTTGCAAACCTTCACCAGCCATCCAAAAGGCGAGCAATAGCATTAACACGGTGGAAATATAGGGCGCTCTGGCAGCCCAATGACCAAAGCCAGACCAGCGCTTGGTGGCCTGCCCCACGCTCCAAGCAGCCAGCACGCCCGACGCCACCATCGTGAGCGCCAGGCCCACACTAAAGCTCAGCACCAGCGTGGCGCCCAAGGCAACTTGTTTGAGTTGCAGGCACAGCAGCAGCACGGTAATCGAAGCAGGACAAGGAATCAAACCGCCGGTCAGCCCGAACACCAAAATTTGTCCATTGGTGGCATGGCCGGAGGCAAAGCGCTGTTCAATTTCTTGCGCATGCGCCTGGGCATGGGCGTCCATGCCTGGCTTTGCATCCGCAGTAGAAGTGCTGTGCGTGTGAGCCGCGCTATGCGCTTGGCTGTGAGCCGCCGCGTGTCCGCGTCCGCGTCCGTGATCGTGATCGTGGCTGTGTGTGTGGCTGTGGCTGTGGCCGAGCTGATGCGCATGATCGTGGCCTTCTTTATGGCCGTGCGCATGGTCGCTGTGAATACCATTAGCACCATGCTGGTGTCCGTGGTCATGGTCATGCGGATGCGGCAACCCCTGCAGCCAGGTGCGGTAGGCCATCCACAAGGCGGTGGCGGCTATTAGTGCGGCAGAGATCAGTTGCAGATAGGGTTCACTGTTGGTAGCGTCCCATTGGCCGCCGAAATACAAGCCGCCCATGGCGATCACCCACACAATCGCTGTGTGCGACAAAGTCGCCGCCAAGCCCAGCAAGACCGCCTGCCCGACCGTGCCGCGCACGGCGATGATGAAGGCGGCCATCATGGTTTTGGAATGCCCGGGCTCCAGCCCATGCAGCGCCCCCAGGGCGATGGCGCTGGGGATAAACCACCATACGCTGCTGTTGCCTTGTTGCAACATTTGGGCAAATTCGTTCATTCCCCAGACTATAAGCCCGCATGTAAACCTAGGGTAAACCAGTAGGTTTATTAGCACTCTCCGTGTTTGAGTGCTAATATTCAAGCTTCCGACTGAAGGAGTTCCCTATGTCCCTCGCAATCGCCTCGAATACCGCTTTGGCCCCGGCCAATCCCTGGTCTTTGGTGCCGCCGCTTGGCAACCTGGACGCTTACATCTCCGCCGCCAACCGGCTGCCCATGCTGACGCTGGAAGAAGAACAGCGCTTTGCACGCCAGTACCGCGACGACAACGACCTGGAAGCCGCCGGTAAGTTGGTGCTCTCGCACCTGCGTTTGGTAGTGTCGGTGTCGCGCCAGTACTTGGGCTATGGTTTGCCGCACGGCGACCTGATCCAAGAAGGTAATGTCGGCCTGATGAAGGCCGTCAAGCGCTTTGACCCAGACCAAGGCGTGCGTCTGGTGAGCTACGCGCTGCACTGGATCAAGGCCGAAATCCACGAATACATCCTGAAAAACTGGCGCATGGTGAAAGTAGCCACTACCAAAGCCCAGCGAAAGCTCTTTTTCAATTTGCGCTCTATGAAGCAGCGCTTTAAATCTAACGATGCCGCCGCCGATATGGCCACCCACCGCGACACTCTGAGCCCGGCGCAGGTGCGCGCCATGGCCGACGAGTTGAACGTCAGCGCCGAAGATGTGCTGGAAATGGAAACCAGGCTTTCGGGCGGCGATGTCTTGCTCGACCCTATGGCCTCGGACGACGGCGAGGAGGTCTATGGCCCGATTTCCTACTTGACCGACAGCAACCACGAGCCACTGGCGGTGATAGAAGCGCACCGGCGCGATGTGCTGGCCTCAGATGGCATTGCCAGCGCGCTAGAAGTTTTGGACCCGCGCAGCCGCCGCATCGTGGAAGAACGCTGGCTCAAGGTCAATGACGACAACAGCGGCGGTATGACCTTGCACGAGTTGGCAGCCGAGTACGGTGTGAGCGCCGAGCGTATCCGCCAGATTGAAGTAGCGGCTATGAAAAAAATGAAAACTGCGCTGGTCGATTACGCGTAAGGGCCGCAGTCTTCACACAGGCTTTCGCAGTGGACTATTAACCAAAAGATCACACGATAATTTGAAGAAGTTACTTCGCAGCGCTACTTGCGCAGTCGTTAAAAGGCCCGCCTAGCGGGCCTTTTTATTTCAGCAACAGTGCAATATCTGCGGCCAGCACCGGCGCGCCGCTGCCATAGCGGGTAAACAAGCGCAACTGGCCCTTGGTGTCAAAGACATAACTGCCCGCCGAATGGTCCATGGTGTAGTAGTCCGCGCTTTTACCTACAACTTTTTTGTAATAAATTTTGAAGTCTTTGGCAAGCACCGGCAATTGCTCTGGCGTGGGGCGCAATGCCAAAAACATCGGGTCAAAATTGACCATATAGGCTTTGAGCAATTCTGGCGTATCACGCTCTGGGTCCAACGTCACAAACAGCGCTTGCAAACGCTCGCCATCAGCACCCAATAGTTTTTTGACTTGCGCTAGCTCGATCATCGTGGCCGGGCACACATCGGGGCATTGGGTGTAACCGAAAAACATGACCACCACTTTGCCAGCAAAGTCGGTGAGGTGGCGTACTTGCCCGTTGTGGTCGCTAAGTTCAAAGCCTTTGCCGTAATCCGCGCCGGTCACATCCACCGAGCTAAACGATAACTTGTTGGGCTTGCATGCAGCCAGCAGCAGGGCTGCGGCGCCAAGGCCAAAGCGCATCACACTACGGCGTTGCAACATGCCCGCCGATCGAAGGGAGGCATGGTGTTTCATAACAGGTAATGGTCCAGCAACAAGGCCGCGAACAAGGCGCTAAGGTGAATCAGTGAAAAGCGAAAAGTGGCGCGCGCCAAAGTGTCCGAATAGTTACGCATCAGGCGCCAGGCATAGACACAAAACCATATGCTCAAAACCACAGCGGCAGCCAGATACAACCAAGAACTCATGCCGTACATAAAGGGCAACAAGCACGCGGCAAACAACACCCAGGTGTAAAGCAGGATGTGTAGCCGGGTGAACTCACTGCCGTGGGTGACGGGCAGCATGGGCAGACCGGACTTGCGGTAATCCTCCACCCGGTACAAGGCCAGCGCCCAAAAATGCGGCGGCGTCCACAAGAAAATAATGAGAAACAAAATCAGCGCTTCGGGCCCGACATCGCCGGTCATCGCGGCCCAACCCAGCACCGGCGGCATGGCACCTGAGGCGCCGCCGATCACAATGTTTTGCGGCGTCAAAGGTTTGAGGATGACGGTGTAAATCACCGCGTAGCCGACGAAGGTGGCAAAGGTCAACCACATGGTCAGCGGGTTGACCCAGAAAAACAAAATCGCCGAGCCGGTACCGCATAAAAGCGCGGAAAAAACCAGGGTTTGGGTGTTGCTCAGCTCACCGCGCGCGGTGGGGCGCCAAGAGGTACGTTTCATCTTCGCGTCAATCTGCTGCTCAACGATGCAGTTAAACGCCGCAGCGGCAGCGGAGACCAGCCAGATGCCGAAACAAGCGATAGCCGCCAGTCGCACTTGCATCCAGTCCGGCGCGCCAGGCACGGCCAGCACCATGCCGATGAGGGCGCAAAACACAATCAGCTGAATCACCCGCGGTTTGGTGAGGGCGTTGAACTGGCGCACCACGGACATGGTGGGTAGCAGGGATGTGATACTGGCTGGAGCACTCACGTTGCTTTTCTCAAAGTTGTTGGCATTGCCACAGGACTGTTTGCGCGCACCTGGCTTATCGTTAGCAGCCACACGAGGCAAACCAACATGGCACCTGCGCCACCGGTATGCAGCACAGCGGCCAGCAGCGGCCAACCCAGCACCACGTTGCTTAGGCCAGTAGCCAACTGCAAGGCTAACAGCAATCCCAGAAGCTGCATTGGGCGGCGCAGGGCCGGGTAGGCGCGTAATTGCCAAAGCACCAGCGCGATGACCAACACCAAGACGCCTGCCATCCAGCGATGCACCATATGGATAGCAGTTAAGGCCTCAAAGCTTATGGGCTGTCCGTCAGGTAGCAAGCCCAAGGGGCGCCACAGCGTAAAGCCCTGCGCGAAATCCATTGCCGGCCAATGGCTGCCTTGGCAGGTGGGGAATTCCATGCAGGCCAGCACCGCGTAATTCGTACTGACCCATCCGCCCAATGCGGCTTGCAGCAGCAGCGCAGCCAAGGCCAGCCAAAGAATGGCGCGCACGGATACCGTCATTACCTGGGTTTCACGCGCACCCGATTGCAACCAAAGTTGCGCTGCTTGCAAGGTCAGCATGCCCAGCAACACATAGCCGCCCAGCAAATGCAAAGTGACGATAGCGGGAAAAAGTTTCATGGTGACCGTCAACGCACCAAAGGCACCCTGCACACACACCCAGACCAAAGTCGCCATAGCCCATGCAGGGTGGATGGGCGCGCGCTGTTGTAAAGCCCGTGCCTTGCGATGATCACGCCAAGCGCTGATGGCCAGTAGCACGATAAGCATACCCACGCCCGAAGCCAGGTAGCGGTGCAGCATTTCGATCCAAGCTTTGCCATGGGTCACAGGGCCTTCGGGGTTGACCGTCTGCGCCAGTTCGATATGGCCCTGGGCGCCTACTGGACTTGCATGGCCGTAGCAACCCGGCCAGTCGGGGCAACCCAAGCCGCTGTCGGTCAATCGGGTAAATGCGCCGAATAAGACCAAATCAAAGGTCAGAAACAAAGTGGTCAGCGTCAAGGCGTAGTGCCAACCACCGGTTTGGCGGTGGCGTCCACTCCAAAGCAGCAATGTCAGGGGAATCGCAGCCACGACCATACCGATGAGCACAAGTTGGCCCAGTGGCGAGAGGTTCCAGAGCGCAGTTTCCATGGTTTTGGTAATGAAGGCTTAGCGCCCTGGTGTATCCCAAAACGCGGAAGCACGTAACAGGCGCTCCATATCGCGTTTGACTTTGGGGGCCTGATCTACATCGATACGCGCGGGAAAACGCATCATCCAATTACCCAGCGGATCAACCACATACAAATGGTCTTGCAAGGCCATGCCTTGCTCGGCCTGCAACCAGGTTTGCAATTGCGCGCTTGGCACGCGCAATACCGTGGCGGTGGCCAGCGCGGGCATGAGGCTTGGGGCGATGGCGGCATCATCGCTGACCAGCCACACCCAATCGACGCGGTCTTTCTCTTTACCCAAGCCCTCACGCAATTGGCGCTGCATGTACAAATGGTGTTGGCATTGCGCATCGCAGGCGCCGTCTGCCACACTGATAAAAAGCCATTGGCCTTTGAGGGCGCGCACATTAGTCTGCTTACCCTCCATCGCCATGGCCTGCATGTCCGGCAATGGGCGCTGCGGGTCAATCAGGGTGCCGAAATTCTGGCGCGCCTGAGGGCGGATCAGGTAGTAGGTCACATAAGAGGCCACCACGGGTGCAGCGCAAACCAGCAAGACCATCAACATCTTCCAGCGCCCACTGCGAGTACTCACAGCGGGGTCTAAGTCTTGCGGCACCGGCATGGAGTGTACGGTCAAACCCAGCGGCTGGTCGCTTGAACTGTCAGTGGGGGCCATGGTTTGCAATATCCCGAGAAGTGGCCGCGGGGCGGCGAAAAAACTGAAACCACAGGTACAGGCCTGCTATCAGCAATGCCAGCGCAAACCATTGGAATGCGTAGCCGTAGTGCTTTTCAATACCGAAGTTGATGACTGGCCATTGCCTGCGCAAGCCCTGACTGGGCGGGCCCGACTCGCGCACCGTGAAAGCTTCCAGCGGCAACCCCGTTTGACTACGGTATTGATCCAAATCCAGATTTTGCCGTATCGGCCCCTCGCCCGGCGCACCGGGTGCATAGAGCTTGGAAGGGGCAAGGGCAATGTCACCATCGACCGAGACCAATCCCGACGGCGTTTGCACCTCGGGCAATTGCGCGCGCTGTTCAAAATTGCGCGGCACCCAACCGCGCTGTACCACCAGCACCTGGCCTTGTGGCTCCAAACGCAAGGGGGTCAGCACGAAGAAGCCGACTTTGGCATCCATCTGCCGATTATCTAAATACACGGTATGAGCTGGCAGCCAGGTACCCGCCAGGCGCACCGGGCGGTGGAGCACGCCGCTCTCTTGCATTCGGCCTTGGGCAGCTAATGCGATAACTTCGGCGTTACCTAAAGGCGTTTTACCGGCTTGCGCATGCATGGCGCTTTGCAAAGCCTCTTTTTGCGCTGCGCGGTCCAACTGCCAAAAACCCAACGCCAGCCCCAAAAGGCTAAAAAAGACAGCCGCTGCAGTCACACGGTAGAACTTCGGGTCTCGATTCAAAAGATAATCCTGTACATGAGTTATTTTGTTGCCCTGGGCTTTTTAGCCGTCATTGCCAGTTTGGCCACCGCCTTGTTTTTCATGTTGCGCGGGGGAACGGGCGGGCCTGCCAAATCGCGTCGTATGGCAAGGGCATTGGCCTTGCGGGTTGGCTTTTCTATTTTGCTCTTCGTTTGTATCCTTTTGTCCTGGCAGGCCGGCTGGATTCAGCCTACTGGCATACCACCTGGCGCCTAAACGCCAAGTGCACCAGAGACTAAACAAAAAGGCACCTTGCGGTGCCTTTTTTGCGTCTGACAGGGCTTACATCCAGTACACCAGAATGTACAAACCAAGCCAGACCACGTCCACAAAGTGCCAATACCAGGCCGCGCCTTCAAAGCCGAAATGACGATCCGGGCTGAAATGGCCTTTTTGCAGGCGTAAGGTGATGAACAAGAGCATCAACATGCCCACGAACACGTGAAAGCCGTGAAAACCGGTCAACATGAAGAAGGTGGAGCCGTAAATGCCCGAGCTCAACTTGAGGTTTAACGCGGTGTAAGCATGGTAATACTCATAGCCTTGAACTGCCAGGAAGGTAATGCCCAAGAGCACCGTCAGCCACATTAAGCTAATGGTTTTGCTGCGATTGCCATCAATCAGGGCATGGTGTGCCATGGTTAAGGTAACACCCGAGCTCAGCAACAAAGCCGTATTTATCGTGGGCAACCAAAACGGGCCCATGGTGGTGAAGGGCTCGATGATGCCGGCAGGCGATGCGGTTACACCGGCAGCCAGGCTGGGCCAGACGGCTTTGAAGCCGGGCCACAAAAGTGCGTTGTCCAAGCTTCCCAGCGCAGGCACCGAATGCGAGCGAGCCCACCACAGTGCGCTAAAGAATGCGCCAAAGAACATCACTTCCGAAAAAATGAACCAACTCATACTCCAGCGAAACGACAAATCAATTTTGCGACCGTATTGACCGGTTTCGCTTTCATGGACTGCCTCACCAAACCATTGGTAGAGCAC
>CAJBBZ010000244.1 GCA_903951445.1 uncultured beta proteobacterium
CCCGAAACCACACATGAGGCCCGCACCTTGGGCCCGTGCATACCATGGCGGCGCGCAAACGCGCCACTGACCAGGACCACCGCAGCAGCGCCATCGGCGATGCCGCCGCACATGGCGCGGGTCAAAGGGTCGAGCACCACGCGATCTTGCAATACGGCGTCCGCATCCATCAAGGTGCGTACTGCGGCCTTGTGGTTCAAGCTGGCGTGGAAGCGGTTTTTGGCAGCGCACAGGGCGAAGTGGCGTGGCGTGGCGCCATAGCGGCGCATATAGTTTTTGGCGCGCTCGGCATTGAGGTCCATAAACACCGAGCGGCCCGCATCAGTAGGCTGGCGGTCCGAGGCCGAAGCCAATCCGCCATGGCGCGGCTGCGCTCCGGGTGCGTCATCTTTTCCACGCCCAGCACCAGCACGCAGTCGTACTGTCCATAAGCCACAGCGCTCCAGGCCAGCGCCATCGCGTCTGCGCCACTGGAGCAGGCGTTTTTGATGTTGTGGACCGGGATGCTTTCTATACCAGCGGCGGGCAGCAGCATCTGGCCCAACATGGTTTCATGGCCTTGCATCAATCCGCCAAAAGCGTTGCCGACATAGGCCGCTTCCAGCTGCGCGGCCTGCACCCCGGCATCGCGCAAAGCAGCGGCCAGCACCGGCAGCGCCAAGCTCTGCAAGCTGCTGTCCGGCCACAGGCCGAAGGCGCCGACTTCGCCACCAGCGACCACCACTTCGCAAGAGGGCTTTGTTGTCATGGCCGCTGTAGCGCAACTTGCGCCTGCCCTTTGGCTGTGACCGTGCCATCTGTTTTTTGCGCCACCAGGGCCAGCAGCGCCAGGCCGTCTTCCACTAGCTCCACGGTAGCCCGCAGGTCTAAATCTTCCAACGGAAACACCGGCGCGCTGAAGGACACGTCCAGGCTGCGCAGCTGGTCCGCACCGCAATGCTCAGCCAACAAACGCGCGAAATGCGCCGTCGTCATCGGCCCTTGCTGAATCACCTGGTGAAAGCCGCAGCGCAAGGCAAAGGCGTCGTCGATATGGATGGGGTTTGGGTCTTGCGTCGCTTGCGAAAACAAGGCAATCGTCTCGCGCGAAGACCCTGGCACGCGGACCTGGAAAAGCACTTCACCCGTTTTCATGGCGCACCCCGCTTGATCAAGCGCGTTATTTCGCGCACCGCCAGCACGCCAGACTGCGCATGGTGGTAATCAAAGCTGGCGTCAACAAACCACAGCGGCCCGGCTTTGCTGTTTTTTTCTAGAACGCGGTCTATGCGTACATGCACTTGCAGCACCTCATCCCACTCCACTGGCGCAAACCATTCGTAGCGCTGGCCGCCGTGCAAAGCCTGGTGGCGGGGTATGTCCAGGTCGGTAAACAGATCGACGCCCTGAGTTTCTCCGCGCAAAAATATCAGGTAGGTCAGCGGGGGGCGCGCCGGCAATGCGGACAGGCCCAGGGCTTGCGCGTATTGCAAACCCATAGCGCGGTCCGGGCGCACCTGATACGGCGGGTACACCTTGCCTTCGTGGTCTTTAGATACCAATGCGCACTCCTAAGCTTAAAATTTACGTTAGTGTAAATTTCATTTCTGCATTGTGCAAGCGTTTTATATCATTCCCGAAGAAATTCACTGTGAAAATTATGCCTTGCGTGTTAGGCCGGAGCTAAGGCTAAAGAATATTTTTTACGAGATATAAAATTTAAGCACTTTGTCGGCCCCCATGCCTGTCCCTTCAATGCACCAAGGGGCCCGCTTTAGGGTTGCGCTTTCCTGCGCTTGGAGTGCTACCCGTGCTCGGTAGTTCGGGTGTGCGGGGCTGCAAGCCCAGGTTCAGCATGGCGAAATAAGTGTCGATGATGCTGTCAATGGGCGCCGACTTGCGCGGGTTGTACCAGCGCGCCAGCCAATTGCACATACCCTGAATGCCAAAGGCGATCATCTTGGAGTCGCCTAGGTCGGCGAGTTCGCCAGAGGCCTTGCCCTCGTCGATCAAGCGCGTCCACATGGCCTCGTAATCCTTCCACACCCGGCGCATTGCCAAATGCAACTCTTCGTTGGTGCCCATCACACCGTCACGCAAAAAAATCGTCATCTCCAGGCAATGGCGGTCAAAGCGCTTGAGGTGGTTGCGGATGGCCATGTGCAACTTCTCTCGCGCGGGCAAGTCTTTGGCGAGGACATCTCGCAAGCCGTCGACCAGGCCGCTGGTTTGCGGGCCGATGATGGCTATCAATATTTCGGTGCGGCTGCGGTAGTAGTAATAAAGGGCTTCGCGCTTGATGCCCACGGCCTGCGCCACATCGTCCAGCGAGGTGTTGGCATAGCCTTTGCGGTCAAACAAAGCGGTGGCGTGGCGCAATATTTCCTCGCGGCGCAAGGCGGATTTGCGTGGCTTGGCCACTACAGCGGGTTTGTCAGGGCTAGGCATTGCGCCGGATGCTAGCCGATATCGGCCAAGCAGCTCAGGCCTGCACTGCCGACAAAGCCCGCAGCTTGAAGCGTTGAATCTTGCCGGTCGCCGTCTTGGGCAGCTCGGCCACAAACTCAATCATGCGCGGGTATTTAAAGGGCGCCAGTCGGTCTTTGACAAAGGCTTTGAGTTCGTCTGCGCTGACCGCTTGCCCCGGTTTGCACACCACATAGGCTTTGGTTTTGGTCAGGCCATCCGCGTCGGGAACGCCGATGACGGCGGCCTCCAGCACCGCCGGGTGCGCTATCAGCGTTGACTCCACTTCAAAGGGCGAGACATACACGCCGCTGACCTTGAGCATGTCGTCGCTGCGGCCACTGTAGGTATAGCTGCCGTCCGCATTGCGGATGTATTTGTCGCCGCTGCGGGTCCAGGCGCCCTGAAAGGTTTCTATGGTTTTTTCGCGGTTGCCCCAGTACAGCATGGCGGCGCTGGGGCCCCGGATGAACAAATCGCCCGTCTCGCCATCGGGCACGCTCTGGCCGGCGTCGTCGCGCAGCGCGATGTCGTAGCCGGGCACCGGCCAGCCGGTGGTGCCGTAGCGCACTTGGCCGGGCCGGTTGGACAGGTAAATATGCAGCATTTCGGTGGAGCCTATGCCATCGACGATGTCCACCCCAAAGTGTGCTTTGAACCGCTGGCCAATGTCCGCAGGCAAGGCCTCTCCCGCCGAGGACACCAAGCGCAAAGCCATGGCCTGGGCCGCAGGCAAAACTGGCGAGGCCAACATGGCTGCAAACAAGGTGGGCGCGCCGTAAAACGCGGTGGGCTTTTGGGCGCCCACGCCGCCTTGCAGGCGGTGAAACACCGCATCGGGCGTGGGCCGCTCTGCCATCAAAACCGTGGTGGCGCCCACGCTGAGAGGGAAAGTCAGCGCATTACCCAGGCCGTAGGCAAAAAACAATTTCGCCGCAGAAAAACACACGTCCCCCGCGTGCAAAGCCAGCACGTCCTGGCCGTAGAGCTTGGCCGTCCAGTAGGGGTTGGCGTGGCTGTGAACCGTGGCCTTGGGCCGGCCGGTAGAGCCCGAGGAAAACAACCAAAAACCGGGGTCTTGCGGATGCGTGGCCGCGCACTGCGCCAGGGTGGGCTGCGCTGCCAGCCAGTCCTCCATAGCGATGCAACCTTCGGGCAGCGGATGTGCAGCACGAGAGACGACCACCTGGCGCAGCTCGTGCGGCCCCAGGGCCATGGCTTCTAACAACACCGGCAGCAGGGCCTGCGACACCACCGCCAATTGCGCGCGGCTTTTGGCCAGCATATAGGCGTAGTCCTCGGCCTTGAGCAGGGTATTGGCCGCCACCGGCACGCTGCCCGCGTACATGGCGCCCAAAAACGTGCAGGGCCAGTCGATGCAGTCGTGCATCAGCACAAACACCCGCTCTTCGCGGCGCACCCCACCCGCCTGCAAAGCGGCAGCCACCGCCTGCACGCCGTGGGCCAATTCGCCATAACGCAGCGCGCGCTGGTCATCCACATAGGCCAGGCGCTCGCCATGGCCGGTATTGCAGTCCAGCAGGTACTGCGCGAAATTGAAAACCTCAGCCTGCGGGTCCATCGCCGTGGTTTCTGCCATGTTGATTGCTCCTCTTTATCGCTCGGTCGCTTTGTAGCACGCGGGGTGGTTTATCGCTTCGCCAGGTGATAGGGCCAACTTGACAAAGTTTGCGCTATCGCAGCTTGCGGCTTCCGAAAAAATGCATTATTGTGCGTAAGCGGACCTTAAATTCATTTTTCCACCATGTCAAGCACTATATTGCATACAGACACTGAAGTTTCGTCGGACAACGCGGCGAGCAGCGACGACAAGCACCCTTATTTGGTTGGCCTGGGACAGCGTGTGGGCGCGCTGCGCGCACGCCGGGGCATGACGCGCAAGGCGCTGGCGGCTGCGGCGCAGGTGTCCGAGCGGCACCTGGCGAACATGGAATACGGCCTGGGCAATGCCTCGGTGCTGGTGCTTTTGCAAGTGGCCAAGGCCTTGCAGTGCACCCTGGCCGAGTTGTTGGGCGATGTCAGCACCTCCTCGCCGGACTGGCTGATGATTCGCGAAATGCTAGAGCAATGCGACGCGCCCACGCTGCACCGGGTGCGCATTGCCATTGGCGAACTGCTGGGTACCGGCGGCGCGGGCCAGGAGCGCAGCACCCGCGTCGCCCTGGTGGGCTTGCGCGGCGCCGGCAAGTCCACGCTGGGGCAGATGCTGGCCGAAGACCTGGGCTACCCCTTTGTGGAACTGAGCCGGGAAATCGAAAAATTGGCCGGTTGCAGTGTGGCCGAAATCCAAGCCTTGTACGGCGCCAACGCTTACCGCCGCTACGAGCGCCGGGCTTTGGAGGAAAGCATCCAGATCTACCCCGAAGCAGTGATCGCCACGCCCGGCGGCCTGGTGTCGGACCCGGCCAGCTTTAGCCTGCTGCTGGCGCACTGCACCACGCTGTGGCTGCAAGCGGACCCGGCAGACCACTTGCGCCGCGTCACCGCCCAGGGCGATATGCGGCCCATGGCCGCCAGCAAGGAGGCTCTGCAAGACCTAAAAAACATTCTGGACGGGCGCCAGTCTTTTTATTCCAAAGCCCAATTTGCGGTCAACACCAGCGCCCAAGACTTGGAAGCCACTTTCGAACTGCTGCGCGCCACGGTGCGGGGCTATTTGCAGATTGCGCCCTGAGCGGCAAAAAATGCTTGACTTACTTTTATTTTATGCACTATGATGCATTCACGTTAAATAAATGCACTTTTATGCGTGTTTTAAAGTGAGTCCGCCATGAACCCAGAATCTTTTGTCAACTACCAGACCGAACCCAGCCAATACCGCCATTGGAAGCTCAGCTTTGAGGGCCCGGTAGCCACGCTCAAAGCCGACTTTGACGAAAACGGCGGCCTGCGCCCCGGCTACAAGCTCAAGCTCAATAGCTATGACCTGGGCGTGGACATCGAGTTGCACGACGCCATCAACCGTATCCGCTTTGAGCACCCTGAGGTGCGCAGCGTGGTCATTACCAGCGCCAAGGACAAAGTGTTTTGTTCTGGCGCCAATATCTTCATGCTAGGCCTGAGCAGCCACGCCTGGAAAGTCAATTTCTGCAAATTCACCAACGAGACGCGCAACGGCCTGGAAGACTCTTCGGCGCACAGCGGCCTGAAATTTCTGGCAGCGGTCAATGGCGCTTGTGCCGGTGGCGGCTACGAATTGGCGCTGGCTTGTGACGAAATATTGCTGGTTGATGATCGGTCGTCTGCCGTCAGCCTGCCCGAAGTGCCTTTGCTAGGCGTGTTGCCCGGCACCGGCGGCCTGACCCGCGTGACCGACAAGCGCCGCGTGCGCCACGACCTGGCCGATGTGTTTTGCACCAGCGCCGAAGGCGTGCGCGGCCAAAAAGCCAAAGACTGGCGCCTGGTCGATGGCCTGGCCAAGCCCGCTGAGTTCGCCGCCCGCGTGCGCGAGCGCGCGCTGGCCCTGGCCGGGCAAAGCAACCGGCCTGCCGATGCGCAGGGCGTGCAGCTCACGGCCTTGCAATGCACGCGCAGCGCTGATGCCCTGCACTACAGCACGCTCAAGGTGGAAATAGACCGCGCCAAGCGCAGCGCGGTGTGGACGATTCAAGCGCCGCAGGGCGCGCAGCCCTCCACCACCGCTGAGATTGAAGCGCAAGGCGCACAGTGGTTCCCGCTGCGCATGGCGCGCGAGCTGGAAGACGCGATCTTGCATATGCGCACCAACGAGCTGGACATCGGCATCTGGTTGATCAAAACCGAAGGCGAAGCGGCAGCCGTGCTGGCCATGGACGCAGTACTACAAGCGCAAGCCGGCCACTGGTTGGTGCGCGAAACCACCGGCCTGCTGCGCCGCACTTTCAGCCGCCTGGATGTGTCCTCGCGCAGCCTGTTTGCGCTGATCGAGCCCGGCTCGTGCTTTGCCGGTAGTTACCTGGAATTTGCGCTGGCCTGCGACCGCAGCTACCAACTCATGCTGCCCGACGATTCAGCGCGCACGCCGCACATCACCGTGGGCGAGCGCAACTTTGGCACTTACCCCATGGCCACCGGCCAAAGCCGTTTGCAGCGTCGCTTTTACGAAGAAGCTGGCCCGCTCGAAGCGGTGCGCGCCGCAGTCGGCCAGGCCTTGGATGCCGACGCCGCTTTCGCGCTAGGCCTGGTCACCGCCGCGCCCGATGACATCGATTGGGACGACGAAGTGCGCATCGCCATCGAAGAGCGCGTATCCATGTCGCCCGACGCCATGACCGGCCTGGAAGCCAATTTGCGCTTCAACGGCAAAGAGAACATGCACACCCGCGTGTTTGGCCGATTGACGGCCTGGCAAAACTGGATTTTTCAGCGCCCCAATGCCGTGGGCGACAAAGGCGCGCTCAAAGTCTATGGCAAAGGCGAACGCGCCGCCTTTGACTGGAACCGCGTGTAAGCACCCGCGCAAACCATCTCTCATCCAAACTACTTCACCACGCATTTAAAAAAACGGAGCCTCTTATGTCAGCCATCAACTACAGCGAAAAAATTCCCAACAACGTGGACCTTGGCAGCGACCGCACTTTGCAACGCGCGCTTGAACAGTGGCAACCCAACTTCATCAACTGGTGGGATGACATGGGCCCCGAAGGAACCACCGACAACGAGGTGTATTTGCGCACCGCCGTCAGCGTAGACCCGCAAGGCTGGGCGCAGTTCGGTCATGTGAAGATGCGCGACTACCGCTGGGGTATTTTTCTGAACCAGGGCGAAGCGGATCGCACCATTCATTTCGGCGACCACAAAGGCGAGAAGGCTTGGCAAGACGTGCCCGGCGAACACCGTGCCAATTTGCGCCGCATCATCGTCACCCAAGGTGACACCGAGCCCGCGTCTGTCGAGCAGCAACGCCATTTGGGCAAGACCGCACCCAGCATGTACGACTTGCGCAACCTGTTTCAAATCAACGTAGAAGAAGGTCGCCACTTGTGGGCCATGGTGTATTTGCTGCACAAACATTTCGGTCGCGATGGCCGCGAAGAAGCCGAGGCCTTGCTTGAGCGTCGCAGCGGCCAGGAAGACAACCCGCGCATTTTGCAAGCCTTCAACGAAGAGACGCCAGACTGGTTGAGCTTTTTCATGTTCACGTATTTCACCGACCGCGACGGCAAGTTCCAGTTGTGCGCTTTGGCGGAAAGCAGTTTCGATCCGCTGGCGCGCACCACCAAGTTCATGCTGACCGAAGAAGCGCACCACATGTTTGTCGGCGAGTCCGGCATCAGCCGCATCATCCAACGCACTTGCGCGGCGATGAACGAAATGAAAACCGACGACGTGGGCAAGCTGCGCGCAGCAGGCGTGATTGACTTACCGACTTTGCAGCGCTATTTGAATTTCCACTTCAGCGTGACCATCGATTTGTTCGGCGCCGATGAGTCCAGCAACGCGGCCACGTTTTATTCCACTGGCATCAAAGGCCGCTACGAAGAAACCAAGCGCGACGACGACCATGTGTTGCGCGGCCAGACCTACAAAGTGTTGAATGTGGTCAACGGCCAGTTGCAGGAAAAAGAAGTGCCTATGCTGAACGCGCTGAACGAAGTGCTGCGCGACGATTTCATCAAAGACTCGGTCGGTGGTGTCGAGCGCTGGAACCGGGTCATAGACAAAGCCGGTTTACCGCACCGCCTGAGCGTGCCGCATAAGGCGTTTCACCGCAATATTGGCGCTTTGTCCGGCGCCAAGATATCGCCTGATGGTCGCGTGGTGTCCGAGCAGGAATGGAGTGCCAAGGTCGGCGAATGGTTGCCCACGGCCGAAGACCGCGCCTTTGTGCAAAGCCTGATGGGACGTGTGGTTGAGCCGGGCAAGTTCGCCAACTGGATCGCGCCGCCGGCCATTGGTATCAACCGTCAGCCGGTGGATTTTGAGTACGTTCGGTTTAATTAACTACCGCTTTTGCGCTGAACCCGCGCGGCGGCGGTGAATTTTGGATGGTTGGCGTGCAAGCGTTTGCTTTTTTGCTGGACTCGCGTGGCGGCAGTGAATTGCAGATGCTTAGTGTGTAAACGTTTGCTTTTTTGCTGGACCCGCGTGGTGGCAGCGGCAGGCGGGGTTCCTCATACGCGAGCGAAAAATCGTCACCCCGCCTGCCGCTACCACCACGCTGCGGACGGCGTTGATGGTGCGCAGAATGATTCAAATTGCAGTTTTCGTCGAAGTGACGGCTAAACCAATAGCTGCACAATTCCGTCATCGCGAGGAGCGCAGCGACGCGGCGATCCAGGTAGGCTTGAAACTATGGATTGCCGCGGCCTGCGGCCTCGCAATGACGGGTTTGGGCTTATGCCGAGTTACCCTATAGATTGAATTTTTTGCGTTGAAAGTCGCGAAAAAAATGCTCTTTACCTCGTGCTTCCACACCCGCTACTTCGCAGAGGCCATGCAGGCCGGGGCCGGGCGACGATTTTTCGCTCGCGTCATGAGGAGCCCGGCCCCGGCCTGCGTGGACTCGGGCTCAGCACAATAGGCTGGGGCGAATGGTCAAGCAAAAACAAGTGACTAAAGCCATAGATCAATTAAAGACACAATCGCCATAACGTCACCACGAATCCAAGCCATGCGCACAGACACCGCCGAACTGCTACAGCAACATGTGATCGACCCCGAGGTCTGCATTCGTTGCAACACCTGCGAAGCTACCTGCCCGGTGGGCGCGGTAACGCATGACAGCCGCAACTACGTGGTGGACGCGGATAAATGCAACCATTGCATGGCCTGCGTGCCGCCATGCCCTACCGGCTCGATAGACCACTGGCTACCGGTGCTGCGCAGCAAGGCTTACACCCTGCAAGAGCAGCTGTCCTGGGACGAATTGCCAGCACCGCTAGCGATAGATGCGGCGCAAGACGCTTCCACCATTACGCAGGTGTCCGGCAGCACCGCGTTTGAGACATCCAGCAGCTCGGTGCAAGCCACTTCCAGTACCCAGGCCGCAGCGCCTGATACCGATAACTTCAGTGGATTGGGCGCCACCGTACCGCCTTGGTCTGCAGCGCATCCGTACACGAATTTGCATGGGCCCAAGTCGCCCACCACAGCCACGGTAGTTGGCAATATGCAGGTCAATGAAGCGGGCACCGACAACGAAACGCACCACATCGTGCTGGACTTTGGCAGCATGCCGTTTCCTGTGCTCGAAGGGCAATCGATAGGGATCGTGCCACCGGGTGTAGATGTCAATGGCAGGCCGCACCATGCGCGTCAGTATTCCATCGCCAGCCCGCGCAATGGCGAGCGGCCTGGCTATAACAATGTGTCGATCACCGTGAAACGCGTGGTGCAGGACCACCAGGGCCAAGCGGTGCAAGGCGTGGCGTCTAATTATTTGTGTGACCTGAAAACCGGCGACAGCGTGCAAGTCATCGGCCCGTTTGGCAGCAGTTTTTTGATGCCCAACCACCCCGGTAGCCATATCGTGATGATTTGCACCGGCACCGGCAGCGCGCCGATGCGCGCTATGACCGAATGGCGCCGCCGCTTGCGGGCCAGTGGCAAGTTTGCAGGCGGCCAGCTCCTGCTGTTTTTTGGCGCGCGCACGCAGCAGGAATTACCTTACTTCGGGCCGCTGCAAAAACTGCCCCAGGATTTCATTGACATCCACTTTGCGTTTTCGCGCACGCCGGGCCAGCCCAAGCGCTATGTGCAAGACGCGATGCGCGAAGCCGGCCCGCAACTGGCGACCCTTTTGCAAGACGGGCAAAGTCATTTTTATGTCTGCGGTTTGAAGAGCATGGAAGAAGGCGTGCTGCAAGCCCTGCGCGACATTGCGCTGGGCGCGGGTCTGGACTGGACGCCTATTGCCAAAGACTTGAAGCAGCAAGGCCGCTTGCAGCTAGAGACGTACTGAGTCGTCCTTGGCGGATACGCCCTCATTTTTTACAGAACATTCAAGCGCTAGCCCTATGAACCCCACCCTCTCCTCCGCAAAAGTCCTGGTCGTAGGCGCTGGCATCATGGGCGCGGGTATTGCCCAAGTGGCGGCGCAGGCGGGGCATAGCGTGTATCTGATGGACGCGCGAGAAGGCGCGGCGCAGCAGGCCTGTGCCAAGTTGCGCGAGAGCTTGGACGCGCTGCTGGCCAAAGGCAAATTTACCCAGGCGCAGGTGGATGGCATCCTGGCCCGCATCGGGCCTGTGGATAGTTTTGCCGAAGCCTTAGATGCAGGCTTGGTCGTTGAAGCCATTGTCGAAAACCTGGACGCCAAGCGCGCGCTTTTTGCCGATTTGGAAGCATTACTCAGCGCCGACTGTGTGCTGGCCAGCAATACTTCGTCTTTATCGATTACCGCGATTGCCAAAGGCCTGCGCGATCCTAGCCGCGTGGTAGGCATGCATTTTTTCAACCCCGTGCCTTTGATGAAATTGGTGGAAGTGGTGTCGGGCTTGCAAACCGCACCGGGCGCGGCGCAAGCTATTTTCGACTTGTCCAAAGCCTGGGGCAAAGTGCCAGTGCATGCGCGCTCTACGCCGGGTTTTATCGTCAACCGCATTGCCCGGCCTTTTTATGCCGAGGCGCTGGCGCTGATGCATGAACAGTCCGCGCGCCCAGAGGTCATCGACGCCTGCATGCGCGCCATCGGCTTTCGTATGGGGCCGTGCGAGTTGATGGACTTGATTGGCCACGACACCAATTTCGCAGTGACGCAAGCCGTCTATGCAGCCAACTTTTTTGACAAGCGCTACACGCCTTCGTTGGCGCAAAGCGCCCTGGTCGATGGCGGTATGTTGGGCCGTAAAAGCGGTCGCGGCATTTACGACTACGCTGCGGGCAGCAAGCCGCCCGTGGTCGACATGCAAGCCCTGCCCTTGCCTGCTATCAGCCACCTGCAATTGCACAGCCGCGCGCACGATACACAAACCATGACTGACTGGCAATCGCGCTTACAAGCCGCTGGCATTACGGTGGAAATGGTGACCGCAAGTGGCACGCTACAAAACTCCAATCTAGTCATTGCGAGCGCAGCGAAGCAATCCAATCTCGGTGAACCCTCCGACGCGAATGGATCGCCACATCGCTTCGCTCCTCGCGATGACGTACGCTACCCCTTCGAATGGACCGGCATGCAAGTGGGCGACTTGCAGATCCGCCAGACCGATGGCCGACCCGCATCCGCGCTGGGTGCGCAAGTGGTGGTGTACGACTGGCATGTGCCGCAAGGCGGCGCGCCGGTGCTGGCTTTTGCGGCGTCCAGCGGAGCTACTGAAGACAACATCGCCCTGGCGCAAGCGCTGCTGGGCGCGTTGGGTTTTGTGCCGCAGCGCGTGGCCGACCAGCCTGGCCTGGTCGTGGCGCGCACGCTAGCCATGCTGGTGAACGAAGCGGCCGACGCAGTGCAACAAGGCGTGTGCGATTCGGCAGGCGCTGACGCCGCGATGAAGCTGGGCGTGAACTACCCCGCAGGCCCGTTTGAATGGCTGGGGCGCTGGGGCGCACCGGCGGTGGTGCAAGTGCTGGAGGCGCTCGATGCGCATTACCGTGGTGAGCGCTACCGCCTCAGCCCCTGGCTGCGCCACGCAGTGTGGCAGACACACCATACCGCTTAAGGAATGTCTGCATGAAGCCCCATCCCTTGTTGCGAGGCCAAAGAGCATGGGGCCGTCCTTGCGAGGCCGCAGGCCGTGGCAATCCATGGCGGCGTGCCTGCATGGATCGCTGCGTCGCTGCGCTCCTCGCGATGACATAGTTCAGCGATAACGAATTTTCATTTTTCCAATGCGAGACACACCATGCAAGACGCCTTTATTTGCGACGCCATCCGCACCCCTTTTGGCCGCTACGGCGGCGCACTGTCCTCGGTGCGCACCGACGACCTGGCGGCCATCCCCATCCGCGCGCTGATGGAGCGCAACGCTGGCGTGAATTGGGCGGCGCTGGACGATGTGTTTTACGGCTGTGCCAATCAAGCAGGCGAAGACAACCGCAATGTGGCGCGCATGGGCGCACTGCTAGCGGGCTTGCCGGTGGACGTGCCCGGCGCCACCATCAACCGCTTATGCGGCTCCAGCCTGGACGCGGTGGGCAGCGCGGCGCGCGCCATCAAAAGCGGCGAAGCGCAGTTGATGATCGCCGGCGGCGTGGAAAGCATGAGCCGCGCGCCCTTTGTCATGCCCAAAATGGACAGCGCCTTTGGCCGCAACAACGCGGTCTATGACACCACCATCGGCTGGCGATTTATCAACCCGCTGATGAAGCAGCTCTATGGCGTGGACTCCATGCCCGAGACGGCGGAAAACGTGGCACAGCAATTTGGCATCGAGCGCGAAGCCCAAGACCGCATGGCCTTGCGATCGCAAGAGAACGCCGTACGCGCCCAAGGCGCCGGGTACTTTGATACTGAAATCACGCCCGTCAGCATCCCCCAGAAAAAAGGCGAAGCCTTGTTGGTGACGCGGGACGAACATCCGCGCAGCACGTCTTTAGAGGCGCTAGCCAAACTCAAACCCATCGTGCACGCGCAAGGCTCGGTCACGGCGGGTAATGCATCGGGCGTAAACGATGGCGCATGCGCGCTGCTGCTGGCCAGCGCCAGCGCCGCGCAGCAACACGGCCTGACGCCGCGCGCCCGTGTGCTGGGCATGGCGACGGTGGGCCTGGCGCCCCGCATCATGGGTTTTGGCCCGGCGCCTGCGGTGCGCAAAGTACTGGCCCAGGCTGGGCTGACGCTGGCGCAGATGGATGTGATCGAACTCAACGAAGCCTTTGCCGCCCAAGGCCTGGCCGTGTTGCGCGACCTGGGTCTGGAGGACGACGACGCCCGCGTCAACCCAAACGGCGGTGCCATCGCTCTGGGCCACCCGCTAGGCGCCAGCGGTGCGCGGCTGGTTACTACGGCGTTGAACCAATTGGAGCGCAGCGGCGGGCGCTATGGGCTGTGCACCATGTGTATTGGTGTGGGTCAGGGGATTGCGCTGGTGATGGAGCGGGTGTAGCGCTAGGTCACTGCTTTGGCCGCCGCACTTTTCTTTGTTTGCCTAAAAAAAAGATAATCAAAAGAAAGGCAAGGTTTGGAATACCGGTTTCGGCCTTGAAGGCCGAGTTACTTTCTTTTGCTTAGCCAAAAGAAAGTAACCAAAGAAAAGGCGAGCCAAAGGCCGTGCCCCTGCGGGGTGCCTTGCGCTACTCGCGCCGCCCGGGGTCGGGCGCAAACTCGCTTCGCTCACCTTGCACACGCTGGCTGGCGCGCTGCTGGTGCAGCCGCGTCAACCCTCAATCCATTCACTACGACCGCAGCGTTTACCAATCTAAGCAAACCAACCCGCACCGCAGCCTCCCGCACCAACACCCGCATTCAGCACAAAAAAACCAAATTGGGTATTCAAGCCCCCCTTCACCCCCCGAGGGGGTGAAGGGGCGG
Organism: uncultured beta proteobacterium; assembly: GCA_903951445.1. Classification (GTDB taxonomy): domain Bacteria; phylum Pseudomonadota; class Gammaproteobacteria; order Burkholderiales; family Burkholderiaceae_C; genus Allorhodoferax. Next base: position 13,856 of record CAJBBZ010000244.1, read on the forward strand.
GGGGGAAGCGGGGGATAAAAATCAGCGGGTGCAAAAAAAGGAGTGGGACAAACAAGCCCAAGGCACAATCCCCCCATGAACAACCAACCCCCCTTTATCGCCCCCCAAAAATTCACCTCCGCCGCCGAAGCCTTGGCGCAAGTGCAAAGCATTTACGCCCAAAGCATCGCCCACTTACGCGCCTGCATGCAGGCCTTTGTGGCGGGGGACGACAGCCTGGGCCATGTGCGTGCTTTCTACCCGCTGGTGCGCTTGCATACCGACACCGTGTCGCGCACCGGCAAGGCTGAGGGCGCGGGCCTGAGTTACGGCTTTGTGGCTGGGCCGGGCCGATTCGAAACCACGCTGACGCGGCCGGATTTGTATGGGCGCTACTACCTGAGCCAGTTTCAATTGCTGCTGAACAACCACGCCGTGGAGCTAGAAATTTGCACCAGCACGCAGCCTATTCCCGTGCATTTTTCTTTTGCCGACAACGACCACCTGGAAGGCGAGATGAGCGCCGAGCGCCGCGCCCGTATGCGCGATGTGTTTGACCTGCCGGACCTGGCCGCCATGGACGACGGCATTGCCAACGGCACCTATGCGCCCGGCCCTGGCGAGCCGCAACCGCTGTCGCTATTTACCGCGCCGCGCGTGGACTATTCGCTGCACCGCCTGCGCCACTACACCGGCACGCTGCCCGAGCATTTTCAGAACTTTGTGCTGTTTACCAACTACCAGTTTTATATCGACGAATTCATCGCCCTGGGCCGCGCCGCCATGGCCGATCCGCACAGCCCTTACAGCGCCTTTGTGGAACCGGGTAACTTGACGACGCGCCGCGTAGCCAGCGTCGGGGTCGCAACGCAGGCCGAAGGCTACAGCCCGCCGCGCCTGCCGCAAATGCCGGGCTACCACCTGGTGCGCGAAGACGGCAGCGGCATCAGCATGGTCAATATCGGCGTGGGCCCGGCCAATGCGAAAAACATCACTGACCATATCGCCGTGTTGCGCCCGCACGCCTGGATCATGCTGGGCCACTGCGCCGGCCTGCGCAACACCCAGCAACTGGGCGACTACGTGCTGGCGCACGGCTATGTGCGCGAAGACCATGTGCTGGACGAAGAACTGCCGCTGTGGGTGCCCATCCCCGCGCTGGCCGAAATCCAGGTAGCACTAGAGCAAGCGGTGGCGGATGTGACCGGCCTGCAGGGCAGCGCACTCAAAAGTATTTTGCGCACCGGCACCGTGGCCAGCACCGACAACCGCAACTGGGAACTGCTGCCGGACAACCAGCCACAACGCCGCTTTAGCCAAAGCCGCGCCGTGGCCCTGGATATGGAAAGCGCCACCATCGCCGCCAACGGCTTTCGCTTTAGAGTGCCCTACGGCACCTTGCTGTGCGTCAGCGACAAACCGCTGCACGGCGAAATCAAACTCCCCGGCATGGCCAACCACTTCTACCGCGAACGCGTGGACCAGCACCTGCGCATAGGCATGCGCGCCATCGAGCTGATGCGCGAACGCGGGCTAGACCAACTGCACAGCCGCAAGCTGCGCAGCTTTGCGGAGGTGGCGTTTCAGTAAGGCTTCATAGCCCCAAACCTTGGGGCCTGACAAGAGGCATGATTCTTAGCCGAACAGCACAACGCATTGCATTTAAGCCACCTCCACCCAGTTGTCCAACATGAGGCCGGGAACCTTCGAAAACTCACGTAGGTTGTTGGTAACCAGTTGGGCTTTTTGGCTCAGGGCGTGGGCCGCAATCATGGTGTCCAGGGAACCAATGGGCGTGCCTCGCCGCTGCAAGTCGGCGCGCAAATCGCCATAGACCCAGATCGCCGGTTCATCGAAGGGCAATATCGTGAGCGGTGCAAGAAACATCTCCAGCGCCTGCCGGTTGCGCACCGAGCGGCTTTTGGCGACACCAAAAGCCAACTCGGCAGCCACCACACTGCAAAGCCCGATGTCCCCCATCCGATGCGCCTGAAAACGCTCCAGCACCTTGGGCGGCTTGGCGTTGATGATGTAAATGCAAATATTCGTGTCCAGCAAGATCATGGCTGAATGTCTTCCCGAATCTGCTCCTCGGGCTGCTCACGGGTCAGCTCAAAACCTGGCTCAAAGGCATCCAAGCCAGCAGCGAGCATGTGCCACGGGTCATCCATCGGCAGCAGCAGCACGCCATTGCCAAAGTGCTTCACCACGACTTGCGCACCAGCAAAGCGATAGGCTTTAGGCAGCCGAACGGCCTGGCTTCGGCCTGATTGAAACAGACGGGCGGTATCCATGGTGCGCTCCTTGATTGGTGGCTACCGATGATAACTACCAATTTTCTGTTTGGCTATTCAATTGGACTCGTCCAGCGCCGAGCGGCACGTACCGGAGTCCGGTAATCAGCGATGGCGTAACACCAATCCACGACAATCCCTCCCCATGCCCCACCCCACCCCCAGTACCCCGCTGTTTTCCGCGCAGCATTTGTCCAAGCGCTTTGGCGCTAACACCGTGGTCGATGACCTGTCTTTTGAGATTGCGCCGGGCGAATGCCTGGGGGTGATCGGGCCGAATGGGGCGGGTAAGACGACTACCGTGCGTATGTGCCTGGGGCTGACGGCACCCGATGGCGGCAGCATCAGCGCGCTGGGGCTGCACATGCCGCGCGATGCGCTGGCTATCAAGGCGCAGATTGGGGTGGTGACGCAGCTCGACACGCTAGACCCGGACTTCAATTGCGAAGAAAACTTGTTGGTCTATGGCCGCTATTTCGGCCTCAAGGATCGCGATATTCAGAAACGCATTCCGGCGCTCTTAGAGTTTGCCTCGCTCACCAGCAAAGCCAAGGCCAAGCCGGGCGAGTTGTCGGGCGGCATGAAGCGGCGCCTGAGCCTGGCGCGTGCATTGGTCAACGACCCCAAGCTCTTGTTGCTGGACGAGCCCACCACCGGACTGGACCCGCAAGCCCGGCATCTGATGTGGGAGCGTCTGCAAGCACTCTTGCAACAAGGCAAATCGATTTTGCTGACCACCCACTTTATGGACGAGGCCGAGCGCCTGTGTTCGCGCCTCTTGGTGCTGGACCATGGCAAAAAAATTGCCGAAGGCAAGCCGCGCGATTTGATCGCCCAGCATTTAGAGCCCGATGTGGTGGAAGTCTTTGGCGTGGGCGCGCTAGAGGTGCGCGATAGCCCGCTGCGCGCCCTGGCCGCGCGCGTGGAAGTAAGCGGCGAGACCGTGTTTTTTTATACCGACCAAGCCGGCGCGCTCTTGCAAGGCCTGGCGGCTTATCCGCAATTGCGCACCTTGCACCGCCCGGCCAACTTAGAAGATTTGTTCCTCAAACTCACCGGACGCCAGATCCGCGAGGATGCCTGATATGAGCACCCCCACCCACCCCACCACTCTCCCCGCCGCTACGTCCTCCAACGCCCCCCAAACTCAAAGCCCCTGGCGCGCACCGCGCCTGAGCCTGCGTTTTTGGCCGGTGTTTCTACGCAATTTGTTGGTCTGGCGCAAGCTGGCGATTCCCAGCTTGCTGGGCAATATCGCCGAGCCGCTGATGTGGCTGGTAGCCTTTGGCTATGGCATGGGCGCGCTGGTGGGGCAGCTAACCATCGACGGGCAGCCCGTGTCCTATATTTTGTTTCTGGCCAGCGGCAGTATTTGCATGAGCGCGATGAACGCCGCGTCGTTTGAGGCGCTGTATTCGGCCTTCTCGCGCATGCATGTACAAAAAACCTGGGACGGCATCATGAACGCCCCTGTGGGCCTAGACGATATCGTGCTAGCCGAGATGCTGTGGGCCGCCTTCAAGGCGCTGTTTACCGTGACCGCCATTTTGGGCGTGATGCTGGCGCTGCAAATTAGCCACAGTCCTAAGCTGCTGGTGGCCTGGCCGGTGCTGCTGGGTGTGGGTATTACCTTTAGCTCCATGGCCTTGGTGTTTAATGCGCTAGCCAAGGGCTATGACTTTTTTACCTATTACTTCACCCTGTTCCTCACGCCCACCATGTTTTTAGGCGGTGTATTTTTTCCCCTAGAGCAATTGCCGCCTTTGGTGCGCGCAGTGGCCGACTGGCTGCCCCTGGCCAATGCGGTGGCGCTGGTGCGGCCTTTGTTTATGGACCAGTGGCCTAGCAATGTGCTGCACCATGGCGGCGTGCTGGTGGCCTATGCGGTGGTGTCGTTTTGGTTGGCCCTGGGCCTCACGCGCAAGCGCTTTGGGCAATAGGCGGCAGCCCCCATGCGCATCGCCCTGATTGCAGACATCCATAGCAACTTGCATGCGCTAGAGGCCTGCCTGGAGCACGCCACCGAGCAAGGCGCCGAGCGCTTCGCGTTTTTGGGCGACCTGGTGGGCTATGGCGCTTACCCGGCACAGGTGGTGGATCGCATCATGGCGCTGGCCGACGCAGGCGCGCTGGTGGTCAAAGGCAACCACGATGTAATGGCCGTGCATCCGCCAACCCTGGTGAAACAAGTGGGCGACCAAGGCGCGATCTGGACGCACGCCCAACTGAGCGATACGCAGCGCGATTGGCTCTCCAAGCTGCCCATGTCGCAGCGCTTTGAGAACCTGCTGGTAGTCCACGCCAGCGCCGATAGCCCCGAGCGCTGGCACTATGTGCGCGATGTGCTGGCCGCACAGCGCAGCCTGGATGCGGCCACCGCGCAGTGGCCCGAGGTGCGCTATGTGGCGGGTGGCCATGTGCACGAGCAAAACCTGTTTTACCGGGGCGTGGGTAATGCGCTGATGGCTTTCTTGCCCTGGCCGGGCGCCGCCATTCCCGTGCCGGCGCATCGGCAGTGGCTGTTTACCGCAGGCTCGGCAGGCCAACCGCGCGACGGCAAAACTGGCGCCATGTACGCCCTACTGGATAACGACAAATCGCAATTGCGTTTTTTCCGCGTGCCTTATGACAGCGCGGCAGCGGCAGCGGCCATACGCGCGGCCGGCATGCCCGAGCAATTTGCCTTGCGCTTAGAAGGCACGGTGTGAAACTGCTGCAAGACGGCAGCACCCTAGACGGTTTCCGTATCGACAGCTGCTTGCACAGCGGCGGCATGGCGCATATTTACCGCGTCAGCTATGCCGATGGCCGCGCCGACCCTGGCTTTGCGATGGCCATGAAAGTGCCGCGCATGGCCAGCGGCGACGGCGCAGAAAACATCGTGGGCTTTGAGGTGGAGTGCAACATCTTGCAAGCCCTGAGCGGCCCGCATGTGCCGCGCTTTATCGCGGCGGGCGATTTGCAGCGCGTGCCCTATTTGGTAATGGAATATGTGCAGGGCCGCACCTTGCAACATTGGGTGGAGCACCACGCCGCGCTGGACGCCGCGATGATTGCCACCCTGGGCATAGGCATGGCCCAAGCCGCCCACGCATTGCACCGGCAAGACGCGGTGCACCTGGACTTGAAACCCGACAACCTGCTTTTGCGCAGCAGTGTGCCCGCAAGCACCAAGGAGGATTCGCCCGAGGAAGGTTTGCAAATGCCCAAAGCCGTCATTGCGAGCAAAGCGAAGCAATCCAGTTCATCAGTTGAATCAAGCATGGATGGATCGCCGCGTCGCTGCGCTCCTCGCGATGACGCACTTGCGCTTGACGTCCCTAGGGCTTGGGCTGAGGTTTCAGGTGCGGATTGGTCTGCGGCCGATCTGACCGTGCCCGCAGGCCCCATGCTCTTGCTGGACTTTGGCCTATCCTTTCATGCGCATTACCCGGACTTGCTGGCCGAGCAATTGCGCAAAGCCGTGGGCTCGCCGGCTTGGATTGCGCCTGAGCAAGTGGTGGGCGTGCGCGGCGATTTGCGCAGTGATATTTTTGCTATCGGCGTAATGCTCTACCAACTTTGTACCGGCCACTTACCTTTTGGCAGCCCGCGCACGCCAGCCGGTGTGCGCCAGCGCCTGTGGGTGGACCCGGTGCCGCCGCGCAGCTACCGGCCCGAGCTACCGCCCTGGCTGCAAGAAGTGGTGATGCGCTGCCTGGAGCCCGAGGCCGCGCGGCGCTACCCATCAGCGGCGCACCTGGCCTTTGACCTGGCGCACCCGGCGCAGGTTGAAGTGAGCGCACGCGGACGCAACACACAGCCCACCAGTTTCTGGACACATACCAAGCGCTGGCTCAAGGCCGCCGGCATGCACTACCAAGCCAGCCCGCTGGTGTCCGAGCAAATCAGCCAAGTGCCTATCGTGATGGTGGCCTTGCCCTACGAAAACGCCTCGGACGCGACCTTGTATTCACTGCGCGAAGCGGCTGCGCGCTCCCTAGGCATACGCCCCGGCGCCCGCCTGGCCTGCGTCACCGTCATCCCCGACAGCCTAAGCAATAGCAGCGTCGATGCGCAAAGCGAAACCAGCGTGCAGCGGCGCTACCTGGCCTGGCTGCACGAGTGGGCACGCGCATTGAACCATCCGGGTCACCAGACCAGCTGCCATGTGCTGGAGTCCGGCAACGTAGCGCAAGCCTTGATCGACTACGCCGTAGGCAACCAGGTCCACATGATCGTGATGGGCGCCGCCACCCACGGCCTCAAAACCCAGCGTCTCATCGCCACCGTCCCCCTCAAAGTAGCCATGGCCGCGCCCTGCACCGTGATCTTGGTGAAACAGGGTTTGCCGTTTGCGCACTTGGGCGGCATGGCGCTCGCTTCTGTCCAGGGCATTGCGTCCGAGCCAGACGCTAGTGCTCCAATTTAATGAGCCTAGCGCGTAAGCTGGATTTACCAGCCCCGCGCCAACCTTGCGTTGCTCACCCAAGTGGCATGAAAGCCATTAGGCACGCGCTGGGGTAGCGCAATGCGTGCTACCGGGCCTTGCGCCACGTTGGCCGCATCAAAAATACTCACATACGAGCGCGCTTCTTTGGCGTCCCACACAAAGCCGACGAGGTAACCGTCGTCTTCGTGCACATGCTGGTCTTTGGGCGCGAAGCTGTGTTCGCTCAGCCACTGGTGCATGCCGGCGTGGTAAGCGGTGCAGGTGCCGGTGTGCAGGTCGTGGCGGGCGATGCCGCAAAAGCGCGGGTCTTCGGGCTGATCGCTGCTGCCCATCAAGATGTTCCAGGTGTAGCGCGTGGGTTCGCCCATGCGGGCGCTGTTGATGATGGGAAATTCTTGGTTCAGCACATCGTCGAGCACCCGCTCGCGCGTTTGGCCGGTGCGTAAATTAAAACGCCATTCGTACAACATGCAGTCAATGCCCAGTTGCGCAATCAGGCGCGGCAGGCCGCTGGCATCGGGCTGGCCACGGTTGTCGCGCTGCGGCTTGAAAGGTGTGCCGATCATCACAATCTCGACACCGCCTTGGCCGTCGTCCTCTTCCCAGGCGTTGGCAACGTGGTACATGTAAGTGGGGCTGGCTTCAAACCAGCGGATGTCTTGCGTGCTGCCATGGCGCGGCACCACGCCAAAGCGCGAGGGCAGTTCCGGGTAAAACGCTAATTTATGGCGACCTGCAGCCGCAGCCACCGGGTCTTGGAACAGGGGCAAGTCGTGCAGCACGCTGTAGTTGCGCGTGATGGCCATGTCGTGCGGCAAGCGCGGGCCGGGCAAGGGCACGGGGATCAGCGTGGTGAGCACGCCGCTTTTATCAAGCACGCCGTAATGCATATAGGGCGGCTCTTTACCGTAGCAAAAAAAGATGAATTCGCCGGTGCGCTCATCGACCTTGGAATGCGCCGAAATATGCAAACCCGCCAGGCGCGGGTCTAGTGCCAGGGTGTCCACGGTAGAAAGGTCGCCAGGCCGCACGCGATACACCTCGCCGCCCAGGTACCACATGGCCAGCAAATGACCGGCGAAGTATTTGACGTCCGTATTGGCCGTGTTTTTGAGCGGCATCGCGGGCCGGTCTTTGCGCGGCGGGTCTTTGATGCCTTGCCACAGCGCTTGGCCCGCCAGGGTTTCTTCATGCAAGCCTTGGGTCTGAATCCAGCGGTTTTGGTAGAAGGCGCGGCCGCCTTCAAAGCGCACCGCGTGCAGCATGCCGTCGCCGTCAAACCAGTGGTAACGGCCAGGCGCCTCAAAACGGCGGTTGGGGCCGTTGCGCACATGCATGCCGTGCAGGTCGCGCGGAATCACGCCCTGCACCTGCGTCAGTTCGACCGTAATCTCTTCTTCCACCGGGGCAAAGCCCCCTTGCAGGGTAATAACGTCGTTGTATCCCATACCAAACTCCAATTTTTGCGGGACGGTTGCACATTCTTGAACCTTAGCCTAGGGCAAGCGTCAAGGGCTGACAATCGGGGTATGCACCATGTTTTTGAAACGCTAACGCCCGATCTGGTCCTGGACGCCCTCGAATCGGTCGGCCTGCGCGGCGACGGCCGGCTGACCGCCTTGTCCTCGTACGAGAACCGGGTCTATCAGGTGCAACTAGAGGACGGCAGCGCGGTGGTGGCCAAGTTTTACCGGCCCGAACGCTGGAGCGAGGCGCAGATTTTGGAAGAGCACGCTTTTGCAGCGGAATTGATGGACGCCGAAATTCCGGCCATTGGGCCGCTGCGCCTGGCCGGGGCCACGCTGCACCAGTTTGGTGGCTTTGGCTTTAGCGTCAGCCCGCGCCGGGGTGGCCGCCCGCCCGAGTTGGACGACGAAGAAGTGCTGGAATGGATTGGCCGCTTTTTGGCGCGCATCCACACCGTGGGCGCACGCAAGCCTTTTGCCAGCCGCCCGGCGCTGGACTTGAAAAGCTTTGGGCAAGATTCGCGCGACTGGCTGCTGGGCCAGGAAATGATTCCGCTAGACGTGCAAAGCGCCTGGGCCCGGCACTGCGACGAAGCGCTGGCCATGGTGGCAGCGCACCCCGCGCTGTGTGGCAAAAAAGCCGCCAGGGGTGAGGCGCAAATACGCCTGCTGCGCCTGCACGGAGACTGCCATCCGGGCAATATTTTGTGGACACCGACCGATGCCGCCGCCAGCGCCGGGCCGGGGCCGCATTTTGTGGACCTGGACGATGCGCGCACTGGCCCTGCCGTGCAAGATTTGTGGATGCTGAGCAGCGGCGACCGGCGTCAGCGCAGCCGCCAGCTGGGCTTTTTGGTTGATGGCTATGAGCAGTTCCGGGAATTTGACCGGGACGAACTAATTTTGATAGAGCCGCTGCGCACGCTGCGCCTGATCCACTACAGCGCCTGGCTGGCAAGGCGCTGGAGCGACCCGACCTTTCCGCAGAACTTTCCCTGGTTTGGCTCTAGCGATTACTGGCATGGGCAGGTGCTGATGCTGCAAGAGCAATGCGAAGCTATGCAAGAAGCGCCACTGGTAGTGTGAAGGCGTTACGACTTGCAGGCGAAAACGCGCTTGCATGCTTTGAAGTAGCGCTGGCGGGACATTGCGAGGCCGTAGGCCGTGGCAATCCATAACTTCGCGCCCGCATGGATCGCCGCGTCGCTGCGCTCCTCGCGATGGCAGTCTCCTTCACACGCGATGACCTACTTTTGCAGATCTTCCGCAGGCGCTCGCCGATCAGCGATTAGGCCTTGCCCGGCTCTTGCAACACCGCCGGGTCAAAGGGCTGGCGGGCAAACACCGTGCGCAGCAATGGCGCGAAGTGCGATAAGGGGCGGCTGGGGTAAGCCGGGTCAAAAGAGGTCTGGTCATACAGCGCGCAAAAGCGCTGGCAGCTAGCAAACCAGGGGTGCTTGGCGTAAGCCAGGTGGCCGTCATGGGGTTTACCCAAATGGTGCGCATAAAACTGCATTTGAAACAGGCCGTGCATTTCCACCACCCAGGTCACTTCGGCGCGCACATAGGGCCGAATAATGGCCGCCGCCATTTGCGAATGGTTGTCTGGCGCAAGCACATCGCCAATGTCGTGCAAAAGCGCGGCCACCACCATGTCGATGTCCGCGCCATCGTCTTCGGCGCGGCTGGCGCTTTGCAGCGAATGCTCCAGGCGGCTGATTTGGTAGCCCGGCAAAGATTCACTCAAATCTTGCAAAGCCGCCAGCAAGCGCTCGGGCAGCGTCTGGATGTAGGCCTGCTCCAAACTATGCAGCAGCTGGTAGTCTGCGGCCGTGCCGTCTTGCATTTGGGTGAATGTCACGTGTTGCATACGCGCCTTTCGGTTGGGGGCTTATCGATTCAGCGCGATTGTGCATCCATACCAAGGCCCCTAATCCGCATCCTGCGGCAAAGCGCGCGGGTCCATTTGCAAAGCCGCTTGCGAGCTGGCGTCCATGATCACGTAGTCCGAGCGCGGCGCGGGCATGTCCACACGCTCGGTCTGGCCCAGCATGAAGTACCACACCGTGCCCGCCAGCCCCAGCAGCACGATCGCAAAGTACAGCATCAGGCTCTCGGGGCCCAAGTAGTCCATCATGCCGCCGGCCATGGTCGGGCCCAGGGTGGCACCTATGCCGTAGAGCAGCAACAGGCCGCCCGTGGTTTCCAGCACTTTGGATGGCTCGATCAAATCATTGGTATGCGCCACGCTCAGGCCGTAAATCGAAAACGAAAGCGCGCCGTACAAAATGCCCAACATTACCAACAGGTTTTCATATTCACGGGCCAAGTAAAAGCCCACGGCGGCCAGCAAAGACGAAATCAGGCAGACCCAGATCAGCATCAAGCGCCGGTCGTAGCGATCCGACAAATGGCCCACCGGGTACTGAAACGCGGCGCCGCTCAAAATCGTAGCGGCCATAAAGGTGGCGGTGTGGCTGTCGCTAAAGCCCACGCCTTTGCCAAACACATTGCCCAAGCTGTAAAACGTGCCGCTGATCAGGCCCGAACCCATGGCGGCGATGGCGCCAATCGGCGAGATGGCGAACAAGCGCACCAGGCTCATGGACGGCGCGTTGGTTTGCTTGGGTTCGCGGATGGTGGTCATGGTGGTGGGCACCAGCGCGAAAGAAAACAAGATGGATGCAAACGCAAAGGGCACAAAACCAAAGCGGTCACCCGCCAAAATCAGCCACTGCCCCAGCGCGGTGGACACACCGCTAACCGCCATATAGGCGGCAAACACTTTGCCCCGGCTTTCGCGCCCGGCCACCACATTGAGCCAGCTCTCGATCACCATGTAGAGGCCCACAATGCACAAGCCGGTGACAAAGCGCAGCAAGCCCCAAAACCAGGGATTGGTCCACAGCGCGTGTAGCACCGGCAAGGCAGACGCCACCGAGGCCATGACGGCAAACGCGCGGATATAGCCGACGCGGCGAATCAGCGCCGGGCAGGCATAGGTGCCATAGACAAAGCCTGCGAAATAGGCCGACATGATCATGCCGGTGACCAGGCCCGAATACTTGGCCAAGCCCGCTTGCGCGCCAATGGCCACGGTTAACAGGGCGATGCCCACAACCAACATACTGACGCCTGACAGCAGCGAGGCCAGGGGCAGTGTCAGCGGAGAAAAACGGGGGAGTTGCATAAAACCTACACGAGCAGACCGAAGCGGGACGGCGAAGCGTCGATGGTGACACAGCGGGGCAAGCGCCAGCCCCCAAAAGGCGACGTTTTGCGCGCTTAGCAGGACAATTCTTTGCATTGGCGCATCAGAAAAATGGACCGGAAGCGGCAGGTCGCTTTTGGCGGAAAATGCGTCGCACCCCAAGCACCTTGGTGCCTACACTCGCCCTACAGTGGCAATTGGACGGAACCCCTGCATGCACCCACAAGCCTCGCTAACGCAAGAGCGCATTGACCTGGCCGCCGCCTTTCGCTGGGCTGCGCGCTGGGATATGCATGAGTCCATCGCCAACCACTTCAGCCTAGCGGTCTCCGAAGGCGGGAAACAGTTTTTGCTCAATCCGGTAGGCAGCCATTTTTCGCGCATCCGCGCCAGCGACTTGCTGCTGCTCGATGCAGACCAAGGCGACCAAGACATCGCCGCGCTAGGCGCCGACCCAACCGCCTGGAACCTGCACGCCATGCTGCACCAGCGCCTGCCACAGGCGCGCTGCATCTTGCATACGCACATGCCCTATGCCACCACGCTGTGCTGCCTGCAAGACTTTGAATGGCTGGCACTAGACCAAAACGCCTGCCGCTTTTACGGCCGCATTGCCTACGACCGGCATTACGCCGGTATGGCGCTGGATACGTCCGAGGGCGAGCGCGTTGCCGCCCTGATGCAGGACGGCAAAAGCGTGCTGTTTTTGGGCAACCACGGCGTCATGGTGATAGGCCCCAGTGTGGCCCAGGCGCTCGATGAGCTCTACTACCTGGAAAAAGCTGCCAAAGTGCAGGTGCTAGCCCTGTCCACCGGCCGGTCGCTAGCCCTCCTACCCGACGCCGTGGCGCGCTTGGCCAGCGCCCAATGGAACGATTACCCTACCGACTCCTGCGCTTTGCATTTGAAAGCGCTTAAAGCCATCCTTGACCTCGAAGAAACGGACTACGCACTATGAACCCCAACGTCATCATTACCTGCGCACTGACGGGCGCGGGCGACACCGTCGGCAAGCACCCGGCCATTCCCGTAACGCCCACGCAGATCGCGGCGGCGGCGGTGGAAGCGGCCAAAGCCGGCGCCACCGTGGTGCACTGCCATGTGCGCAACCCCGCCACCGGGCAATTCAGCCGCGACCCTGCTTTGTATGCCGAAGTGATGGACCGCATCCGCGATTCGGGTGTCGATGTGATTGTCAACCTGACGGCGGGCATGGGCGGCGACCTAGAAATCGGCGCGGGCGAGAACCCCACCCACTTTGGCCCCAACACCGACCTGATTGGCCCCATGGCGCGCCTAATCCATGTAGAGCAACTGCTGCCCGAAATCTGCACCCTGGACTGCGGCACGCTCAACTTTGGCGACGGCGACACGATTTATGTCTCCACCCCCATGGCGCTGCGCGCAGGCGCCAAGCGCATTACCGAGCTGGGCGTAAAGGCCGAACTCGAAATCTTCGATACCGGCCACCTGTGGTTTGCCAAGCAAATGATCAAAGAAGGCCTGCTGGACAACCCGCTGTTCCAACTGTGCTTGGGCATTCCCTGGGGCGCACCGGCGGACACCACCACCATGAAAGCCATGGTGGACAACCTGCCGCCGGGCGTGGTCTGGTCGGCCTTTGGCATTGGCCGCTCGCAAATGCCCATGCTGGCGCAGTCGGTGATTTTGGGTGGCAATGTGCGCGTGGGCCTGGAAGACAACCTGTGGCTGGACAAAGGCGTGCCCGCCAGCAATGGCTCGCTCACCGAACGCGCGGTAGAAATCATCACCCGCCTGGGCGGCAAGGTCATGACGCCCGCCGAAGGCCGCGTGGCCATGGGCCTGAAAAAGCGCGGATAAACCAAGGAAAACTATGTCGTTTATTACTGAAATCAAGACTTTTGCTGCATTGGGCACCGGCGTCATCGGCAGCGGCTGGGTGGCGCGTGCGCTGGCCCATGGGCTGGACGTGATCGCCTGGGACCCGGCCCCCGGCGCAGAAGCCGCGCTGCGCGAGCGCACTGCCAAAGCCTGGGGCGCGCTCACCGCCCAAGGCCTGGCACCGGGCGCCTCGCAGTCGCGCATGAAGTTTGTGGCCACGGTAGAGGAATGCGTGGCGCAAGCCGACTTCATTCAAGAAAGCGCGCCCGAGCGCCAAGACTTGAAGCTGGCGCTGCATGCGCAAATTACCGCCGCCGCGCGGCCCAATGTGCTGATTGGTTCGAGCACCTCGGGCCTCTTGCCCAGCGATTTTTATGCTAGAGCCAAACACCCCGAGCGCTGCGTGGTGGGCCACCCGTTTAACCCGGTGTATTTGCTGCCTTTGGTGGAAGTGGTGGGCGGCGTGAACACTTCGCCCCAGGCCATTCAAGCGGCGATGCAGGTGTATCGGTCTTTGAGCATGCGCCCTTTGCATGTGCGCAAAGAAGTACCCGGCTTTATCGCCGACCGCTTGTTAGAGGCTATGTGGCGCGAGTCGCTGCACCTGGTCAACGACGGCGTGGCTACCACGGGCGAGATTGACGACGCCATCCGCTTTGGTGCCGGTATGCGTTGGTCCTTTATGGGCAGTTTTTTGATTTACACCTTGGCCGGTGGCGACGCAGGTATGCGCCACTTTATGGCGCAGTTCGGCCCGGCGCTTAAGCTGCCCTGGACCAAGCTGGAAGCGCCTGAGCTCACCGACAGCTTGCTCGACGCGGTGGCCGATGGCAGCGAGGTGCAGCTAGACGGGCGCAGTATTGCCGACTGGGAGCGCTACCGTGACGACTGCCTGATGGCAGTGCAAGCAGCCGTCAAAGCCACCAAACTCAAACACGGAATTGCGCCCGATGCCTGAAACCTTGCTCACCTACGAAGCCCCGATCATTGCCGACTGGGTGGACTACAACGGCCATTTGCGCGATGGTTTTTACATGGTTTTGTTCAGCTACGGCGTGGATGGGCTGATGGACCAAATCGGCTTGGACGCGGCCGGGCGCAAAGCCACCGGGCACTCGATCTTTACGCTGGAAGCGCATATCAATTTTTTGCATGAGGTCAAACTCGGCGCCCAGGTGCAGGTGTATTGCCAGGTGCTGGGCTTTGATGCCAAGCGCCTGCATGTGGGGCTGGCGCTGCACATTAAAGGCAATGACACGGTGATGGCCTATAGCGAGCAAATGCTGCTCAATGTGGTGATGGACGGGCCGCGTGCCAGCGCCTTTGCGCTCAATGTCGCGGCGCGGGTGCAGATGCTGGCCACCGCGCACCGCAGCCTACCGCGCCCACCCTACGTGGGGCGCGTGATCAGCCTGCCCGCAGCCAAAACCGCCTAGGCCATGGCCGCTGCCGCCCCACTACCGGAACGCATGCACGGCGTGCTGCTGACCGGCTTTGGCGGCCCCGAACAATTGCAGTACCGCGAGGACCTGCCGGTGCCGCTGCCGCGTGCGGGCGAAGTACTGATCCGCGTAGCCGCCAGTTCGGTCAACAACACCGATATCAATACCCGCGTGGGCTGGTACTCCAAAACCGTGGATGGCCCGACGCAGCACGCGTCCGTGGGCTTTGACGCCGCCAGTGACGCAGCCCCTAGCTGGGGCGGAGCCGCGATGCAGTTTCCGCGCATTCAAGGGGCCGATTGCTGCGGGCACATAGTGGCCGTGGGTGCGGGCGTGGACAGCGCACGCATTGGCCAGCGCGTACTGGTGCGCCCGGTGCTGCGCAAGCTGGGCGGCGCGCCTTATGACTTTGATTATTTTGGCTCGGAATGCGACGGCGCTTTTGCCCAATACACCCGCGTGGCCGCCAGCGCCGCCATGGCAGTGCAAAGTACCTTAAGCGATGCCGAACTGGCCTGCCTGCCTTGCGCGTATTCCACCGCTGAAAACCTGCTGACACGTGCCAATGTGCGCGCCGGTGAGCGCATGCTGATTACCGGCGCATCCGGCGGCGTGGGCAGCGCGGCGGTGCAGCTGGCGCACCTGCGCGGCGCGCAGGTGATTGCGCAGGCCGACAGCAGCAAACACGCGGCCCTCCAAGCCATTGGCGCACAACACACACTGGCCCGCGATGCCGATGTGGCGCAGGCCTTGGGCAAAGACAGCGTAGCCGTGGTCATTGACCTGGTGGGCGGCCCGGCCTGGCCGTCGTTACTGGAAGTTTTGCAGCGTGGCGGGCGCTATGCGACAGCCGGTGCGATCGCCGGGCCGATGGTCAATTTGGATTTGCGCACGCTCTACCTCAAAGACCTGCAATTGCTAGGCTGCACCTGGCAAGAGGATGCGGTGTTTGAACAATTGCTGGGCTATGTGGCGCGCGGCGAACTCAAGCCGCTGCTGGCGCGCACTTACGATTTACGCGACATTGCGCAAGCGCAAGCCGATTTTGTGGCTAAGCGCTTTGTAGGCAAGATCGCGCTACACATCCCCTAGGCCTGCCCTCGCGAAGCATTGACCCCAAGTTTTCATCTGCTACCTACCAACACACGGAAGCTTCACGCACCATGTCTGCCCCACCCCAAGGCCTGAGCACACCGCTTGAAGGCACGCCCGCCAAAGCCTGGGACGCCAGCGCCCCGATTGCTGCGCCCCTGTGCTTGCACCAGCCCCAGGTGCTGCCCGAATGGGTGGACTACAACGGCCATATGAGCGAGTCCTGTTTTTTACTGGTCTTTGGCGACAACTCGGATGCGTATTTCCGCACCATCGGCATTGACGAGAGCTACCGCGATGTGGACAACAAATCTTTCTACACCGTGCAAACCCATATCCACAATATCCGCGAAGTGGCCGAAGGCGAACCCTTGCGCCTGACGCTGCAAGTACTGGATATGGACGACAAGCGCATGCATATTTTTCATGCGATGTACCACGGCAGCACCGGCGATTTGCTGGCCACCGGCGAGCAGATGCTGGTGCATGTGGACATGCGCCAAGGCCGCGCAGCGCCTATGCCCGATTATTTATACCAACGCGTGGCTGCGGTGCACCGCGCGCACAGTGCGCTGCCCCGCCCCGCGCAAGCCGGCCAGCCTCTGGGCATACGCCGCAAAGCCGCAAGCTAAATGCAGTAAGCCCCCAGATTTTTGATCTGCTAAAACCACTTTACCCCTGCTAAAAGGCCCCCCATGCAATTTGCCCTGAGCCATGAACAAACCATGATCGTGGACACCGTCCGCGCCTTTGTGGAAAACGAGTTGTACCCGCACGAAGACCTGGTGGAGCGCACCGACGCGATACCGCCCGAGCTGGTGCAGTCCATCCAAGCCAAAGCGATTGAAGTGGGTTTGTACGCGGCCAATATGCCCGCCGAATTAGGTGGCGGCGGGCTGGACAATTTCACCGTGGCGCTGCTCGAGCGCGAGCTAGGGCGCGCATCCTATGGCCTGCAAATGCTGGTGGCGCGGCCAAGCAATATTTTGCGTGCCTGCGAGGGTGCGCAAATTGAGGAATACCTGTTGCCCACGATACGCGGCGAGCGCCATGATTGCCTGGCCATGACGGAGCCCAATGCCGGCTCGGACGTGCGCGGCATGCAAACCCGTGCCACGCGCGATGGCAGTGGCGAGAACGCCGACTACCTCATCAACGGCACCAAGCACTTCATCAGCCACGCCGATATGAGCGATTTTGTGGTGCTGTTTGCCGCCACCGGCGTGGAAGAAACCAGCCACGGGCCGAAGAAAAAAATCACCGGCTTTTTGGTGGACCTGGACTCGCCTGGCCTGACGGTACGGCGCGGCCCCGCTTGCGTATCCAACCGGGGCTACCACCAGTGCGAATTGTTTTTTACCGATTGCCGCGTACCTGCCTACAAGCGCTTAGGCGAAGAAGGCCGGGGCTTTGATTTAATGGGCCAATGGCTGGGCGCCACCCGCCTGACCGTAGCTGCCACCAGCGTCGGGCGCGGCCAGCGGGTCATGGAAATGGCCACGCAATGGGCCGCCACGCGCAAGCAGTTTGGGCAGGCGATTGGCAAGTTTCAGGGCACGGGTTTCAAGCTGGCGGACATGGCGACCGAGCTGGCCGCAGCCGAGTTGCTGACTTTGCAAGCAGCCTGGAAATGCGACCAGGGCACCATGAGCGATTCGGACGCGGCCATGGCCAAGCTGTTTGCCTCCGAAGCGCTGGCGCGCGTGACCGATAACGCGCTGCAAATTTTTGGCGGCATGGGCCTGATGAGTCAATTACCGATAGAGCGCTTTTGGCGTGATGCGCGGGTGGAGCGCATTTGGGACGGCACCAGCGAAATCCAGCGCCACATTATTTCGCGCGCCATGTTGCGCGTGCACGGCGGTTAAGCATGGCCACGGTGGCTGAGTCCAAAGCGCTGCGGCGTTTGTTTTCGCCGCGCCATATCGCGGTGTTTGGTGGCGCTTCGGCCCACGAGGTGGTGCGCCAATGCAAAGCTTTGGGCTTTGACGGGCAGATCTGGCCGGTACACCCCACGCGCACAGAGCTGGACGGCCTGCCCTGCTTTGCCAGTGTCGATGCGCTGCCCGAAGCGCCAGACGCCAGCTTTGTCGCCGTGCCGCGCCAGGCCACGGTAGACATCGTGCGCCAGCTAGCTGCGCGCGGTGCCGGGGGCGCAATTTGCTATGCCTCGGGCTTTGCCGAAGTGGGCGGCGATGGCCTGGCGCTGCAAGCCGAACTGGTGCAGGCGGCGGGCAGCATGGCGCTGATAGGCCCCAATTGCTACGGCATGCTCAACTATTTGGACGGCGTGGCCCTGTGGCCGGACCAACATGGCGGCCAGCGCCAAAGCCAAGGCGTGGCCTTGATCACCCAAAGCGGCAACATCGGCCTGAACCTGACCATGCAAACCCGTGGCCTGCCGCTGGCCTACCTAATAACCGTGGGCAACAAAGCGGGCAACAGCATGGAGAGCCTGGTCGAGAGCCTGCTGTCAGACCCACGGGTAAGCGTCATCGGCATGCACATCGAAGGCCTGGACGATGTGGCCGCGTTTTCCCGCGTGGCCCTGAAGGCCTTGCGCCAGGGCGTACCGCTGGTGGCCCTCAAAGCCGGTTCGTCCACGCTGGGCGCGCAAACTGCCATGAGCCACACCAGTTCGCTAGCCGGCCCGGACGCCTTGTATGACGCCTTGTTTGCCCGCTGCGGTATCGCCCGCGTGCGCGACCCGGCAGGCCTGATCGAGACTTGCAAGTTTTTGCATGTGCACGGGCCGCTTACGGGCAAGCGCATTATTTCGGCCAGTTGTTCGGGCGGCGAAGCTTCTCTGGTGGCTGACCTGGCGCAACCGCGCGGCCTGGACATGCCCACCATCCCGCCCGTCGCCGATGCGCGCCTGCGTGCGGTGCTGGGCGACAAAGTGAATGTGGCCAATCCGCTGGATTACCACACCTATATCTGGGGCGACCTGGCCGCGCAGACCGCCTGTTTTTCCGGGCTCATGGATTGCGGGTTTGACGCCACTTTGTTGGTGCTGGACTACCCGCGCCTGGACCGCTGCCGCGCCGACAGTTGGGGCACGACGGTCGAAGCCTTTGCCGCCGCAGCGCGTTATGGCGGCCACGGCGCCACCGTGGTCGCCTCCCTGCCCGAGGACTTGCCCGAGGAATACGCCAAAGCGCTCATGGCCCAGGGCATTGCGCCCATGCACGGCATCCCCGACTGCCTGGACGCCATCGCCCACGCCGCCCGCATTGGCGCGGCGCGTGCGCGACTGGCGCACTTGCAGCCACTGGCGGATGTAGTACCGATGGCCCCTGCTGCACCAGCCGCATTGGATGGATCGCCAAGTCGCCTTGCGCCTGGCGATGACAGAGATTCACAGACCTTCTCTGGCGGTGCCCCATCCCACACCCTGGACGAAGCAGCGGGTAAGCAAGCGCTGGCTGCATTTGGCCTGCCGGTGCCACGCGGCCAGGTGGTCAGTGCGGCACAGGCCGCCGATTTCGCCGATAGCCTGGGCTACCCGGTGGTGGTCAAAGCCGTATCGGCGCAGCTAGCGCATAAAACCGAGGCCGGTGGCGTGCAACTGAACGTGCCCGATGCCCAAGGCGTGCGCGCCGCCGTGGCCCGTATGGCCGCGCTGTCCGACCGCTTTTTGGTCGAGCAAATGGCGGGACAAGTGGTGGCCGAGATCATCGTAGGCGTGCAGCGCGATGCGCAGTTTGGCCTGTCGCTGACGGTGGGCGCCGGGGGCATATTGGTGGAATTGCTGCAAGACGCGCAAACCCTGTTGTTCCCCGTGGCCCGCGAGGAAGTGCTGCACGCCTTGCAATCGCTCAAGTCCTGGCCGCTGCTGGCTGGCTTTAGGGGCAAGGCGGCGGGCGATGTGGATGCGCTGGTCGATGCCGTGCTGGCGATTGCCGCCTATGCCCAGGCCCACGGCCACACGCTGCTGGAACTGGACGTGAACCCGGTGCTGGTGTTGCCCGCAGGCCAGGGCGTGCTGGCGGTCGATGCTTTGATTCGTTTGTCTGGAGAAGCCCATGGCTGAAGCCGTCACCTGCATGGCCGAAGGCGGCGTGCTCACCATCACCCTGGACCGGCCCAAGGCCAATGCCATTAACGTGGCCACCAGCCTGGCGCTGTACGCCGCCTTTAAGCAACTGCGGGACGACCCGGCGCTGCGCGTAGGCATCATCACCGGCACCGGGCGCTTTTTTTCGGCGGGCTGGGATTTGGCCGGGGCCACCGAGGGCGAGGCCATAGACGCCGACCACGGACCGGGCGGATTTGCCGGGTTGACCGAGTTTTTTGACCTGGGTAAGCCGGTGATCGCGGCGGTGAACGGCCTGGCCATGGGCGGCGGTTTTGAATTGGCGCTGGCCGCCGACTTGATCGTGGCCAGCGAAAGCGCCGAGTTTGCGCTGACCGAGGTCAAGCTGGGCATGGTGGCCGACTCGGGCGGCGTGCTGCGCCTGCCGCAGCGCCTGCCGCGCGCGATTGCGCTGGAATTGCTGCTGACCGGGCGGCGCATGGGCGCCCACGAGGCCGCGCGCTGGGGCCTAGTGAACCAGGTGGTGGCGCCCGATGGATTGATGGCCGCTGCCAGCGCGCTGGCCCAGCAAATTGTGCAGGCGGCGCCGCTGGCCGTGGGTGCGGTGATGGAAATCGCCAAAGCCACGGCGGGCATGCCGATAGAGCAGGCGTACCAGGCGCTGCGCGGCGGCGGTTTGCCGGTGTACCAGGCCATGCTGCGCTCCGAGGACGCTGCCGAAGGCCCGCGCGCCTTTGGGGAAAAACGCGCCCCGCGCTGGGCTGGGCGTTAAGCACCTGGGCCGAGCGCCAGCACTTAGGGGCTCAATTTCAGGAATTGTCCAAGCCGCGCTGGATTGGCAAAAACCTAGGGAATATGCCGATGTTTTTGGCTTGAGTAGGGCTAATTATTGGATTACTATGGTTATAGAGCGCAAAGCTTATTGCACTCCGATTCCGTGTGGCCTGTTTTTTTCAGAGGGCCAGCGGAAACATGTTTATAAATCTGCTTGGATTGGAGAACTTCAAAAATGGCAAATGTCGAACACAACAGCGACTCAGGTATCGTCCTGGACCGTCGCCAAATCATTCTCGGCGCATCCGCTGTAGGCCTGGCATCCACCCTGGGTGTCTCTCCCGCCATGGCGCAAAGTGCCCCGAAAAAAGGCGGCACGCTGCGTATGGGTATGGAAGGCGGCTCACCCTCGGATAGCTTGGACCCCCTCACTTATGCGGACTCCATCCCGATCAACCTGAGCCTGATGCTGTGGAACAACCTGGTGGAAGTGGCCGACAACGGCGACGCGACCGGCGAATTGTTTGAGAGCTGGGAAGTCAAGCCCGGCGCAGCCGACTGGACTTTCAATGTGCGCAAAGGCATTACCTTCACCTCCGGCAAGACTTTGGACGCAGACGATGTGATCTATTCCATCAATATGCACCGCGGCGAAACCAAATCGCCCGCCAAGGCTTTGCTGGCAGACATCAAGGACGTGAAAAAGCTGTCCGCCACCCAGGTGCAAATCACCATGAACAAGGGCAATGTCGATTTGCCCTTCAATCTGAGCGACTACCACATCATCGTGGTACCCAATGGTTTCAAAGACTTCAGCAAACCTGATGGCACCGGCGCTTTCACGCTGGAAGAGTTTCAACCCGGTGTGCGCGCGACCTTCAAGCGCAAAGCCGGTAACTACTGGAAGCCCAACCGTGGCAATTTTGACCGTGTGGAACTCATCTACATCGGCGATGCCAACCAGCGCACCACTGCGCTGCAAACCGGTACCGTGGACATCATCAACCGCGTGAACCCCAAGACCGCTGCTTTGCTGGCCAAAAACTCCGCCGTCAAAGTGTCGCGCACTCCCGGCATGGGCAACCGCTTTTGCTTTGTGGCCCATACCGACAAAGCACCGTTTAGCAATAACGATGTAATGCTGGCACTGAAGTACGGTATCGACCGCCAAAAGATTGTCGATAACGTCTATAGCGGCTTTGCCTCTATTGGTAACGACAACTGCGTCGGACCGAAGATGAAGTTCTACAACCCCAACCAGCCGATGAACCGCCTCGACCTGGACAAGGCCAAGTTCCACTACAAGAAATCGGGCCACAGCGGCGCGATCGAATTGCAAGTGTCCGAAGGCGCTTTCTCTGGTGCCACGGATGCGGGTCAAATCTTCCAAGAGTCGCTGTCCAAAGCCGGCATCAATATGGACCTCAAGCGCGTCTCTGGCGACGGCTATTGGGACAACGTCTGGCTCAAGCAGCCTTTCTGCGCGGTGTACTGGGGCAACCGTCCCACCATCGACAACCAGTTCACTTCCACCTTCTACGGCGGCAAGAGCAACCCCTGGAACGACAGCCACTTTGAAAACGCCGAGTTCAGCAAGGCTTTGGAAGCGGCCCGCGTCGAGATCGATGCCAAGAAGCGCCAGGATCTGTACTCACGCTGCCAAGAGTTGGTGTCGCAAAACGCCGGCATGGTGAACTACGCAGTGCAGGACTACCTGGACGCACACACCACCAAGCTGCAAGGTTTGGTGCCCTCTGGCCGTTACGATTTCGGTGATGCCCGCATCGCTGAAAAAGGCTGGTTTGCCTAAATTTGCAAGCGCGCCGGTTTGGCAACAGACGGCGTCGCTGTGTGAATCTAAAAAAGGGGCTGGGCTTATGCCCGGCCCCTTTTTTTATGCTTTCTTTGGTAAGCTTGTCATGGCGTTATGCTACGCGTGGCGCTGCAATTGCAGCGTCTTATTTTTAACTACCGATAGCTCGTCATGGCCAAGTTGATTGTGAACCGCCTGCTTTTGGGGATACTGACCCTGTTTGCAGTCTCGGTCTTGATATTTGTATGTACGCAAATTTTGCCGGGCGACGTAGCCTCGGCGGTGCTGGGCCAAGGCGCCACACCCGAAGCGCTGATTGTGTTTCGCCGCGAACTGGGCTTGGACGTTCCCGCCCACCTGCGCTACTGGAACTGGCTGGTCGGCGCTCTGCACGGCGACCTGGGCGTGGCCCTGACGAATAAACGCGTGATCATCGACGACTTGCTGCCGCGCTTACGCAATACCTTGTTCCTGGCCGGTTATGCCGCCGTCATCGCCATCCCCTTGTCCGTTGGCCTGGGGGTGCTGGCGGCGATTAACGAAGGTAAATTGTCTGACCGTTTGTCCAACATTACAACGCTAATCGCCATCTCGCTGCCCGAGTTTTTTATCGCCTACCTGCTGATCATCTTTTTCTCGGTGCAATTCCATTGGTTCCCGTCGCTGGCCATGGTATCGAACAGCATGTCTTTTGGTGACAGGGTATTCCAAACCACGCTGCCCGCCATTACGCTGACGCTGTTGGTCGCGGCGCACATGTTGCGTATGACGCGCAGCTCGGTGCTCTCGGTCATGTCCACGCCGTATATCGAAATGGCTTTTCTCAAAGGCGCGCCGCGCAAACGCGTCATCGTCACCCACGCGCTGCCCAATGCGGCGGCGCCCATCATCACCGTGATCGCGCTCAATATGGCCTATCTGGTGGTCGGTGTGGTGGTGATCGAGGCGGTATTTGTGTATCCGGGCCTGGGCCAGTACATGGTCGATGCCGTATCCAAGCGCGATGTGCCGGTGATCCAGGCCTGCGGCCTGACGTTTGCCACCGTGTTTGTGCTGCTCAATACGCTGGCCGACATCCTGGTCATTGTGGTCAACCCGCGTTTGCGCCACCAGCGCTAAGCCATTTTCCAATTGCTAGCACCATGAAACTTTTCGGACACAAGCTCACCGCGTCTGCCACCTTTGGCATGGCTGTGGTGGCGTTCTTTATCTTTATCTCTTTGTTTACGCCCTGGATAGCGCCCTATTCCGAATCGGCCAACATAGGGGGCACCTGGGACGAGCCCTCGGCCAAGATGCTTTTCGGCGCGGACCAGATCGGGCGCGACATGCTCACGCGCATGATGTACGGCAGCCGCATGACGATTGGCGTGGCGATCGCCATTACGGCTTTGTCGTTTTTGATCGGCATCCTGACCGGCCTGGTCAGCGCCGTGGTCGGCGGCTGGGTGGATGTGTTTTTCACCCGCCTGGTCGATGTCATGCTATCCATCCCCAGCCTGATTTTTGCGCTGATTATTCTGGGCGTTTTCGGCTCCAGCATCCCCACGCTGATCATGACAATTGCGGTGTTGGACTCGACCCGCGTGTTCCGCCTTTCGCGCGCGCTGGGCATGAACCTAACAGTGATGGAATATGTGGAAGCGGCGCGACTGCGCGGCGAAGGCCTGTGGTGGGTGATTACCCGCGAAATTTTGCCCAACGCCTGGGCGCCGCTGGTGTCTGAATTCGGCCTGCGCTTTTGCTTTAACTTTTTGTTTATCGCCGGCCTGTCCTTTTTGGGCCTGGGCATCCAACCGCCTTATGCGGATCTGGGCGGCATGGTGCGCGA
>CAJBBZ010000245.1 GCA_903951445.1 uncultured beta proteobacterium
GCCATGAAGGAAGACGATGTGCATATCTGGGGCGATGGCAGCACCTACAAAGGCAATGACATCGAGCGCTTTTACCGCTACGGCCTGCTCACCAACCCAGCGCTCAAAATCTACAAGCCCTGGCTAGACCAGGCCTTTATTGACGAGCTTGGTGGCCGCGCGGAAATGTCGGCCTTCATGACCCAAGCGGGTTTTGGCTACAAGATGTCAGCCGAAAAAGCCTATTCCACCGACTCCAATATGCTGGGCGCCACCCACGAAGCCAAAGACTTAGAGCACCTGAGCAGCGGCATGACCATCGTCAACCCAATCATGGGCGTGGCCTTTTGGAAGGACGAGGTCAGCATCGCGCGCGAAGACGTGCGGGTGCGCTTTGACGAAGGCCGCCCGGTCGCGCTCAATGGCGTGGAATACCCGGATCTGGTCAGCCTGATTTTGGAAGCCAACCGCATTGGCGGACGCCACGGCCTGGGCATGAGCGACCAGATTGAGAACCGCATCATCGAGGCCAAAAGCCGTGGTATCTACGAGGCGCCAGGACTGGCCTTGCTGTTTACTGCCTACGAGCGCTTGGTCACCGGCATCCACAACGAAGACACCATAGAGCAATACCGCGAAAACGGGCGCAAACTCGGCCGCCTTTTGTACCAGGGCCGCTGGTTTGACCCGCAAGCCATCATGCTGCGCGAAGCCGCCCAACGCTGGGTGGCGCGCGCTGTAACAGGCGAAGTGACGCTGCAATTGCGCCGGGGCAATGATTACTCGATTCTCAACACCGAATCGCCCAACCTGACCTACCACCCCGAGCGCCTGACCATGGAAAAAGGCGCTTCCATGTTCTCTCCGGCGGACCGGATTGGCCAACTCACCATGCGCAATCTGGATATTGCCGACACGCGGGAAAAGCTGGGGATTTACAGCCAAGCGGGCCTGTTGGCGCAGGACCCTGGCACCCGCATGATGGGCTTGACCAAAGACGATTAAACTATTAAAACGCTTATAAATATAAAAATACATAGTTTTTTAGTATCTGGAAGGTCTTTAATAGGGAGTGGCGAAGTGGCAGTTAGAGGGATAAAGGCTGGCGATGGCTGCTGACAAAAGCCCAGGCGCCAAAGCGGGTCGCGACGGACACGCAGCCGAGCCACGTTTGAGCCTGCGCGCGCTGAATATTGCATTGGCGGTGGTGGGCGCCAGTCTGTTTGTCGCAGTGGCCCTGCTTTTTTATATTCAGTGGCAGCAACGCAGCTGGCTTGAGGCGGCTCAGGAAAACCAAGAACCAAGCGTTGCGGCGCGTATCCAAGAGCTGGACGCGGAAGTTACACGCTTGCGCGAGACTTTAAGCCGCGAGCAAGCAGTCGGCGTAGCGCCAGATACCGCCCCCTTGCAAGCTAACAGCAGCGCGTTGCTGGCGCGGCTTTCAGCGATACAGGCCCTTGCAGCCGCTGACCAAGTGCTGAGCCGCCCCGAATCCACCCTGACGCTGGAGCGCGTACAGCGGCTACAAACCCGAACCAAGCAATGGCTGGAAGACCCCAACCGCGACGGCAAAGACTTGGTGGGCCTTGCCAGTATTTCCCAGGGCTTGGCGCAACCCCTGGCCAATTTACTGGCCAGCGCCAAGGCCATTCAAAAGCAGCAAGCCGATGCCCAATACGCACGCCTGAGCAATAACGCCAGCGATATTTTTCAGCTCTCGGTCTTATGTTTGTTGCTGACCTTGCTGACCGTAGGCACTTTGTTATTGCAGAACCGGCAACGCGCATTGGCGCAGGAAAAGTCGCGCAAATTGACCGAGTATTTTCGCGAAACCCAATTGAAAGCAGAAACCGCCAGCCGGGGCAAGAGTCGCTTTCTGGCCAATATGAGCCATGAACTGCGCACGCCTTTTAACGGGATTTTCGGCATGCTCAGCCTCTTGGGTACCACGCCACTCGATGCCATGCAGGCCGACTACCTCAAGACCGCCAATGCATCGGCCAACCATTTACTCAATGTGCTCAACGACATTCTGGATTTGTCAGCCTTGGAAGAGGGAAAAATAAGCCTGCAATTTGCCCCCTTGGATGTGCGCCAAGTGGTTCGCGATATCAGCGATGTGATGCGCCCGCAGGCAGAGCAAAAAAAGCTGGATTTCGATACCGAGATCCACCCAGACGTGCCGCAGTGGCTCACGATGGATGCCAAGCGCCTGAAACAAATATTGTTCAACCTGTCCAATAACGCGGTCAAATTCACCAGCCGGGGCGGCGTACAGATCAAGGTCAAACTAGGCGCGCCTGCATCATCAGATAACAAAGACTATGAGTTGCTGGACTTCTCCGTGGAAGACAGCGGTATCGGCATTAGCAGTGATGCGCTGGAAAATTTGTTTCAGCGCTTTAACCAGGTGCATAACGGCATCAGCAATGACTACGGCGGCACCGGTTTGGGTCTAGAAATTTCCCAGTCTCTGGCGCAGCTCATGGGTGGGCAGATCGAAGTAACCAGTGCCAAGGGCGTGGGCTCTTGTTTCACTTTGCGTTTACGAGCGCAACTGGCACAAGCGCCCCTGCCCACCAGCCAACGCAAGGTGTTTCAGCTAGACGCACCGACCAAACCCGAACGCCTGTACCGCATCCTGGTCGTGGAGGACAACGAGGTCAACCGTAAGTTTGTCGATATCTTGCTCAAGCGCATGGGCTACCTCACCTATTTCGCGGAAAACGGACGTGTCGCTATCAACCGCATACAAAAGCAAAGCTTTGATTTGGTCTTGATGGACCTGCATATGCCGGTGATGAACGGCATAGAAGCGACGCGCGCCATACGGGCGCTGGCCCACCCTGCCGCCAAAATCCCCATCATCGCGCTCACGGCCGATGTGATGAACGATGCCCATGAAGAAGCACTGGCAGCAGGCGTAAACGACTTTGTCACCAAACCGGTACACATGGGCCGCTTGCAAGACATGATTCGCCAGCACCTAGAGCCGGGCAGCGAAGCGCCCGGGGCGCCGCAGTCCTAACGGCGACGGTTGCGCAGCCCCAGCAAGCCTTGTGCTGCAGGTTCCGCAAACAAGTACTGCGGGCCTATGGCTTGCAGGCTGCTAGCTTCGATACCTAAAGCCGCCAAGCCGGGCAGCCCACCGGTGGCTACGTTGTCCAACTGCATAGAGTCCAGATTGTCCTGGCTCATCACCGGCTCGCCTGGCATCAGGCCCAGCATAAAAGCCTGGATACGACCCATCCACAAAGGCAGGCCAATGACCGGTCGGCCGCGGCCTTGGTTGATACCGCTGCTGCGCGCGGCAAATTGCACGAGTTGGCGCAGCGTGTACACCTGTGTCCCTGCCAGTTCATACACCCGCAGTGCAGGCGCACGCTCCAGGCCTTGCTTCAGGCTGGCCAGCACCGCGCTGGCGACATCTTCTACCCACAGTGGCTGGAAACGCGCATCGGCACAGGCCAGGGGCATTACCGGAAATAGCGCTTGTAAGCGCGCAAACACATTTAAAAACTTGTCGTTCGCACCAAAAATCACACTGGGACGCAGCACCGTCAAGCCACAGATTCCCGTGCCATCCTTCGCCCACCCCAAGGTATCGGCTAACAGCGTTTCACCGACCGCTTTGCTGCGCAGGTAATTGGAGGGCGCGGCCTGCGGCTGCGCCGCATTCACGCCCAGCGCGCTGATATGCACCAGATGGCGCACGCCTTTGGCCACGCACGCGCGGGCGATCTTGGCTGGCAAGTCTTGGTGCACATGGACAAAAGCTGCGGGGCTGCCGTGCAGGATGGCGACCAGGTTGATGACCGCGTCCATGCCCACCATAGCGCGCTTCAAGGCCGCTTCGTCGTGGATATTGCATTCCAACACGGTGAGCCCCGGCAAATGCATCACGCTTCTGGCGTGTACCGCTTTGCGCGTGGTAACGCTAACCCGATAACCGGCGCGCACCAATTTTTCACATACATGGCCACCGACAAAACCGGAGCCTCCCAAAACCAAAACCTGCTTCATGGTAATCACTTCTCCACATTTCCAAGACCACGGCAAAGGCCTGGGCCGCATTGTTGAATACACGCGGCTTGCAGCCTTTGCATTACATCAAAAACTTTACAAAACCACCGGCTCGGTTTCCAGCAGCAGGCCAAAGCGCTCATACACACTGGTTTGAATCGCCTTGGCCAGGGTCATCACTTCGCCGCCGGTAGCCCCCTGGCTACCGCTGCCCCGATTCACCAACACCAAGGCCTGTTTTTCATAAACACCCGCCTGCCCCACCGATTTGCCGCGCCAGCCGCAAGCGTCAATCAACCAGGCGGCGGCCAGCTTGAAGGAGCCGTCGGCCAGTCGGTAATGCACCACACGCGGGTCCCGCGCGATGATGTCGGCGCATTGCTCGGCGCTGACCGTGGGGTTTTTGAAGAAACTACCGGCATTGCCCACAAGCGCCGGGTCGGGCAATTTGCTGCGGCGGATGCGGCAGACCCAATCAAATATTTGCTGTGCGTTAGGCTTATCGCAGGCCTCTTGGATGCGCATTTTTTCAATATCAGCATAGCCCAGTATCGGCTTCCAGGCCTTGGGCAGGGCAAAACGCACGCGCAAAATCAAGGCCTTGTCCTTCAGCCCCAAACCCGGCGCAGCGCTGGTGTGCTTAAAAATCGAGTCGCGGTAGCCGAAAGCGCACTGGGCAGCATCGAGGCTAAAGAGCTCGCCGGTCTGCAAATCTATCGCGTCTAGCGAGTCAAACACGTCTTGCAGTTCAATCCCATAGGCGCCGATGTTTTGCACTGGCGCGGCGCCCACGGTGCCGGGAATTAAGGCCATGTTTTCCATGCCGGGCATGCCTTGCGCCAAGGTCCAGGCCACAAAATCATGCCAATCTTCACCCGCCCCGGCTTCCACGATAAAGGCTTTGGGCGTTTCCCGCAGCAAGCTGCGACCCATGATTTCGACCTTGAGCACCAAAGACTTGACGTCACCGGTCAACACCAGGTTGCTGCCGCCGCCCAGCACGAATTTGGGTAGCGCGGCCAGCGCCGCGTCTTGCAGCATGGCGGCCACGTCGTCTTCGCTGCGGATGCGCAGCAGTTGCTGCGCCTTCGCCACAATGTGAAACGTGTTGAGCGCCTGCAAAGGCACGTTGTTCTCGACTACCATGGCGGGATTGTCGCACCCGCCCGACGCGCTGCGCGGCGCCTGGCCCTTTCAGCTTTGTTGGAGAGATTAAAAAAATGCCCTCGTTTGATACCGTTTGCGAAGCGAATTTGGTCGATGTGAAAAACGGCGTGGAGAACACCGCCAAAGAAATCGGCACCCGTTTTGATTTCAAAGGCACAGCTGCCGCGATTGACATCAAGGACAAAGAGATCACCCTGATAGGTGACGCCGAATTTCAGCTCGACCAGATAGAAGACGTGCTGCGCAACAAGCTCACCAAACGCAATGTCGATGTGCGCTTTTTGGACAAAGGCGATGTGCAAAAAATGGGCGGCGACAAGGTCAAGTGCGTCATCAAGGTGCGCAATGGCATTGAGAGTGAATTAGGCAAAAAAATCCAACGCCTGATTAAGGACAGCAAACTCAAAGTGCAAGCGGCCATCCAGGGCGACTCGGTGCGCGTCACCGGCGCCAAGCGCGACGACCTGCAAGCGGCCATGGCGCTATTGAAAAAAGAAATTACCGATATTCCGCTCAGCTTCAACAATTTTCGCGATTGAGAATTAGCCCCCGGTTTTTGCTTTCGCGCCCAATCGGGATTCGGTACCGTTCATCAAACGGCCCAAATTGGCTGCATGGCGCCAGACCAGCAAGCCGCTCATGATGGCCAACGCCAGCGGAATACTGTTGTCCGCGCGCCAGGCCACACCGTCACCGAACAGGTTATAC
>CAJBBZ010000246.1 GCA_903951445.1 uncultured beta proteobacterium
GCCGCCAAGCGCAACCGCTTTGCGCTGGAAGTCATGCGCGCCACCGTGGCCGCCATTGGCGCAGAGCGCGTGGGCATGCGCATTTCTCCATTTGGCGTGTTCAATGGCACTGGCGGGTTTGAGGGCGTAGAGGCCCAATACGAGGCCTTGGTCAGCGAAGCGTCCACCCTGGGCCTGATGTATGTACATTTGCTAGACCATTCCGCCATGGGTGCGCCCGCGGTGCCCGCTGAACTAAAGGCCAAACTGCGTAGCCTCTTCAAAGGAAGCTTTATCCTGGCAGGCGGCTTTACCGGCGAGACGGCGGAGCAAGCCCTGGCGGCAGGCCAAGCCGATTTAATCGGATTTGGCCGGCCCTTTATTTCTAATCCGGACTTGGTAGCGCGCTTGCAAAAAGGTGCAGAACTAGCCGCACCCAACATGGGCACCTTCTACACGCCAGGCGAAGCGGGCTACACCGACTACCCGGCTATGGCCGCGTAATCAGCCAGCACCCAACTGAAAAGGTGCTCCCGCCTTGGCCTAGTCGGGGCCAGGGCGGGGCACTTTACCCTCAACGCTGCCGCACCATCTTTTTGGAGAAAAGCGCTCATGGTTTCAAGGAAATTGCCGATATAAGCTGTGTCCTGAGTCGGCTTGTATGTGAATGCGTTCCAGGCGATAGACCGCAGGTGTCGGGTTTTCGGGGCACATTTATTGCTTAATTTTTTCCATTTGCCGCTGCTAGTGGCACCTTTACGAATGGTTGTGACATGGAAGCGAAACTGAACTTTTTGACGCCTACACCGGCCTCGCCGAGTGTCGGCAAAGCGCCGCCCAGCGCCAGGAAGCTCGATGCGAAGTCGCCGGCAACTGATTTTTCTCAGGTTCTGTCAGGGCAGATGTTCAAGACCCAGCAGCAAGCACTTGCCAGCGCCCACAGCGCCAGCACTAGCGCTGGCTTACAAGTCGTCCCTCTGGGAAAGACCATGAACGTGATCACCAGCAACGCGGCCGTGCCCGACGCGACGAGCTTGGCCGACTTTGCACGCTCCCAAGGCTTTGACGAAGCCGCCGTACAAGCGCTTTTTGGCCCTAAATCGTCGACTTAAAACACAAAGGCCTTACGCCATCGTGTCGGGCGCCATCCATTGGCGCCTTTTATTTTGAAAGCTACTAGCCGCGAGCCATGCTGGTGCCGGCGTCCAAGGCCATGGGGCAATTAAGAAGCCCAAAGTGACCCGTGAATGGGGTAGCGCCAATGTAAGGTCGGCTTTTGAAGGCCGCTTCGTTTCAGTTAACTCAATAGATGTCCGGTCTTCACAAAGATAGTGCAACCCTCTTTGCTAAAGGGCTGGTGCGCGCTCATGTGCGGGCTTCTGATCCATGAGCCGGCAGGGTAGCGCCCATACTCATCTTCAAACACGCCATCGACGACAAAGATCTCTTCCCCGCCATGGTGTCTGTGCGGATTGAAATAGGTTTGAGGTGCCCACTTCACTAAAGTCGATCCACTGCCCTGTCGCATCAGTGGCATGACATTCAGACCGGGCACCATACCTTGGTACCAAGGGGCTGTTTCAGTATTTAGCACTTCTCGCTCTACTTGGTCTGGACCAAGGTGGCGTAACTTGACAAAAAGAATGCAACCGGTTTTGCTATAGGGTGCATGTGAAGAGCCAGGCGGATTCATGATGTAAGTGCCAGCGGGATAGTCGCCAGCCTCGTCGCTCAATACCCCGTCCAGCACCAATATCTCTTCACCAAACGCATGGGTATGGGTTTGAAACTTGGATCCGGGTTGATAGCGAACAATAGAAGTTGCTTTTGCGACCTCATCGCCGGTGCGCTCCAGCATTCGCCTCTCAACCCCCGATTCAGGGCTAGGAATCCAAGATAAATCATGGTGGTTCATCACCACCCGCTTGCTGTAATCGGCATTGATATCCATTTATTGCATCTCAGAAATTTTGGAAACGCACTAAAGCATAGCAACAAACTAGCCTGGCGATGCGCTTGACCCCATATCATCTTGCGCCCGGTAGCAGCGTTGTATTTGTCGCTGAACTAGGGGTGAAGGGTTGCTTTTTGGCTTGCTTTGGGTATCGCGTAGGCGCAGCCCCGTACGTTGCGAACCGAATTTACGCAGCAGGCCAAGATACCTAAGATCAATCTCATGCTAACGCCAAGTTCTGGCTGCACAAAATATGCACATGGGAGTGTTCGATGGAAAGTCCCCTCGTTAAATTTCTGATACACCGACAACGCTTCTGCAAAAGTGCGCTTGACGTCGTGTGCGTTGACAGCATAGGCGGCGGCGCCGTCATTGAATGCTTTGGCAATGCCTACAGCCAGTTGCGCCGCCAGGGCGTCACTATCGTGAGTGGCTGGCTTGCAGAGCCACGGCAGCATTCGCAAGCGCAGCGTCAATTCACCCAGCATTGGTGGAACTTTGATGATCAACGTCGCGAATACTTCGACACAACGCCTGCAATCGAAAAGGGGGCTATCTATATTTTGGACCGTGACATTGCCATGTTCACCATCGACAACAATGCGCGCCTTTCGAGCTGTGTTTCGAGTTCTGTTGTTTACTCGCGCGGTGGGTTTTATACGATGGAGTACGCATCCGAGGGCTACGACCTACACCCTGCCCCAGACTTGTCAACGGAGCGACTTTTTGCTTCCTTCCTGCGGCCAAAACCTCAGTTGGCGCTACAGGAACCGGCGTCCCAGGTCAATCTAGGCGTGGCGCTTATCCATTGAGCAGGGTCGATCGAATCAGTTCGATCACACTGTTTTGCCCGAGCTTCTCGAGTACCCGCGATTTATGAACCTCGACCGTTCGGGGACTGATCTGTAGCAAGCTGGCAATTTCTTTGTTGCTTTTCCCCTCGAGCAAATGGCTACGAACTTCTGCTTCGCGGGGAGTTAGCTCACCCGGCTGGGGGCTATTTTGCTGGGGTGGTCGGCTGACACGCAGTACCGCCTTGCCAAGGGTATTCATGAGCTCCTGGGGGTCGTAGGGCTTCTCGATGAAATCGACCGCGCCCAAAAGAAAGGCCTGCCGTGCGGTGCGCACATCGCCATGGGCCGTGATGACAATACAGACCAGATGGGGTGCTCGCTCCTTTACCTGCTCCAACACTTGCAAACCGCTCATGCCCCCAAGGTAAATATCCAAGATGACGCAGCCCGT
Source organism: uncultured beta proteobacterium (assembly GCA_903951445.1). Classification (GTDB taxonomy): domain Bacteria; phylum Pseudomonadota; class Gammaproteobacteria; order Burkholderiales; family Burkholderiaceae_C; genus Allorhodoferax. Next base: position 3,179 of record CAJBBZ010000246.1, read on the forward strand.
AGTGTCTGTGTTAATCACTCTCAGGAAATCTTCGCCGTTGGAAAATACCGATACGGAAGCCCCCGCCATGCTGGTTAGGAGCGCCAAGGCATCGCGAATAGCGGCCTCGTCGTCAACGATATAGAGGTTAGTATTTTTCAAGGGTACTCAAATGCGGTGAACTGACAATTGGCAAGGAAATTCGGAACTTCAGGCTGGCGTTGGGAATCGCCACAATCTCGCCTTGGTGGGCTTCAATCACATCGCGGGCCAGGTGCAGCCCCACCCCCATGCCACCGGATGTGCGGGAATATCCAAAGTCAAAAATTTCTTCCATGCTGTCTTGGGCGATAAAGGGGCCGCTGTCCCAGAGATCCACATTGCACGAGGTGGCATCAACCCTTAACTCAACCCTCACCCATTTGGCCGTACCGCGTGAGGCAGCCGAGGTGCCATTGGTCACCAAGTTGCGCAGCGCCAGACTGAGTTGGGTCACATCGCCCCGGAACTGAACCGAATCTGTACGCGCCAACTCGTAGATTTGCACGCCTAGGCTGCGCGCGCGTAGCGTTTCACTTTCCAGGGTTTTACGAAGCAGGTCAACGATATCGAAGTCACTTACGGACAAGATGCCTTGCTGATAGAAATCTTTCACCCGGTGGACAATTTTTCGCACCCGAGCAGACTCTGTCACGATCGAGTTGACCGCACGGCTGAGGTCCGGGTGAGGCCAGTTGGGTGTGTTCTGAATGATCTGATGTGCGGCCATCGCATACGTGCTAATCGAGGTCAGCGGTTGGCTGATTTCATGGGTTACGACCCCGGCAATGCGGCCCAATGTGGACGCCCGCTGGCGGCTACGCAAGCGCCGCTCGGTCAAGACCTTTTCGTCGATGGTGACGCCAATCGTCAAAGCAACCAAGGAAATCACAGTCATCAGCGTCTGCACTTCCAATACCACGCTGTTGGGCGAATTGCGGGCCATATAAGCGGTCACCAAAAGCAATTGCGCAGGAAACGAAGCAACTATGACGCCTGACATTCCGTGGCGTACGGCAATCCAGGCCAGCGGCAGCAAGATAATGTAGCTGTAGCGCAGCGGTGTGGTGGTCGCAAACGATGCCAAGGTACCAATCACCATCACAATGAGGACCACAGGCCCTATGAAATTGGCCTGCCGCAATAAGCGCAGGCAAGCGCTGCGGCGCGCAGGGCTGGTAAGCGCAGACAGCAAGGGCATCAGCACTAACAATCCAACCAAATCGCCCACCGTAAGTTTGGTAAACACGTCAAGCCATGCGCCCATGGTGACGGCATCAAAGTAAAGCAAGGTCGTTACCGTTAAGCAAGCGTTGAGTAACACGCTAATAATCAGCGCCGCGAGCCCGACGATCAAGGTTTTGAAGTTATTGAAGCGCTGGAACCCGACGGCATAACGCGTGATGGCTGCGCGGGCTCCCAGGTAGCAGGCGAGGCTGATCAGCGTCAGGGTGATTGATTGCGCGCCCAATGGGTCGTTGCCCCGAATCAGCCAGTCTGATAGCGACAAGCCAGCTGCATACGAAAACACAAAACTGGTGCGTTGGCCAAATACAAAAATCGCCAATGCTGGTAGAGGGTTCCAAGCGGTGACATTCAGGTTGGCTGTGGGTTGAATAAAGCTAACCCAATCCAATGCAACCACACCGAGTACCACCAAGACATGCCACAACAGCGGAGTAACGGCAAAAGTGGCGCGTGATAGGCCGTGCGCTGGCCGATGGTGCAGTAAAGGGATCAAAGCTGAGTGCAATCGGAGACAGGCCAGTGAAATTGATGCATGGTCGTTCATCTTAACGAGCCAAGGGTCCTCTGGCATGGTGGCTAGCCCGTACGGGCTAAGCCGCGCGGGCATCCCACCGAATCGCCTCGGGAACAGGCTGAAGCGGGAATCTATGCACGCCCCGACATCGGCTGTTGCGCCTATGTAATCACACAGGCATTGGTTCATTGCGGCGCTTTTAGGTATTGAGTTGCTTAGGTGCACCATAGGCAAGGACCAGCCAAGCGATGCGCAAGTTCCAAACAGCGCAAGCGCCTGTGCCATAATTCTGGCAGTGCCCGGGTGGTGAAATTGGTAGACGCAGGGGACTCAAAAATGTATCCTAAATGCGACAAACCTACTAAACATGGGGCTTGCAGCAGGCCTCAAAAACAGTGTCCTACACACTGTTAAAACCACCCAAAAATAATTACCTTGGAACTCTTATAAGCCTTTAAGGATGGGGATCGGGAGAGATTTAGGTCAATTTTCTGTAGAGCGACTGTGCGATGAAAATCGGATCAAAATTCTCACGCGGTTTTAGATTCACATTGTCGCAATTAGATAACTCATTTTTTGACCAAGTGAGCCACTATTTCTATTTGATTTCATTATTAATTATGGGTAAGGTTACACATTTAATTTTTACTATGAAGGTCCATTGATAAAGACCCGACAGTTGCGCGTCGGGGGTCGATGATGAAGTGTCGGGTCAACCCGACAGTTGCGAGCCAGGGGGTGACTTTTTATGGACTGACCATTTATGCATAGCCTCTCGTCCGTCTGGCCATTGCGACTTTTTTCAGCACTATTTCACGGGTAAAGGCCCGCTTTTCGCGTCGGTTTGCGGCATTTGAGAGATATTTGGAGGCGTGGGCACACCCCAAGACCTGCGGTTCAGCCACCTCTGCAGCGGAGTCATTGGTCTAGCTGGCCTTGGGTGCGCCACCCTGGGTAGAGCCATAGTCCTGGCTGCTTGCGCTGCTGTAGTCCCCGGTTTTATGGGCGCCGCTACCGGGGTCGCTACTTGGCCCTTCGATTTTGCGATCGCCGCTATTTGGGCTGGGTTTTGAGCTTGGGGCTTAGGACGAGGCGCCCCCTTGGGGGTGGGCACCTTTATTGGCTTGGGTTTTGCCACTCCCCCGCGCAGGGCTCGGCCTTTAGGCTTGGCCTTGGTCTTAGCGGCTAATTGGGCTTGCTGCTGGCGCTGGGCATTGATCCCCGCCCACACTGCATCGCTGACTTTCTTCCATAAGTCCAATTGGTCCTGGGCGTTGGCAAATTCTTCTACTCTCATCGGGGGCTCCTTTGTAGGTATTTATGCCCCAAGGATTTGGCTACTGGTCACGGCCGCTGCCCCAATCCACCATGACCAAACATTTACAAAACTATACGAATCCTTTGGTCAACAGGCGGCTGCCATTGCCCGTTGAATACTTACTCCAGGCAACTGGAGCTGTGTTAACCAAGCCTTCAAAGGACTCTCAAATGAACAAGCTTATCGCCACCCTGATTGTTGGAGCCTTTAGCGCCGCAGCCTTTGCCGCAACTCCAGCGCCCGCTAGCACGGATGCCAAGCCTGTAGAGGCCACAGCGCCTGTTAAGAAAGCAGCGCACAAGAAAGTCAAGATTGCTCATGCCAAAAAAGCCAAGGCTGAGGGCGTCGCTGCCGCCGCTGTAACTCCTGCAATCAAATAAGCGCCCACCCTCGCTCGACCACAGACCGCGCATTGGCGGCGTGGTCGAGTCAGTCTCTACCCTTTGGGGTATCAGGCAGCCCGAACGCTGTCTACGTTTCCCACCCCATACTGCGCTTCCAGAAGTTGCTTGGCCCGAAACCCATCCGAGGCGTGGACAGCCGTATGAATAAAAGTTATGGCGCCATGGCTGCCCGAGCAAATGCAAACTCTGGCTAGAAATAGTTGTAGTGCCATGGGCCAATCCTCCCATTCCCCTTCCCTATTTGCCAAAACCTTCGCGAAGTTTGATACTGGCCGCTTCGATCTGAGCGTCTAGTTCTCCCGCCTCTACTGCTCGCTTGAGCAGTTCCAGGGTCGGCACTAACTCTGCTGGCGTAGCGATCTCCACGGCAGTTTTTCCCTTGCTAAATTCAACTGCCCTTGCGCCATAGCGTAGGTTAAGCGCCAAGCGACCCGTATCTGTGGCCCACCACCAGGCGCGCACCCGGCGGGGCACTTCCACGCTGCGCTTGATACCCTCAGCATTGGTCACTGTACGAAAACGGGTCATAGTGAAGTTGTTGCCCTGCGCCTGTGCTTTGGCCAGTTCGATCTGTTCCCACAGTTTTTTTGCCAATTTCAGTCTGCGGTGCGCCTGGGGGTTGTGTACAAGGCTTTTCTTGGCCGCTGTGACCTTTAATCCCTGCATGTTGCTGGTGTTGCTTGCTGCTGTAGACATGTGCTTTTCCTTTCAGATAGTTATAAAGCACAGGGGATTTTGTGCTCAGAACATCAATCTGGGCAACCGCAAGCCACTGTTAACCCATCGGTCTGAACGGACACCGATTGACAATTGATAACATATTTGTTAATATGCACCTATGGAGTACCGCATACGCTATTACAGCCTAGAGGTTCAGGAAAATGTCATGGCTTTGCCAGCGACCGTTCAGGCCCGTTACATCAATTTGACCCGCAGGATGGCGGAGTTCGGGCCCAATTTAGGTCTGCCGCATACTGATGCCTTTGGCGGCGGTTTATTTGAATTGAGACTTAAAGGCGCAGAAGGAATTGCCAGAGTATTTTTCTGCACTTTGGTCGATAAGGACATAGTAATGCTGCACTGCTTTGTGAAGAAGTCACAGAAAACACCAGCTAAGGAATTGAACATAGCGCGCAATCGTTTGCAGGAGATCAAAGCATGACATCAAAACCAATGACCCACGAACAAATGGTCAAAACCATGCTAAAAAACCCGGCAGTTAAAGCTGAGGCGGAGCGACTCAACCGCGAAGAATTCGCTCTGCTGGACCAAATATTAGCGGCCCGTAAGGCTGCGGGTTTGTCTCAGGCCGATGTTGCAGAGCGCATGGGTACACATGCACCGGCTATTGCCAGACTAGAGAGTTCACTTGCTACGGGCAAGCACTCACCTAGCCTGAACACGCTACGTAAATATGCTCAGGCACTCGGTAAGCGCGTAGAGCTGCATTTGGTCTGATTTTTTTCGAACTTAAGAATCAGGTCAAGCCAAAGCAAACGCAAATTCCGCATTACCTTGAGGCTGATAGTTCACTGCTCGTTCCTGCTCTGCAGCAATCCTTTGCCGATGAGCAGATTCTTCAGCGCGTACATCCAAATACCTGGATTCGTACCGGTGCAGCTCCTTGGGCGTCAAGTACCAGTAGGCGTTGCCGGTTTGGGCACGCATCTGCCACTCGATTTCTGCTTTGAGTTCAGCGCCCAACCTTTGCTTAAAGAATATGGCGTCATGAACATTGGCAATTGGCGTTCGGCCATGGGCTGCTGCCGTGGCCCGGACAATGTCCATCACATGCGTTTCTCCATGCTGGTATAGATAGGCCAGCACCTTGGCTTTGCTGACCCTACCACTTTGAGTTTGTAGGCAGGGCAATTTCAGTAAGTCTGGGTGGTGGCGCTTGAACTGATCGAACAGGTAGTTATCCAACGTGTTTTGCTCTCGGATGAAAGCCCGCACCGTAACGTCATTAAAAAAGCGATTGCGCTCTTCCTGGTTTTTGAGGATCACCACCAAGGCGGGATTGTTCCATTGGCCTGCGTTATCCTGCCATCCATGGGTAGACAGCCTTGCGCCAAAGCTCATGGCGGTGAATGCCTGCTTGAGCAACTTGATCTGAAAGTCTGCGGCGTCCCGGCTGTGGTCTCGAAAAACATAAAGTCTGACGGTGCGCATGAAGTCGCCCTTGTCCTCCAAGTAGTTCAAAGTGGTGGGGAATGCGCCGCGGATGTTTCTGTCGCCGGGCGCTTGGGCTAGGTAACTAGTGGCATAACCCATCTTCCAGGCAATGACGCTGCTGCGGATGTCGTACTCCCAGCAGTTGCCCAGCATGGCGCGGCGCAGTTCTTTGTTGACGTTTTGGACACTGACACCCTCGTAATACGTACGACCAAAATCACTGGGTTTTTTGCGCTGGAGATACCAGCCATTGAATGCTTGCGAGCAGCCCAAAACTACACGCGCCTGGCGAATAGCCGTGGTTCGCTTTTCTTTACTGAGCAGGCGAGCATCTTGGTTTACCCAAACGATGTAGTTTTCTAATGATCGGACATCAACCTTGACAGGGTCGAACTGGCTGTGAATGTATTCATCGGTCCAGCCTTGGTGGTAATCAGGATACAGAAGATCAAACAGGGTTTGGTTGGCAGCGGCGTCACCGCTCAGGTAGGCCGCAATCTCTCGGTCGGTTACTTGGGAGTTGTTCATGGGCATAGGTTCTTTTGGTTTTAGGCTGTCGGTCATTGATGCGTGTTTGGTAAATCGGATCTGACTGAGGTGGCCTGTAATGTTGGAACCCTTGGTCACCACCTGTACTAATTCCAATTGGCTGTCTCGCAGCCATTTGTGTAACCGTACCTTCTTGGGCCCGATCTGCCCTCCTAAGTTGGCAAGTTTTTGAAGTGATATGGCGTAAAGGTTCAGCTTGGACTGCTCAGGAGTGCGTGGCACTTGCAGTGATGCAAATATCAAGCGTTCCAGCACGGCAATGTATTTATCCAGTGCTCTTGCTGCGTTGTATGCAGGGGACGGAAAAGTTTGGCTGAGGGCTTCTAAGACTTGGGGGTTAGCTTGGATTTTGATCATGTGAATTTCTTCTAGGTTCCAGTAGAAAGAGCACTGGAATTCACATGTATTTAGTCTTCGCTACGAACCAGGTGTGTGACTTTGGCAGAGTCACACGCTTATAGTAATTACCGGATCAAGGAGTCCTGAAGGTCAGAGAAGTCACCAGTTGGTTACCAGGTGCCTGGCTCACAGCCATTGGAGTTGTCCAGTTCAAGCAAGTCCTTCCAAAAGACATTGAGGCCTATGAAGAAGCCTGTCTGATCCGGAAAGTGTTCTAGGAGCGCAC